>NZ_JAUJTZ010000041.1:0-1071 GCF_030433455.1 Yersinia sp. 22-579 | reverse complement strand
TAAAGAAGACTGGGATTTGTTCAGGTTGTTCTGAGTCAGCAGAGACAGGCTGTTAGTGTTAATGACCGCCATAGTGGGTATTCCTTTAAATATGATTCGGCTAAGGTTCAGGCTTATTTGCCCACGGCTTCAATCACCGTCTTTTTTATTATCGGCAGGCTCATCCAAATCTTTAGCTGTATATCCGGCGTATCATTCCGCTGCACTGGAATAAAAAAAGCCCCCATAATATGGAGGCTTACAAGAATCGGCTGAATAATATTAACGCAGCAGAGACAATACAGTTTGTGGAACCTGGTTAGCCTGAGCCAGAACAGAAGTACCGGCTTGTTGCAGAATTTGTGCACGGCTCATGTTGGACACTTCAGTTGAGTAATCCGCATCTTGGATACGGCTACGGGCTGAAGTCAGGTTGTTCACGGTGTTGTTCAGGTTGGTGATGGTGGACTCAAAACGGTTCTGAGACGCACCTAACACGCTGCGCTGAGTATCAACCGCTTTCAGCGCTTTATCGATATCAGCCAACGGCGTGGTGCCAGTTGCTTTACCGTCAGCAGCAACGGTACCATTCAACACATCAAAGCCCTTGGCAGCAACAGTACGTGACTTGCCATTTACTGCTTCATTGACAGCAGTTGCATCTTTAACCGCGGTTGCCAGATCGGTAGTCGCAGTATCCGCTGCGCCTTTAAGTGCTGCAGCCGTTGTTGTGCCATTAGTGGCATCGGCTTTAACTGCTGCCAGATATGCACCATTTGCCGTATCATATGCTGCTTGTTTAGTATCAAGAGCTGCTGTCTTAGTGAAAGCATAAGTATTTACGGAATCTGATGATGTACCATCAGCGTTGGCTGTTGCCAGGTTCCAACCTGAGCTTGCACCAATAGCAATACTGATTTGTTCGTTATCTTTCGAACCGACCTGGAAATCGTAGCTTGAGTCTGTCTTGGTACGGTTATCCAATACTTTGATGCCGTTAAAATCAGTTTGCTTAGTAACGCGGTTGATTTCTTCCATGCGCTGGTTAACTTCAGACTGGATGGAGTCGATATCAGATGCTGAGTTAGAGCT
>NZ_JAUJTZ010000040.1:0-1125 GCF_030433455.1 Yersinia sp. 22-579 | reverse complement strand
GCTGTGAGTTCAACCGATGGATGCAACACATTGGTTAAAACGCTCTGCGGGTGATTCATAGTCTAGCGTTTTTCTTGGCCTCTCGTTGAGCTGCCTCGCAACACTATTTAGTCTTTGCTGGCTGTGAACCGATAAGTCAGTTCCTTTTGGAAAATACTGCCTGAGTAATCTGTTCGTATTTTCATTGGAGCCGCGTTGCCAGGGGGATTGAGGATCGCAGAAGTAAACCTGAATATCTGTGGCTACAGTAAACCGGGTGTGGCTGGTCATTTCAGCACCCCGGTCCCATGTTAATGTTTTATAAAGTTCAGCAGGTAATTCCCGGGCTTGTTTGATGAGTGCAGATATAACCGTTATGGTCTTGTTGTCCCTGACTTTGGCCAGCATAACAAAACGGGAATGACGTTCTACGAGGGTGACGATATAGGAGTTTTTAGAGCCCTGGATCAGGTCACCTTCCCAGTGCCCTGGTATAGCTCTGTCAGCGACTTCAGGTGGCCTTTCGCTGATAGAAATCGTATCCGGGATTGACCCCAATCCTTTCCCTTTAAGCGATGATGTTCTGGATCTACGCACGACTCTTCCGCTTCTGAGGCATTGCTGCAGTTCTTTTTTTAATGCACCCCGGGTTTGTATAAAAAGCGTTTTATATATCGTTTCATGTGACACATGCATTTCCTGATTATCCGGATAACAGCGTTTCAGCCAACCGGCGATTTGTTCCGGCGACCAGTCCTGATGCATCTTCTCTGCGATGATTTTACACAGTGTGGGTCTTTCAATTAGCTTGCAAGGTTTTGGTCTCAGAGCATTTTCCCACGCAGCAGTATCCGCTTTTGATGCACGGTATTGTTTTGCACCACCGTGCCTCTTGATCTCGCGGCTAATCGTTGAAGGTGCTCTCGATAGCTTGTTTGCGATCGCTCTGATGCTGATTTTTGTTACCAGCGCTCTGGATATTTCCTCTCTTTCATCAAGTGAAAGAGCTAACGGATGCCGCTTTCGGACAGGGGGACGATATCCACCAGTCTGGTGGATAGTGGGCATAATAGAAGAATGATATCTGTCGAACATTCTGGCGATATCATGCAGGGAATCACCTTGCTTATACCTGTCCCAGATAAT
>NZ_JAUJTZ010000003.1:0-374615 GCF_030433455.1 Yersinia sp. 22-579 | reverse complement strand
GGTGCACCCAGGAAGATTCGAACTTCCGACCGCTCGGTTCGTAGCCGAGTACTCTATCCAGCTGAGCTATGGGTGCATAGTAAATGGCGGTGAGGGAGGGATTCGAACCCTCGATACAGCTTTTGACCGTATACTCCCTTAGCAGGGGAGCGCCTTCAGCCTCTCGGCCACCTCACCATACGCTTCTTTCGAATTGTGCCTGACTTGCTTTTGAAGAAGCTCATCGGCACTGCGTGGCGCACATATTACTTTCCCGCACTTATAAGTCAAACAATTTTTCCCAACTAGCGTTCATTTGCACAAATCACACGCAACATGACCAGTTTGGCGTCAAAAAGAGTGTTTTATCAACAGGCAAGATACTGTTTATTGCGGTGTAATCAAATTGAGAGAAAAATGAAATTATCCTACCCACACCATTAAATTGGCCGCGAACAGAAAATTATTACCAGAATAAGAACACAAAAAGGGAATGAATAATGAAATACGAGGGGGTAAGCAGCAGTAGCGCCTCGTGTAACACGAGACGCTTCTTCAAAATCAGTAAGTCGTCGGTTGAGACTTTTCTGCTTGGATGCGCTGGTAGATTTCTTCACGGTGAACAGAAACCTCTTTCGGAGCATTTACACCAATTCGAACCTGGTTGCCTTTAACTCCTAATACAGTAACCGTAACCTCATCGCCAATCATGAGTGTTTCACCAACTCGACGAGTCAGAATAAGCATTCTTTGCTCCTTGAAAAATTAAAAGAGTCGGGTCTCTCAGTTTCCCCGCCATTATCCATCATACACCGTGAAAACGTAAGCTATCACATTCACATTAAATGTAAGTAGCTTGGTCAAGTCTCTAACTAATACAAGTTTAGCTGAAGCAAATAACTTTGCGTTTAACTTTGTTTTCGAACTATGACAGGAAAACTGAAAAACGCCATACCCAACATAGAGATATGGCGCATTGATTTAATGGGTCTTTACTGACTTATAAACGGGATGCCACCCACGTTTCAACACTAGCGAGTGCCGATGGCAATGCTTGCACATTAGTACCGCCGGCCTGAGCCATATCCGGGCGTCCACCGCCTTTACCACCGACCTGTTGAGCAATATCAGCGATTAATTCACCCGCTTTGACTTTACCTGTCAGGTCTTTAGTTACGCCAACAATTAGACTGACCTTATCATCTGCGGTCGTCGCCAGCACAATAATAGCGGAGCCCAGTTGATTTTTAAGATCATCAACCATGGTACGTAACATTTTTGGCTCAACATTATCCAACTGACTAACTAAAAGTTTCACACCATTGACCAATTTCGCATTGGAGGATAATGAGGCACTTTCCTGGGCTGCTTGCTGATCTTTCAACTGCTGAAGCTCACGCTCCAGCATTTTACTGCGATCCAGCACCGCACGGACTTTATCAGCCAGATTATTGGTATCACCTTTCACCAGGTGAGCAACATCCTGTAGCAGGTCACTCTGCTGATGCAATAGCGCAATAGCACCCTCGCCAGTTACCGCTTCAATACGTCGAATCCCAGCTGCGGTACCTGATTCAGATAAAATACGGAACAGACCAATATCACCAGTGCGGCTGGCATGAATACCGCCACATAGCTCGGTTGAGAAATCACCCATAGTCAAGACTCGCACCTGGTCGTCATATTTCTCGCCGAACAGGGCCATCGCGCCTTTTTCTTTCGCCGCATCCAGTTCCATCACTTCAGTTTGGACTGGCATATTACGGCGAATTTGCTCGTTAACCATATCCTCTACCAGGCGAATCTGTTCCGGTTTCATTGCTTCAAAATGAGAGAAATCGAAACGCAGGTATTTATCATTCACTAATGAGCCTTTCTGAGCAACGTGGTCGCCCAGAGTCTTACGTAGTGCTGCATGTAATAAATGAGTTGCGGAATGATTCAAGCGAATACGGTTACGTCGTGCGACATCAACCTGAGCATCAATACTGTGATTAACCCGCAATGTTCCATGGGTTAATTGCCCTAAATGACCGATTGCCTGACCATATTTCTGAGTGTCAGCCACTGCAAAGGTTGCAGTCGCATTTTTCAGCTCGCCTGTATCGCCAACCTGGCCACCAGACTCACCGTAGAATGGCGTTTGATTGAGGACAACAACCGCTTCTTCACCTTCATGAATTTCATCAACAGCTTCGCCATTGCGGAACAATGCAGTCACTGTGGCCTGCTGATGAACATGGTCATAGCCAGAGAACTGGCTAGCGCTATCAACACGGATTAAGTTGTTATAATCGGCACCAAAGCCGCTGGATTCCCGCGCACGACGGCGTTGAGCTTCCATTGCTTGCTCGAAACCGGCTTCATCCACTTTCAGATTACGTTCACGGCAGACATCTGCGGTTAAATCAACCGGGAAGCCGTAGGTGTCGTACAAGCGGAAAGCTGTCTCACCATCAAGGGTATCACCGGTCAATTTACTGAGTTCTTCATCCAACAGAGCTAAGCCGCGCTCTAATGTCCGCGCAAACTGTTCTTCTTCAGTTTTCAGAACCTGCTCAACCATTGCCTGTTGTTGTTTCAACTCATCGGCAGCTGGCCCCATAACAGTAATCAGTGGAGCGACCAATTTGTAGAAGAAAGTCTCTTTCGCGCCCAGCATGTTGCCATGACGGATAGCACGACGAATGATACGGCGCAGAACATAACCACGGTTTTCATTCGACGGAATAACGCCATCAGAGATAAGGAAAGCACAAGAGCGGATATGGTCAGCAATCACTCGAAGCGACTTGCTAGAAAGATCAGTCGCACCGGTAACTTCCGCTACCGCTTTAATCAAATCGCGGAACAGGTCAATCTCATAGTTCGAGTTAACATGTTGCAAAACCGCAGCAATACGCTCAAGCCCCATGCCGGTATCAACTGATGGCTTAGGCAATGGCAGCATCGTGCCATCAGATTGGCGGTTGAACTGCATGAAGACGATATTCCAGATCTCAATATAACGATCGCCGTCCTCTTCTGCCGAGCCTGGAGGGCCGCCCCAAATATGGTCACCGTGGTCAAAGAAAATCTCTGTACATGGGCCACAAGGGCCTGTATCACCCATTTGCCAGAAGTTATCTGATGCAAAGGCACTGCCTTTGTTATCACCAATACGAATAATACGCTCACGAGGGATGCCAATGTCATTGGCCCAGATTTCATAAGCCTCGTCATCGGTTTCGTAAACGGTTACCCACAGTTTTTCTTTCGGTAGATTAAACCACTGCTCGCCAGTTAATAACTCCCAAGCAAAACTGATGGCATCATGTTTGAAGTAATCGCCGAAGCTAAAATTACCTAACATTTCGAAGAAAGTATGATGGCGTGCGGTATAGCCTACGTTTTCAAGGTCATTATGCTTACCACCTGCTCGCACACAGCGCTGAGAGGTCGTCGCACGGGAGTATGCCCGTTTATCCAAACCTAAGAAGACATCCTTAAACTGGTTCATCCCGGCATTGGTAAACAACAGCGTAGGGTCATTATTAGGGACCAAAGAGCTGCTTGATACAACCTGATGTCCCTTGCTATGGAAGAAATCGAGAAACGCTTGACGAATCTCAGCGGTGCTCTTGCTCATAATTGTCCCGGAAACAAGCTAAAAGAATAAGCTCGCGAGCAGATTGTGTAACGATAAAAGGCAACACAATGGGTAAGCTCACGAACAAAAAGTGGGACTAAGATAAATTTTCTTCGCGGGGAAGTAAAATCCTGTGTGCATTCATTCAACAAAATCATTGTAAATCGACTGAATTTCCTCCTGGAAGAAACCACGATACAGGAGATAGCGCTGAACTTTGGCCTTCTCTTTCCATTCAATCGGTAAAATTTCACTAAATTTGCGTTGAGCGACTTCTTTTGCCAACAAACACCAATTTATTTCACTGATTTCAAAAGCAGCTTGAATGAGCTCTTTATCGACACCCTTTTGCATCAATTCAGAACGAATACGCTGTGCGCCATATCCTTTACGACTACGGCTATTAATATAGCTGGTAGCAAAGCGGGCATCATCCAACCAATTATGCTGGTAACAATAAGCAATCACTTGCTCAATAACTTTCGGATCGATATCTGCAACGGGTTCGTTATCACTACGGCCTGTTTGTTTCCCCCAATGGCCTTTTGCCGAGAATGGTTGAGATGCAAGTTTGCGGCGTAGTTCTGATTCACTATGGTCACGTTGAGAGAGGAGTCTCATAGCACGACTCAGTAGGTCATTCATAATTACCCTTATTACTTGAAGCTGCAGCCGTGTTAGCTGCGCTCGTTACTCGACCCATCCATGAGCCTCGCCTCTGTGAGGCCGCTGCAAGCAGCGTTCAAATCTGCTCCCAGCAGATTTGTCACCCGAATCACTGACTGATGTCAGCTCATCGGGGTTCATTTGTTTGCTACCTTGCTGTAACCCAATTACTTTGGGTGTAGGTATAACTTGAAGAACTTATGTACATCATCATTAACTAAAACGGCCCACTGATTAAGTGAGCCGTTTGCTAATTTGCTAATCCGGTCGATGACCTTACAAATTAAAATTCTTCGCTGGTTTCATCTGCTTCATCAGCAAATGCGGCTGTTGCTACAGGCTGTTCACCATTGCCACCATTAAGCAGCATTTCACGCAATTTTTTATCCAACTCAGCGGCAACTGCTGGGTTTTCTTTTAAGTAGTTACTGGCATTCGCTTTACCCTGACCAATCTTGTCACCGTTGTAGCTATACCATGCACCGGCTTTCTCAATCAGTTTATGCTTAACACCTAAATCAACCAGTTCACCGTTAATATTGATACCTTCACCATACAGGATCTGGAATTCGGCTTGTTTAAATGGCGCTGCGATTTTGTTTTTCACCACTTTAACGCGTGTCTCGCTACCAACAACCACATCACCTTCTTTTACTGCACCAATACGGCGGATATCCAAACGTACGGATGCATAAAATTTCAGGGCATTACCACCCGTCGTAGTTTCAGGGTTACCAAACATAACGCCGATTTTCATCCGGATCTGGTTGATGAAGATTAACAGGGTGTTAGCATTTTTCAGATTACCCGCCAGTTTACGCATGGCCTGGCTCATCATACGGGCCGCGAGACCCATGTGAGAGTCACCGATTTCACCTTCAATTTCAGCTTTTGGTGTTAATGCTGCAACGGAGTCGACGATGATGACATCGACTGCGCCCGAACGAGTCAGCGCATCACAGATTTCCAATGCTTGCTCGCCGGTATCTGGCTGAGAACACAGTAGGTTATCAATATCTACGCCTAGTTTTTTAGCGTAAATAGGGTCAAGAGCATGCTCTGCATCGATAAAGGCGCAGGTTTTACCTTCGCGTTGTGCGGCAGCAATAACCTGTAAGGTCAGTGTTGTCTTACCGGACGACTCAGGGCCATAAATCTCAACAATACGCCCCATTGGCAGGCCACCCGCCCCCAATGCGATATCAAGAGAAAGAGAACCAGTAGAGATGGTTTCAACATCCATTGAGCGGTCTTCGCCAAGGCGCATGATAGAGCCTTTGCCGAATTGTTTTTCAATTTGGCCCAGTGCTGCTGCTAACGCCTTTTGTTTATTCTCATCAATAGCCATTTTCACTCCCTCTCTGGGATGCCGGGTTGCCCTGTCATCACCACTGAATGTTGTTTGTGCAAGAAATTACCACTAATTATACTGTACAATCATACAGTATCAAGACTAATTTTATAGAAAATCATCTAAAAGTGTTTGTAGTGCGAAAACAGCCGCTTGCAGCCTGACCTCGTCACGATCGCCAGAAAAAAGTTGTTTTGTCGCACTAACCTTGCCGTCACGTTTAGCAAAAGCAAACCACACAGTGCCCACCGGTTTCTCTGTTGTGCCGCCATCAGGCCCGGCAACTCCGCTTATCGATATCGCGAAGTCCGCATTAGCCGCTCGCAATGCACCCAATGCCATTTCCCGGACGACAGCGTCACTCACAGCGCCATGCTCGGCCAAAGTACTTTCTTTTACACCTAGTAAATCATGTTTTGCCGCATTGCTGTATGTGACAAAACCACGGTCAAAATAGGCTGAGCTGCCCGCAATATCTGTCAGGGCTTTAGCTACCCAACCACCTGTACATGACTCGGCACAGGTAACCCAGGCATCACGATCTTTAAGTTTATGACCGACTGCGGTACTAAGCTGACGTAATTGTTCTTCGCGCATTATTGCCCCTACTCGAATGAAGTCTGCCGCTGCCGATAGTAGCACTTCTTTGGGCCGTAACGACAACAGCTGTTCGTTATGCGAAACGCCTCGCAAGGTGTCATGAAAAAAAGCACATTACCGTACAAAGCTTTACCTCAGGGACTCAGCTGTTAGTATCAAAATAAAGAAGATGCGACTGGCGACATCTGAAGTACCGGTAATTTACCGGCATGATGAACTTAGGACGTGACAGTGAAAAAAATTCTCAACGCCTTCTTCCCACTCTATAGCGCAACGGTGCTGATGTTATTAGGGTCAGGTTTACTGACCACTTATATCTCGTTACGGTTGACTGCTATTCATGTTTCCGGTGCATTAATCGGGGCAATCATTGCTGCAAACTATATTGGTTTGGTGATTGGAGGCAAGGTCGGCCACTTCCTGATAGCTCGGGTAGGCCATATCCGTGCCTACGTGGCCTGTGCCGGCATTATTACAGCTGCGGTGTTAAGTCATGGCCTTACTGAATATATCCCTGCGTGGGTAGTTCTACGCTTGATTATTGGCCTCTGCATGATGTGCCAGTTTATGGTGTTAGAAAGTTGGCTAAATGATCAAGCAGAGTCTAGCCAGCGCGGTACGGTGTTTGGCTTTTATATGGCGGCAACTTATGCTGGTATGGCATTAGGCCAAGTCGTGTTGATGCTTCAACCTGAGCTGGGTTTAAGCACTCTCATGATTATTGCTCTGTTTTTTGCTCTGTGTTTGGTCCCCGTAGCCCTGACCACTCGCAGTAATGCTCAGCAAATGTCACCGGCTCCTATGGAACTGAAATTCTTTATCAACTCCATCCCCAAAATACTGGCCTCGACATTAGTTATCGGCATGATTGTCGGCTCGTTTTATGGTCTGGCACCGGTTTATGCCAGCTTGCAATCGCTTTCCACTCAAGAAACCGGCCTGTTCATGGCGTTATCTATTTTTGCCGGATTGGTCGCCCAGCTTCCACTCAGTTGGCTGTCCGACCGCTATAACCGCACACTCCTGCTACGTATTAACGCATTATTACTGGCCTTAACAGCACTGCCGCTAGCGCTGGTACCGCATATCTCGTTCCATTTTTTATTGGGTTTAGGCTTTATCGTCAGCATGTTGCAGTTCACGCTTTATCCATTAGTCGTTGCACTAGCCAATGATCTGATTGCACCGGAACGGCGAGTCTCTTTAGCGGCATGTTTACTGATGTCATTCGGTGTGGGTGCCAGTATCGGGCCACTTGCCGTGGGCGCGCTGATTGCCCCTCTGGGTGGCAATATTCTGTATGCGTTTTTCTCACTCTGTGGCTTAAGTTTGATAGCATTCAGCAGGACAGTTAAACAGGATCAAGACGAATTTGTTAACGATGCTCCGGTGCCACATATGGCCATACCTGACAGTTTGGTCAGTTCTCCACTCTCCCCTGCACTTAATCCCAGCTTTGATGAACAATTGATTCACGACATCATGCCCCCTCCTGATCAAGCTGAAGCAGAAAAAGAACCGGTAGAAAGCTCATCGAAAGACGAGCCTCAGCAGCAATAGTCCCAATGGTGGCAGACATAGAAACTTTAATACCTATGACTTTGCTCTATAGGTGCTTTGCTAAATATTGATTAAAAAGAGTTGAAATGGGTACTGCTTGTTATTTATTCGGCTTTGAATAAAAATACCGACATAGGTATTTAGCGGGGTAGAGCAATGTCGAGACAAGATGAACAGCGGTTATTGGTAAAAATAGCCACGCTGTATTACACCGAAGGTATGAAGCAATCAGAAATTGCTGACAGCCTGCACTTATCCCAGTCATTTGTTTCCCGTGCTATTACCCGTTGCGTTAAAGAAGGGGTGGTTAAAATCAGCGTCATTCAGCCCCCTAACATGTTTATTGGTATCGAATCGCGTATTCAAAAACACTATGGTATAGACCAGGCCATCGTGGTCGATATCGCCGATGACGCCAGCTCTGCTCAGATAAAGCAAGCTATCGGTTCTGCCGCAGCCCACTATATGCAAACCAGTATTCGCCCAAACGATATGGTGGGTATTTCTTCGTGGAGCAGCACAATTCGGGCAATGGTTGATAACCTTCATCCGCTTAACATCAAAACCAGCGGCGTCATTCAATTATTGGGCGGGGTTGGCCCCAACGGCAATGTGCAAGCCACATTGTTAACCCAAGCTCTGGCTAATATTTTGAATTGCCCAGCTTATTTACTGCCCGCACAAAGTATCGAGCGCTCGACTGAAGATCGCACCCGCCTGATATCAAGTGGCGAAGTCGCTGATGTAGTGAATAAATTTGCTGAAGTTGATCTGGCGTTAGTTGGGATTGGCGATCTCGAGCCATCCCAGCTATTGAAAAACTCCGGTAACTATTACCACGAAGAGATGCTTAAATTACTGGCTGATCGCGGTGCCGTGGGGGATTTGTGTCTGCATTATTTTGATGCTGCGGGGAACGCAGTACTTAGTGACGAAGAAGATCCGGTGATTGGTATGTCTTTGCCACAATTACGGGCTTGCCCACGAGTCGTCGCACTGGCCGGAGGGGTAGGGAAAAGTGCCGCCATTCGTGGCGCGCTGACAGGTAACTATATTGATGTATTGATTACCGACAGAATTACCGCCGAGACATTACTGTAGCCATAGGTTTATTTGAAGTCATAGGTTTACTGAAATGCTAGGTTTACTGAAGCCCTGGATGTAACCGCGCCGTCCCTGGTGCGGCATAATTTAAGCACTTAACGCCAACACGCTATTTCGCATGCCAATAGCAGTCAACACCCAGATATTTACTGAATGCTTCTTGCAGCACTTTAGCTGTAGCTGAATGGTTCATCGCCACATGGTGCTCGAAACCATTATTACAGATATGTGTGAGTAAACTTTCCAGTTGCGGCACTTCTACAACTGCGCGGCACCCAACGGTATTCAACTCATCACTGACTGAACGCCCTTCCCCCACATAGGCTCGCACCTGCCCGGTGAAATCGTCTGATGAGAGGCGGAAATAGGTCAATGGGCCGGATTTCATGCGGCCATGAACCGCGCCACAGGTATTCTCACAACCCACAGTTGTTCCGATAATATCCGCAGTGCCCATAGTTGAGCTTTCTAAACTTTCACTGGCAAAGTTGCCGCAATGGAATAGCACGCATTTATCACGTTCTTCGCCAAAGTTATTATTCCAGTCAGCAATCGAAGCGGGTGCCAACGAACAACTTGCCAAGGCATACATCGATAATGCGCCCATCACATCCACTTCACAGGCACTTGGCATTAATTGCCCGGACATCACACTCATAATGGAGCAGACGTTAATTCCCAGATTCTGTTGTAATGAAGTCCAACACTGCATGGCGGTAGTATCAATATCATTGGCAATAATCCACTCACTGATAACCACAAACAGTTTTGCCATTTTGTGCAGTTTATCTTGTGGGATAGCACTGGTATCACCATTGGCTTTCAATAACGCCAGTTTTTCACCGACACGGATATCATGGTCACTGAGGTTAGCTACGCGGAAAAATACTTCAGATAGATCAAGGGTCTCAACGGTAATCCCCAAATTTTCTAATAACTTTTCACTGTAACGCACGGTATTAAAGTTAGTTGGGCGCGCGCCAATAGCCCCAACTCTGACGCGTTTCATGGCATGTACCACACGACACAGTTGTACAAACTGCTCTACGTCACGGCTGAATATGTCACTGTTTAAGCTGCAAACATGTTGCTGGGTCAATGTGAAGGGAATGCCATATTGGCGCAAATTGTTGCAGAGCGAGATTTTACCGCAGAAGCTGTCACGCCGTGTCGCAAGCCCCATTTTGTCCAGTGCATCTTCTTCTGCTTGCACCAGCACCGGCACTTTAAGGCCAGATAGACGAATGGCATCGGAGACACTTTTTTCATCGCCAAAGTTAGGCAGAATGACCACCACACCATGAATTTCTTCACTATGTTTACGGAATAATTCGGCACACACTTTAGCATCGCGCCAGTTTTCCACCCCACCCAGCGGCGTTTGCTCTTCATTCAGCATGATGATGTTGATCCCCAAGCGGTCAAACAGTGCCTGGGCATCGCGGCGTGCATCCGCAACCAAATAGCCAGGGAAGAAACCCCGGTTGCCGATAATCACCGCGAAAGTTAACTTACGAGGTATTGCTGACATATGCTTACTCCTGCTTTGGGTTATTTCGGCTGAAAACGCGCACGCGCGATGGCCGTTTGCCAGAGGCTATAGTTATCTTGCATCTCCGCACTTTGAGCGCGCGGTTCGATGTATTCCACTTCACGGGGGAGTGCCGCCAGTTGCTGGCTATCCTGCCACCAGCCCAAGGTTTTCCCCCCTAAATAAGCCGCCCCCAATGCCGACACTTCTGCGGTATGGTTGCGTATCAGGGTGCGCTGTAACAAATCAGCCTGAAATTGCATCAACCAGCGGTTACTGGTTGCGCCACCATCAACCCGCAGTCGCTCAAGGCGATGATGACCGGCCTGCTCCATGGCAAAAAAGACATCCGCTATTTGGTAGGCGACAGACTCCAACCCGGCACGGGCCAGAACTGCAGGTGTAGTTGCATCAGTGAGACCACAGAACAAACCGCGAGCTTGGCTGTCCCAATAGGGTGCACCCAAACCTGATAATGCCGGGACAAAATAGACGCCTTGATTACCCGGCTGGCTTTGCGCCATTTCAGTCAGGCGAGCTAAGTCAGTCACCCCCAACATGCGCGAAACCCACGCCACACCGGAACCGGTATGAGTGATATTGCCTTCAAGGGCGTAACGTAATTCACCGTCATGCCAGGCAATCGTGGTGCTTAAGCCGTGACTCTGCGCACTGGCTTGTTTCAGAGTGGTCATCAAAGATGAACCGGTACCGTAGGTGGCTTTGATTTCGCCCGCGCGGTCACCGCCCTGCCCATAGAGCGCAGCATGCGAATCACCAATTTGCGCCACAATCGGTATCCCCTGACTCAAGCCAGTGATACCCATATTGCCGGTGTGCCCGTGGACAGCCGCCGAAGGTAAAACCGCGGGCAGACAAAGGCTGGGAATACCAAATAGCGCCAATAGGTCTGGATCCCATTGACCAGAATGAATATTAAACAGTTGCGTTCGGGCAGCATTGGAAAAATCAGTCGAGAAACTTTGGCCGCCACTGAGTTGCCAGGTGAGCCAGCAATCGATAGTACCAACACACAATTCGCCGTGGGCCGCGCGCTCGACACCCTGCGGAATTTCCGCCAACATGCCGTGAACTTTAGCCGCGGGGAACAAGGGGTCAATCTGCAATCCGGTACGTTCGGCTATCATCGCCGCTTCCGGTAACTGACTCAACGTCTGGCAGAACGCCTCCGAGCGCCGACACTGCCAACTGACCACTCGAGTCAGTGGCATTCCTGTCTCTCGCTCCCAGATAAGCACCGATTCGCGTTGATTACTGATAGCAATACCGGCAACCCGTACCCCTGCCAACTGGCTCAAACAGCCTTCTATGGCTAAAGAAACAGCCTGCCAGATAGCCTGCGGATCTTGCTCCGCCCAGCCAGGCCTCGGATGCTCCAACAGCAGCGGCACCGAGGCTTTCGCCAGAATTTGCCCAGCGGCATCCACCGCAATGGCTTTGGCGTTGGTGGTTCCTTCATCAATGGCCAAAATAATCGGCGTCGGCATGATTACTCTCCCCGGCAAAACCGCAAAGCACGAGCCACAATGCCTTTTGCATCAAAACCATGATAAGCCCGCATTTCTGCCCGGTCGGCCGCAATCGCATAACCGCCATCAGGAATACCGAGTCTTACCAATGGAATGCCACTACCTGCTTCGGACAGCACTTCAGCCACCAGACTGCCCACACCGCCATTAATATTGTGCTCTTCGATGGTTATCACCCGTTGGCTGTTTTGGAGGATGGTTAACAGCTTTTGAGTATCACATGGGCGAATCGAAGAAACGTTGACCACCGCAGCAGAAACATTGTTATCTGCCAGTATCGCAGCCGCGCTAACAGCTTCATGAACTGTAGAACCCATAGCTACCAGAGTAATATCCTGACCTTCCTGCAAAACATCAATCTGGCCGGGAGCAAACTGGTAGTGTTCATCATGCAGTGGCGGTAAAGATTTACCGTCGAGGCGGATATAAACCGGCCCAATATGCGCCAGAGCATAATCAATTATCTGGCGGCACTCTTGCGGGTCGGAGGGGGCATAAATCTCGATATTGCCAAAGCCGCGTAGAATGGCGATATCGTCAATACAGTGGTGAGTACTCGCCAACGGCCCATAACTGGCTCCTGAGTTCAAACCAAACAGTTTTACATTGCTATTGTTGTAGCAAACATCGATTTTGAGCTGTTCGTTGGAGCGCGAAATCAGGAAGGGCGCGGCATTACAGGTTACTGCCACTTTTCCGCCCATGGATAACCCTACCGCGGTGCCCACCATCGCCTGCTCGGCAATCCCGACATTCACTACCCGGTCTGGGAAACGGGCTATAAACGGCCCAATTTTCGCCGTCGAAGTGGAGTCAGCGACAACAGGTACCAGATCCACCCCGTTATCCACGGCTTTAATAAACTGCTCGACCATCACTGCGGCCAAATGTTCTGCATTACTCATCGCTCAATTCCTCCAGCGCCAGATCAATTTCAGCACCTTTCGGCACCCGGTGGTGCCACTCCACGCGCCCTTGAATAAAGGAGATACCGGCACCTTTTTCGGTATTGGCAATCACCACGTTGGGTTTACCGTTCGCTTGTAATCCCTCCAATGTGTCAACCACTGATTGCATATCATTGCCCTGACATTCAGTGACTTGTAGGCCAAACGCCTGCCACTTATCTGCCAACGGATCGGTGTTCATAATGGATTTGGTCGTACCTGCCAGTTGGAGTTTGTTTTTGTCATTAATGATTATCAGGTTGTCTAACTGATAGTGAGCAGCCACTAACGCAGCTTCCCAGTTACTGCCTTCGGCCAGTTCACCATCACCGGTCAGTACAAATACCCGACGTTTGCTGTTAGCTCGTTTTGCTGCGAGTGCAATCCCCACAGCCACAGGTAAGCCGTGCCCCAAAGCACCGGTATTTAATTCAATACCTGGAGTTTTATGTTTGACGGGGTGCCCAGGGAGATGTGAGTTAGCGTGTTGATAAGTCGCCAACCACGCTTCGGGGAAATAACCTGCCTCGGCCAAACAGCAGTAATAACCGCCGACCGCATGACCCTTAGACTGAACATAGATATCGCGCTCAGGATCGGTAAGTCGGTCTGGCGCACAATTGAGGATACGGAAATAGAGTGCAGTCAGAATCTCTACTTGCGAAAGATCAGCGCCGGTATGCCCCCCTGCGGGGCTATTCGCATTAAGCAGGACGATGCGGCGACGGATGGCCCGTGCCTTTTTCACCAGCTCATCGACTGACAGTGAATACGGATTCATGACATTACCTCTCTTAAATTTTATCGATAACTGAATTTTTACTCATTACCGAATATTTATTCCTGATGGCGCTAAAAAATAGCTTTCATCAAGCCTGTCCGGAAATCGCCCTCCGGCGTGACATCTTCGTGTTCTGTCGCCAATATATTTCTGTAACTAATCTGTTTATGTAGCTAATATTTTTCTGTAACTAATAGGCAACAACAACCTGTTTTACCTATTCTTTATGCCTGTTCGCTCTTCCCAACTTGTGCCAGCACAGTGGACTTTTGCGAGACGATCGCTGCCTTATGCTGCATCCGGTTCTGCATCTGATCGATAATGACCGCCACTATAATCACGATACCTTTAATCACCATTTGCCAGAATTCGCTAACCCCCATCATCACTAAACCGTCAGCCAGAATGCCGATAACAAATGCGCCAATCAGCGTACCAAGAATAGTGCCCCGGCCTCCGGCCAGAGAAGTCCCACCCAGTACCACGGCGGCAATGGCATTCATCTCAAAACCACTGCCATTGGCTGGGTGGCTGGCCACCAACTGAGCGGAAACAATGATCCCGGCGATGGCTGCGCAGAAGCCCGATATGGTGTAGACCCACACCTTGACCTGTCGCACTTTAACGCCAGAAAGCTCTGCAGCTCGTTCGTTATCACCAATGGCGTAAACATGGCGGCCAAAGGGTAGGCGGCGGGCAACATAAGCAATAACCAGCGCCAGAATAAACATGATCCAGATGGCAATCGGCAAGCCCAGCAAGGTGCCAGACCCCAACAGGTCAAAGCCGGTATTACCCAGTTGTGGATTCCCTTGTAAGCCAGGGAAGGTTTCACCACCGGAAATCAGCATCGCCGCACCGCGCACCACATACATGGTGCCGAGGGTGCAGATAAACGGGGCAACGTTATAGCGGGTAATGATCCAACCATTAACCGCGCCAATCAGTGCTCCGATAACCAAGACCACCGGAACTACCACCCAGACGCTCGGGAAGATCGCAATCCCAAACATCGGTAAAACAATACCTTGAGTGATCATCCAACCCGCAATCATGCCGCACAGCCCCAAGGTTGCCCCGATAGAAAGGTCAATCCCTGCGGTGATAATGACAAAAGTAATACCCAACGCGAGGAAGGCATTGATCGCGATATGCTTGACCATAATGATCAAGCTACCGGTCGCCAAAAACCCCGGAACCATGACCGAGAAGAAACCCAGAATCAGAAACAGGGCAATAAAGGTGCGCATCTTGAGCAGAAGCAGCAGCATATTTTCCCGTGACCACGACGCTCCACCGGGCTGGTGACTCGCCAACGCAGTGCCAGTTGTTGCTTTCATCATTCAAACCCTTGTGCGCTTGCCGTAACCAATGCCGATTCATTGGCTGACTGACGGGAAACATTCGCGGTCAGCTTGCCGTTCGACATCACCAGAATGCGGTCTGATACCGCCATAATTTCTTTCAGATCTGAGGTGGAAAACAGAATGCCGATCCCCTGCTCAGAGAGTTTCACCATCATTTCAAACACATCCGCTTTTGCACCAACATCAATGCCCCGTGTCGGTTCATCCAGCAGCAAAATGTTCGGACTGGTCAGTAATGAGCGGCCAATGACGACTTTTTGCTGATTACCGCCACTGAGCGCCTGAATTTCCACTTCAGGTGAAGAGACTTTGATAGACAGGTCGCCAATCACCGAGGCAACCACCTGTGATTCACTCTCCTGCCAGATGGCGAAGCGGTGTTTCAACCGACGCCATAAGCTGGAAATGGTCAGGTTATTAGCCACCGATGACACCGGGAAAATACCGGTTTTTTTGCGATCTTCCGGTACTAAACTCATGCCAAGGCGGATGCGCTCTGCGGTTGAGGTTTTGGCACTGATGGCGGTGCCATTGAGCCGAATGGTGCCGAGATAGCTCTGTTGCGTGCCCAGCAGGCATTCGAACAGTTCGGTGCGCCCAGCCCCCATCAATCCATAAATACCGACGATTTCACCAGCACGCACTTGCAGCGAGACTTGATTCACCACGGTATTACCGGATTCATTGATTAAAGTGACGTTATCGACTTCCATCATTGGTGCACCGAAAGTCCGGTCGGGATGAAGGAAGCTGGAAACCGGATCACTACCCAGCATTTCACGCACAATCCACGGTACATCAATATCTTTGACGGCGGCTTCCGCCTGAAAACGGCCATCGCGCAGGATAGTGATATAGTCGCCAATGGCCATCAACTCTTCCAAACGATGCGAAATGTAGACGATAGAAACGCCCTGGCGCGTCAGTTCACGAATCACCCGGAACAAAATATCGACTTCAGTTTTGCTCAGCGCCGAAGTTGGCTCATCCAAAATCAAAATATCTGCCTGCTCAGCCAGAGCCTTAGCAATTTCAATCAGTTGCTGCTGGCCGACTTTCAGGTTCGACACCATTTCTTTGGGTGAAATAGCCTGATCAAGACGTACCATCAGTTGTTCGGCGATCAATTCCTGCGCCGCCTGATTGATCGGCTTCAAACCTTGCTGAATCTCGCGTCCCAGAAAGATGTTTTCCGCGACATTAAGATTTTCTGACAAATTCAGTTCTTGATGCACCATGCCGATACCCAGTGCTGCCGCTTCACGGGTATTGGCAATGGTTACCGGCTGCTCGTTGAGGTAAATCTGGCCGGAAGTTTGTTGCTGCACCCCCGCCAGAATCTTCATCAAAGTGGATTTTCCCGCGCCATTCTCACCAATAATCACATTAACTTTGCCGCGATATACATGGTAACTGACGGCATCTAACGCCAATGTGCCAGGAAAACGCATCGAAATATCTTCAGCACGCATGACGATGTCAGGTCGATGATCCATTAGTGGCTCTCCTTATTCAAACTGAGCGGCACCGCATTACTCAAGCCGGTGGGAGACACTGTTACCGCCGCCAATACCTCAACTTGCTGGCCGATCCAACTGGCATCGGGTTTGGCCACATCCTGTAAAGCTCTTTTGCTCAATGCCTTAGAGAGCTGGGCATATTGCACCTGATTTTTAAAATCTTCGAAGCGGATAAAGGTTGATGCATCACGAATAGCATTGCCTTTGACGATCGGCCCCAATTGCAGCACTTGCTCATCGCCCTCGACTGCCACTCTTATTGCCCCTTCCCGCCCTTCTGTTTCTACCGCCACCACTTTGCCGTTGAAGCGAACAAAATGACTTTGGCTATTTTTCCCTGTTGCTGGCTGATTCTGTTGTTTCACTTGCTGCCAACTGAGAGCGTTGCTGTTGGCAAATGGCATGACTTTGCTCACCCAAATGGTGGAGGCGACTTTGTCCGGTGGTTGGTTATAGTCGCTGACCACCGCATTTGGATCGACCGGCAGAATCGGTTTGCCGTTTTCATCCAAATCCACCACGGTGCAAGCCACTAATACGGTGCTGATAACCAACAAGCCGCCTGCTTTCGATAGGGCACTGAACCACATACTGCCTCCTGTCAGGAGGGGCTGGTGCGCCCCTCATTGCCTTTTAAATGCGCGTGTTAGCAAACCTTGCTTGAGGCGTTACTCTTTCAGCGCAAAGACATTCAGGTTTTTGGCATTGTTTTCATCAATCAATACGCAGTCCATCAACTGTTTTTCTTCTTGCCCGGTGGAACCGGTTTTCAGATATTTATCAGCTTGAACCACCGCCATCTGGGCTTGTGCCCAACCTGGCTGAAGTACGGTGGCTTTGATATTGCCTTTATTGATGATGGAGTCGCGGACATAGTCGCTACCGTCAAATCCGACCACAATCACATCATTACGCCCTGCTGCTTTTAATGCGGCTTCAGCGCCTAACGCCATAGTGTCGTTACCCGAAATCACCCCAGTAATATCCGGGTTAGCCTGCAAAATGGACTCCATACGGTTGAAGGCTTCAGTCTGGCTCCAGTTTGCAGTCTGTTGAGCGACCATCTTCATGTCGCTATGTTCGTCGATCACGTCGTGATAACCCTGTGAACGCACGTGTGCGTTGGTATCTGATTCACGGCCCAGTAATTCAACATACTTGCCTTTGCCCCCCATCAGGACGACAAATTTCTCAGCACCGAGCTGTGCCCCCTGATAGTTGTTGGACACGATTTGTGAAACTGCAATGCCGGTTTCATTGATTTCGCGGTCAATCAGGAAGGTGGGAATACCTGCGGCTTTGGCTTTTTTCAACGGCCCGATAGTGGCATCCGAACCGGCATTATCCAGAATGATCGCTTTGGCTTTACGGGCGATAGCGGTTTCCAGTAGTTGGTTCTGTTTGTTCACATCATCATCATGAGACGCCACCAATACGGTGTATCCCAGCTCCGTTGCTTTGGCTTTGGCACCTTCGGCTTCCGCCTTGAAAAACGGGTTATCGTGGGATGGGGTGATAATGGCGATCAGGCCGTTACTGGCAGCACCAGCAACACCCGCCATTGAGATCAATGCTGCGGTAAGACAGGATTTCAGTAGGGTATTTTTCATTATTTTTCTCCGCATTGAATATATATTCACTATTAAATTTATATTCAATCTAATAATACAAACGCCCCACGGCTTGTCCAACATGAGAGCAAGGAAAGTAGAAGCCGGTCACAAATTAGTCGATTGGGAGAGAGCGGGAAGCAAGTGAAATGCTGACTCAAGAGAGAAAGCCACAGTAAAAATGAATTGATTATCTCAGCCAAAAATGTATAAAATTTTATACATACATCAAGGAGTGATGAATGACTGGCAAAATAATTGATTGGCGGGGCAGTTCGCTGGAGGATTTGAAGGCTTTTCCGGAAAGTGCTCGCATAGTTGCAGGAAGACAACTACGAAATATTCAACATGGCCTGGAACCTAATGATTTCAAAATGATAAATAATTGGGGAACTGGCGTTATTGAAATACGTTTGGATGATCATTCAAAAGCTTATCGCGTTGTCTATATCGCTAAATTTGAAAGAAAAATTTACGTATTGCATAGTTTTCAGAAAAAATCACAAAGGACTAGCCAGAAAGACGTCAACATTATTAAAACGCGTTACAAAGACATTATTCACGAGCGGAGAGCAGGAAATGACAGATAAAATTGATACAGCATCACGTCACATGACTACCGCAGAAGATAATATTTTTAGTGATTTGGGGTTTTCTGATGCTCAGGCCAGTCAACTATTAGCAGAATCAAATGCAGAGATTGAACAAGCTTTGGTAATGAAAAAAGCACTGATGACGTCAATTGCTGGTTGGATTAAATCCGAAGGTATACGGCAAGTGGACGCGGCCACATTACTACATGTGTCGCGCCCGAGAGTTTCAGATGTCGTTAATCAAAAAACAGAAAAATTCACTCTTGATTCATTGGTTAGCATGGCCGGTAATATCGGTAAGAAAGTCACACTTATCATTGAATAAAAAACCAGATTCCTGTTTAGCGATACAACTCAACCAGTGCAGGCGTCACCTGCAATTCATCTTGCCAATGGGTGAGCGTCAGAGTTGCCAGTTGAGCCAGCCCTTGATAAAACGGATGCTCGGCGTCGGATTGCAGCAAAGCCAGATAGCGATACCCCCAAGGCAGTAAGTGATCGGCCAGTAACTCGGGCAAACCGGCTGGTTGATGCTCTGCCAGCCAGGCAGCCATCATTAGCATTAAACCAAACTGATCTTCCGGCTCATCCTGATCCAATGTCACTTCCACTTGCTGCTGCGCCATCCAGTGGCGCAGTTTTAAGGTGGAATCACCAAATAACACATTCTCTTTATCGAGATAAACAGAACCCCAAGGCGGCGCAGGCAAAGCATAAGGGCCAATAAACAGCCGTTGCCAAGCCTCTTCTCGCGTTTCTTCGGTTACTGATTGTGCCAGTAAAGCCGCAATAGCTAGCCGCTGCTGCTCCGAGCCATAAGGCCACTGTGCCGCCCATAAACCATGACTTAATTGCGCCACAATATCATGGCATGCCGGGCTGTCTGGCTCGCAATAAAACAGTGCGCCCAACACCCGGCCTGTCAATGCAATTTGCTGATAAATCATGTCATTCCTACCGTCATATGCAGCCCGTAGAACACGCCGCGGCCAATCAATTCAGCAACAATAATCAATAACATGGCAAATATCATCCCCAGTGTCATAGGTGTACGCCCTCGAATTAAGGGACAAATCCAACAGCCCAATCCTAATACCAGCAACACCAAACGCCAGACCATCAAGGTGCCATAATCAGGGATGAGCTGAGAGGCTTGCTGCACCGAGCTGTAAATCAGCGGCAAACTCGCGGCCTGCATAATGACACTGGCGAGACTGATAATCAGCGCTAACACACTGATCATCGGCAGTTGTAGCATCGCCCGCCCATTGATATCCGCCCATTGCAGCAGTAAATAACCCAACATTGGCCCGCTAATAAAGGCGGTCAGCACGAAGCCCAGTGGGGTATAAATATTATCCCAAGTGGGTACTGTATCAATGGAGTAAACCCGACACATGGCATAAACGAATACCACGCCCAGCACCATTGCCACCACCAACCAGATTTTACCGAGCAGCGCGGGCATCTTATTCAAAATCGCCAGCAACCAGTAGAAGCCCGCTACGGCAAAGAACACCGAACCGGCGGCTATCTCATTACTCAGCGCCGATTCACCGACCCGATTTAACGAGTTGAATGCCCGCATGGGCGAGCCCAGATGCAATGTCGAGGCAATGAAAGCCAAAGCCATCAACACCCATAAGGCAAACATGCTGCGGTGAACACGCTGTTGTTGCCCACGACTCAAACCGCCAAATATCAATGCCAGCCCAAGAACAATAAAGCCTCCGACTACGCACTGCCCCAGCACCGTAAAGACCATCAGTGGCCATTCATGCCATCCCATACCCATGCTATACCTCCTTCGGATTTGCCAGATGACCGGTGGTATCTCTGACCGGGCGGCTGTTGGCATTCGGTTTCACGACAATATTCGGTAAGGTGAAATGAGCGGCAGGCAGCGGAGCAACTTCGGCCAATTCACCGTACTTCTCACGCAGCTCATCGATAGGTGCCATATCCAGCGCTCGCAATGGGCAGGAGTCGACACAAATCGGCTTCTTACCGGCGGCGACTCTCTCATAGCAGCCGTCACACTTGGTCATATGCCCTTTTGCTTCGTCGTACTGCGGCGCACCATACGGGCAGGCCATATGGCAGTAACGGCAACCGATACAAATATCCTCGTTCACTACCACAAAACCATCATCGCGCTTATGCATCGCGCCAGTCGGGCACACTTTGGTACAGGCGGGGTCACTACAGTGGTTGCAGGCAATAGAAAGATAGTAAGCAAACACATTCTGGTGCCATGCACCATTATCCTGTTGCCAGTCACCTCCGGCATATTCGTAAATGCGCCGGAAGCTCACATCGGTGGATAAATTTTTGAAGTCTTTGCAAGCCAGCTCGCAAGTTTTGCACCCCGTGCACCGGCTGGAGTCGATGTAAAAACCATATTGCGTCATCATTTAGCTCCTTAAGCCTTGGTTACTTGAACGAGGTTGGTATGGGATGGGTTCCCTTTCGCCAACGGAGAAGGGCGCTGTGTGGTCAATACGTTGATGCTGCCCGCTCTGTCGATGCGATTTTCATCTGGGCTGTACCATGCCCCCTCCCCCAGCGCCACAACGCCCGGCATCATACGTGGCGTGACTTTGGCGTTAATCTGAACTTCGCCACGGCCATTAAATATCCGCACAATATCGCCATTTTTGATGTCGCGTTCTCTGGCATCGAGTGGGTTAATCCACATTTCCTGACGGCAAGCGGCTTTCAGTACCTCGACGTTGCCGTAAGTCGAGTGAGTTCGGGCTTTGTAATGGAACCCGGTGAGTTGTAATGGATACTTCTGGTTTAGGGGATCGTCAAAACTTTCGAATCCAGCGGCATACACGGGCAGCGGGTCAATAACATCATCCGGTTGTAGCTCCCAGGTCGCGGCAATTTGCGCTAACTCGGCAGAGTAGATTTCAATTTTGCCCGATGGCGTGGTGAGCGGGTTAGCAACCGGATCGGCGCGGAAGGCTTTATAGGCAACATGATGCCCTGCCGGATCGTGTTTTTTGAAAATGCCCTGTTCGCGGAATTCCTCAAAAGAAGGCAGTTCAGGAATAGCTTCCTGTGATTGCTGATAGAGATGGCGCAGCCAGCCCTCTTGTGTGCGCCCTTCGGTAAATTGCTGCTCCACCCCCATACGTTTTGCCAGCTCACTGGTCATTTCATAGATGTTTTTGCACTCAAAGCGCGGTTTGATGACCTGATCGGCGAAGATCACATATGCCATGTTGCCACTCGATGCATCGAGGCAGAAGTCCATCTGCTCGGAAGCGGTACAATCTGGCAGAATGATATCGGCATATTGAGCTGACGAAGTCATGTGGTTATCGATGACCACAATCATTTCGCATTTCTTATCATCTTGCAGAATGTCATGAGTACGGTTTATTTCTGCATGCTGATTAATCAGGCAGTTACTGGCATAGTTCCAGATAAACTTGATGGGCACATCCAGCTTATCTTTACCCCGTACTCCGTCGCGGGTGGCGGTCATTTCAGGGCCGCGCTCAATGGCATCAGTCCATAAAAACATCGAAATACTGGTTTTAATTGGGTTTTCCAACGTCGGCATTCGGACAAACGGCAGGCCATAGGAACCTTCACGCGCCCCAGAATTACCACCATTGATCCCCACGTTACCGGTCAAGATAGCCAGCATGGCAATTGCGCGACTGGTATTCTCGCCGTTAGCATGGCGCTGTGGCCCCCACCCCTGCGCGATATAAGCGGGTTTCACCGAGCCAATTTCGCGGCCCAACTTAATTATTTTTGCGGCAGGAATACCGGTGATAGCCTCCGCCCACTGTGGCGTTTTGGCGGTTTTATCTGTGCCCTGCCCTAAAATATAGGCTTTATAATGACTATTCTTCGGCGCGCCTTCGGGTAGGGTTTTCTCGTCATAGCCCACGCAATATTTATCGAGGAACGGCTGATCCACCAGATTCTCGCTAATCATTACATAAGCCAGTGCGCAGGCCAGTGCAGCATCCGTCCCCGGCCGCAGCGGGATCCATTCGTCCTCACGGCCCGCCGCGGTATCGGTATAACGCGGATCAATAACAATCATTTTGGCGTTAGACTTCTCCCGTGCCTGCTCCAGATAATAAGTGACGCCGCCGCCGCTCATCCGGGTTTCGCCGGGGTTGTTACCAAACAACACCACCAGTTTGCTGTTTTCAATGTCTGATGGGCTATTACCGTCAGCCCAACCGCCATAGGTATAATTCAGGCCGGCTGCAATCTGTGCGGTGCTGTAATCGCCATAATGATTAAGATAGCCGCCGCAACAATTCATCAATCGGGCCAATAAGGTTGAACCCGGTGGCCACGAGCGGGTCATGGTGCCGCCCAGCGTACCCGTGCCGTAGTTCAAATAGATGGCTTCATTGCCATACTCATTAATGATGCTTTTCATGCTGGCAGCGAGGGTATCAAATGCCTCATCCCATGAAATACGTTTAAACTTGCCTTCCCCGCGCGCACCTACGCGTTTCATTGGGTATTTCAATCGGTCGGGGTTATACACCCGCCGACGCATTGAGCGGCCGCGTAAACAGGCACGAACTTGATGCAAACCCTCAAAATTATCATCACCGGTATTATCCGTTTCGACATATTTAATTTCCCCATCAACCACATGCATGCGCAATGGGCAACGGCTGCCGCAGTTAACGGTGCAAGCACTCCATATCACTTTGCCATCATTAGCCGGGTTTATTGCAGATTGAACAGCGTGTGCGGTGCGGGAAAACGGTAGCGAAAACGCTCCGGTTGCCATGGCAAGGCCGCCGACGACTGTCGTTTGGACAAGTTTTCGGCGCGTAATTTCCGCCGTTAACAGTCGAGATTGGTTGGTCTCTTTCATAAGATTCCCACTTGGTTGCATTCCAGAAAATGGAGAACACCGCAATGGATGAAATCCGATTAATTCAAAAAAATGAGTTATTCAGCGGGAGGAATGGTTAAGGCAGAGCGCGGTGGCTCAGTTATAGCAGTTGTTATAGTTAGGATAATAAATATACCGCCCCGCATCAGTGACCCTACCTCTTTTGGGTATAGTGGGAGTTGTTTGGTATCAATAAAGCCATGAGGATTAAACTTTCCTCATGACTTTATAATCAATTTGTGACGAATGACCGTTCTTTCAGCAAGCTTGATGATAAAGCGTCATAATCTCATCAACCGAGGCTTCACGCGGATTGCCCCCAGTACAGACATCGGCAAAGGCTGCTACAGCCAGTGCTGGAATATCATCAGCCCGCATCCCAACAGCACTGAGAGAAGCTGGGATGCCAATATCACGATTCAATGCAAATACCGCCTGAATAGTTTGCTCACGCACCTGATCCAACGGCAAATTTAATGCGTTATCCAGCCCCATCGCCACTGCGATTTGACGGAAACGCTCACCGGTATAAGCCGCGTTATAGCGCATGATATAAGGCAATAAAATGGCATTAGCCACGCCATGTGCCATGTTGTAAAACGCGCCAAGCGGGTGAGCCATACCGTGTACTAATCCCAGCCCCACATTGGAAAAGCCCATACCGGCAATATACTGCCCAAGCGCCATATCTTCGCTCGCTGTGGCATCACCTTTTACTGCTGCGCGCAAGGAACGGCTGATAACCTCAATGGCTTTGAGATGCAAAGTATCGGTCAGTTCCCAAGCGCCTTTCGTCAAATATCCCTCAATAGCATGTGTTAACGCATCAACCCCCGTCGCCGCTTTTAGCGCCGCGGGCATGCTATCCATCATATCGGCATCAATAAATGCTACGGCGGGAATGGCGTGAGGATCGACGCAAACAAATTTACGCCGCCGCTCTTCGTCAGTAATCACATAATTAATGGTCACTTCCGCAGCCGTCCCGGCAGTGGTAGGGATAGCGAGAATAGGTACGCAAGGCTTACGGGTATCTGCAACACCTTCCAGACTACGCACATCGGCAAACTCAGGGTTATTGATAATGATACCAATAGCTTTACAGGTATCCTGTGGCGAGCCGCCCCCCAGGGCTATCAGGTAATCCGCCTCACTTTGGCGAAAAGCATCTACCCCTTGTTGCACAATACTGATAGTCGGATTGGGTTTAACGGCATCAAAAATGGCGAAATCCAAACCGGCCTGTTCCAGACGACTAATTAAACGGGTCGCCACACCACATTCGAGCAGTATTTTATCCGTGACGACCAATGCTTTTTGATAACCCCGCCGGGTAACCTCATCGGTCAGTGCCGCCAATGAGCCGCGACCAAACCACGCCGTTTCATTTAAAATCATTCTATTCATGATTGATTCCTCAGTGTTTTTGTCCACCTGCTATTTTTAGCCACGAGCTAGTCTTCAACCCGCAAACCGTAGGTTTTGAATTTCTCCAATACCACACTGATTTCTTCTTTAGATAACACCGGCACCTCATCAACAATCGGTAAAATCGCCAGTAGCAATGTGGCCAAAACCTCCACCTCATGGGCCAACCACAGTGCTTTCGCCAGGTTTTCTTCACAAGCAATCAGGCCATGATGCTGCAACAAAGTCGCTTTACGATTTTTCATCGCCACAGCGACATGTTCAGAAAGCGCTTTGGTGCCAAAGGTGGCATATGGCGCACAAGGGATATCATCGCCACCCGCAGCAGCAATCATGTAATGAATGGCAGGAATCGGACGATTTAGAATCGAAACTGCCGTGCAATGAACTGAATGGTTGTGCACCACAGCATTTGCATCGGGCCGGGTTTGGTAAACGGCCTGATGAAAGCGCCATTCACTGGAAGGAACTTTGCCTGCCTCGTGGTGACCGTCGGCATCAATATAAACAATATGTGACTCGGTGAGTTTGTCATAAGCAATACCAGACGGCGTAATCAAAAAACCCTCTTGATAGCGCACGCTAACATTACCAGCCGTTCCCTGATTCAGGCCTAAGCGGGTCATTTCAAGGCAGGTATTAATAATGTCGCGCGCCAATGCTTCTTTTTTCATTTGTTCCTCTCCTAGGATGCAAATATCTAAATGTAAAAATGCATTAAATAATGTATTGGGTTAATGAGCGTGAATATGAGACATATTTTTCGCTCATTTAATTAAAGTAAAAAATGAAGCGCGCAAAAGTGTGAGCCAGGTCATGAGTATTCATTGTTTAATGCCGATTTAAGTATTGTTTATTTTTATAAAATGTCCGTTTGAAAATACAACATGACTAAACGGTCAAATATCCATTTACATATATATTTATGACTATTTGACCGTTTGTGACAGAAATAAAATAATCGGTCATTAGCTTTGTGTGTTTGAAACACAATTCATTTCAAACGGTCATGAATTGTTTTTATTTAAAGTGATTACCATCACAAAATATCAGCATTGAGTTACCAATGTGATTCAGCTCATACTTTTTAGCTATTTTTACCTTATAAAGAACGGGACTTAACGCAATGAGGATATTTTAATTTGGACTCAGACAACTCATGTCGACCAGATAAAAATATCATTCATTAAACAAAAAATTTCCGTCGAATATTACGAACTTTCGAACGAGTGAAGAATCTGACGAGGGCACCATGGGAAATATTTTAATACAAACAGATAGCACCAAAATTTCCGCGTCGGTAAGTGACGAGTCGGCAAATAAAAAAAGATATCTGATTCCTTTCGCGTTGCTGTGCTCGCTGTTCTTTCTTTGGGCAGTAGCAAACAACCTAAATGATATTTTATTACCTCAGTTTCAGCAGGCATTTACGCTAACCAATTTTCAGGCTGGCCTGATTCAATCCTCATTCTATTTCGGTTATTTCCTGATCCCAATCCCAGCTGGCATCTTGATGAAAAGATTCAGTTATAAAGCGGGGATCATCACCGGTCTTCTGTTCTACGCCTTTGGCGCAGCCCTGTTTTGGCCTGCCGCAGAGACAATGAATTACACCTTGTTTTTAATCGGCTTATTCATCATCGCAGCCGGTTTGGGGTGCCTGGAAACGGCTGCCAACCCCTTTGTTACTGTATTAGGGCCTGAGAAAACCGGCCATTTTCGGATCAACCTGGCACAAACATTTAATTCCTTTGGCGCCATTATCGCCGTGGTATTCGGGCAAAGCTTAATCCTCTCCAATGTCCCTCATCAGACACAGGAAGTATTAGATAAATTGTCGGTTGAGGATTTAAATAGTTATCACCATAGCTTGGTCAAAGCGGTACAATTACCCTATTTGATTATTGTGGCAGTGGTTATTTTTGTTGCGCTATTAATTCTTATCACTCGGTTCCCTGCAATAAAAAGCGAGTCTGACGACACGCACAATGGCTCTTTCTTTTCTTCATTACCACGTTTATTAAAAATAACCCACTGGCGCTGGGCAGTATTAGCGCAGTTCTGTTATGTCGGCGCACAAACAGCCTGTTGGAGTTATTTAATTCGCTATGCAATAGAAGAACTGCCGAATGTCACCCCCGGATATGCTGCTAATTATTTAACTGCCACCATGGTGTGTTTCTTTATCGGCCGATTCAGTGGAACCTGGTTAATTACCCGCTTCGCGCCTGAGAAAGTATTAGCTGCTTATGCATTAATTTCAATGTTACTTTGTATTATCTCGGCAGCCTTTGGGGGACATATTGGATTATTAGCGCTGACATTATGCAGCATGTTTATGTCAATACAGTACCCTACCATTTTCTCTTTAGGCATTAAGAATCTAAATCAAGACACCAAATATGGTGCGTCCATCATTGTAATGACTATTGTCGGTGGTGGTATTGTGACACCTATTATGGGGCTGGTCAGTGATGCAGCGGGAAATATACCGACAGCAGAACTTATTCCGGCACTGTGCTTCGCTATTATTTTTATTTTCGCCAAGTTCAAAACTGTACCTACGAATTAATTTCGCGGGCGACTGATAAATTAAATTTGCTACAGAACATAAGGATCTATTATGAAAAAGACAATTCAATTACCAAAAATTGGCATTCGTCCAGTTATTGATGGCCGCAGAATGGGGGTGCGTGAATCGCTGGAAGAACAAACCATGAAAATGGCTCGCGCCACCGCAGAATTTCTGCAAGAAGTGGTGCGCCATCCGTGTGGAACCCCGGTTGAATGCGTCATTGCTGATACCTGTATTGCTGGTATGGCAGAATCTGCCGCTTGTGATGATAAATTCAGCGCACAGAATATCGGGCTGACTATTACCGTGACACCTTGCTGGTGCTACGGCAGCGAAACCATTGATATGGACCCATTCCGTCCGAAGGCTATTTGGGGCTTTAATGGTACCGAACGCCCAGGAGCCGTTTATCTGGCAGCGGCACTGGCAGCACATAATCAGAAAGGCCTACCCGCGTTCTCAATTTACGGCCATGACGTACAGGATGCCAATGACACCCGTATCCCCGCCGATGTGCAAGAAAAGCTGCTGCGTTTCACCCGTGCAGGGCTAGCCGTCGCCAGCTTGAAAGGCAAAAGCTACCTGTCACTGGGGGGCGTCTCTATGGGGATTGCTGGCTCCATCGTTGACCATAACTTCTTTGAATCCTGGTTAGGGATGAAAGTGCAAGCGGTTGATATGACTGAATTGCGCCGCCGTATTGATCACAAAATCTATGATGAGCAAGAACTGGAACTGGCGTTATCCTGGGCCGATAACAACTTCAAGTTCGGGCCAGATAAAAATGCCGAACAGTATCGCCGTTCACCGGAAAGCAGCCGCGCGGTTCTGCGGGAAAGCCTGCAAATGGCCATTTGTATCCGCGATATGATGCAAGGTAACGCTAAGCTGGCAGTCAAAGGTTTTGGTGAAGAAGCATTGGGTTATAACGCCATCGCGGCCGGTTTCCAGGGGCAGCGCCACTGGACGGATCAATACCCGAACGGTGATACCGCCGAAGCACTGTTGAACAGTTCATTTGACTGGAACGGGGTGCGTAAACCTATGGTTATCGCCACCGAAAATGACAGCCTAAATGGAGTGGCGATGCTGTTTGGTCATACCCTCACCGGCACCGCACAAATCTTTGCCGATGTGCGTACCTATTGGTCACCGGAAGCAGTATTGCGGGTAACAGGGCATCAACTTGAAGGAGCAGCCGAACACGGCATTATCCACTTGATTAACTCGGGTTCAGCCGCATTGGATGGCACTTGTTGCCAAAACGATACGCACGGTAAACCCACCATCAAACCGCACTGGCAAGTCAGCCAGCAAGAAGCCGATGCATGTTTGGCGGCGACTGAATGGTGCCCGGCTATCCATGAATACTTCCGTGGCGGTGGCTTCTCTTCACGCTTCCTGACTCGGGGTGGTGTGCCATTTACCATGAGCCGTATCAACCTGATTAAGGGAGTCGGGCCAGTATTGCAAATTGCTGAAGGCTGGAGTGTTGAGCTGCCAAAATCGGTGCATGACACTCTGGATAAACGCACCGATTCAAGCTGGCCAACAACCTGGTTTGCCCCACGCCTGACGGGCAAAGGGCCATTCAGTGATGTGTATTCGGTAATGGCGAACTGGGGGGCTAACCACGGCGTACTGACTATCGGCCATGTGGGTGCCGACTTGATTACATTAGCATCGATGCTGCGTATTCCGGTTTGCATGCATAACGTGGAAGAAGAAAGTGTTTACCGGCCAACGGCTTGGGGTGCACACGGTATGGATATTGAAGGACAGGATTACCGTGCTTGCCAGAATTACGGCCCATTATATAAAAAATAATACGGTGTTTGAGCAAGGCCGCAGGGAAGCGGCTCTTATCAGACGGCTAATAACATCAAACCAAGAGGAAAGCCCCTTGGTGCGAGTGACAGGAGCCTTTATGAAGCGCGATGTGGTCATCGTTTTAGATTGCGGCGCAACCAACATCCGGGCGATTGCAGTCAATCCTCAAGGTGTCGTGGTGGCCAAAGCCGTTCAGCCAAACCACAGCCAGCCCGATCCGGCTAATCCGCAATGGCAATTGTGGCCGCTGGATGACATTTTGCAGAGTTTTGCCCAGTGCTGTCGCCAACTATTGCCGCAGATCTCTCAATGCAAGATCCACGCGGTGACCGTAACCACCTTTGGCGTGGACGGCGCTTTAGTCGACGCTAGTGGCAACATGCTGTACCCGATTATCAGTTGGAAGTGCCCGCGCACAGTGGCGGTCATGGACGATATTACCCGCTATATGTCTGCCGAAAAACTACAGCAGATATCCGGCATTGGTCAGTTCAGCTTTAACACCTTATACAAGCTAATTTGGCTGCAAGAGAATCGGCCAGATTTAGTCAAGCAGGCCCACGCCTGGCTATTTATTTCATCATTGATTAACCAGCGCCTCACCGGGGAATTTACCACGGATCGCACGATGGCTGGCACCAGCCAGTTGTTAGATGTGAAACAAGAACAATTCAGTAGCGCTATTTTACAAAAGATAGGTATTCAGGCCGATTTATTCCCACCAATGGTCGCCGCAGGGGAAATTATCGGTCAGTTGTTACCGGGCATCGCCTCCGACCTGGGGTTACCGGCTGGTTTACCGGTGATTTCAGCCGGTCACGATACTCAATTCGCTTTATTTGGTTCAGGTGCAGATCTAGACCAACCGGTGCTGTCATCCGGCACTTGGGAAATTTTGATGGTGCGCACACCGAATGTGAATACCACCCTGCTGCCACAATTTGCCGGTTCGACCTGTGAGTTGGATAGTTGCCCGCGGTTATTTAACCCCGGTTTACAGTGGCTAGCCTCTGGCGTGTTGGAGTGGGTCCGCCAACTCTATTGGCACGACGATGCCTGTGCCAACGTTTACCAGCAGATGATTGCCGAAGCGGCCGCTATTGCACCAGGTGCTGAGGGCATGCGCATGGATTGTAACTTGCTGGGAAACTCGCATCATAACTTGTCCGGCGGCTGGCAAGGCGTTTCGCTGTCGAGCCGACGTGGGCACTTTTACCGATCTGCATTAGAAAGTCTTGCCTGGCAATTGAAAGATAACCTGGCAGTGCTGGAGAGGATTGGTGAATTTCGTACTCGGGAATTGCTGTTGGTCGGTGGTGGCAGCCGCAATGCACTGTGGAACCAGATCAAAGCCGACGTGCTAAATCTGCCCGTCAAAGTCATTGATGAGTCTGAAACAACCGTGCTGGGGGCTGCGCTATTTGCCTGGTACGCAACAGGTTATTACGCCAGTGCTGAAGAGGCTCGCGCACAGATCAATTATCACTATCAGTATTATCAGCCGGGGGAACAGCAGCCGCTTTATCAATCACTTACTGCGATCCCTGCCCCGATGGCTGCGACTATATCGCTAAAAGGAGAGTGTCATGCTTAAAACCATCTCGCCACTGTTGTCACCACAATTGCTAAAAACATTGGCAGAAATGGGCCACGGCGATGAAATAATTTTCTCTGATGCCCATTTCCCCGCCCATGCCATTGGTAAAAATGGTGGGCCGCAAGTGATTCATGCCGATGGGCTATCGGTCAGTGCCTTGCTGGAGGCCACCATCCCTTTATTCGAATTAGACAGTTACGCCCCACCGTTGGTGATGATGGCAGAAGTCGATGGCGATACGCTGGATGCTTCAGTTGAGAAACGCTATTTACACGCCCTCTTCGGTACAGAAAAAGCCCTGCCGGTAGAGCGCATTGACCGCTATGCCTTTTACCAACGCGCCGAACAAGCATTTGCGATCGTCATCACAGGAGAGACCGCCAAGTATGGCAATATTCTATTAAAGAAGGGGGTGACGCCTGTTTTTTAAATCGATGATCACGTAACCTCACGCCTTTAGCCATGTATTTAGTGCTGGTATTAATCTGGCATAAGATACATGGCATCGCTGATGGAGAAGATCATGAAAGCGTCCCGTCACCAGGAAATCCTGCAACATATCAAACAGCATGAAACGCTGACGACGGCAGACCTGGCTAACTTACTTGCGGTCAGTCAGGAAACTATTCGCCGCGACCTGAATGAACTCCAGGCGCAAGGATTGATCATCCGCCAGCACGGGCGAGCCAAAAGTATTAAACGCGCCACTAAAGACAGTGGTGACCCTTTCACCACCCGCCTGAAAAGTCATCTCTCCAGCAAAGCCAGCATTGCTGCACATGCTTTATCTCTGATTGATAGCGGAATGGTGATAGCACTGGATGCCAGTTCCACCTGCTGGTATTTAGCCAAAAAACTTCCGGATATTGATATCACGGTGTTTACCAACAGTGTGCGAATTTGTCAGGAATTGGCGAAACACCAAAATATCGAATTGATCAGTGCCGGGGGGCAGTTACAACGCAAATATGCCTGTTATGTGAATCCGGCTCTTTTTTCGTTACTGAAAACTATCGAAATTGACCTGTTTATCTTCTCATGTGAGGGCATTGATACTGACGGCATTATGTGGGATTCCAACCCATTTAATGCCGAATTCAAGACCATGCTCCTTAAGCGCGCTACACAATCCATTTTGCTGATCGATAAAAGTAAGATGTGCAGAACCGGCGAAGTGAAAATCGGCACACTTGATGATGTTGAACAGGTTATTTCCAATATAGATGCTGAATAACGCCCCAGTGGCGTAGCTGTTATTTACCACTGGGGGATGATTACTGGCCGTAATACGCTTTAGCGCCATGTTTACGCAGGTAATGCTTATCTAACAAGGTTTGCTGCATATCAACCACCGCCGGTTCAAGCTGGTGAGTGAAAAGATTCATATATGCAATTTCCTCCAACACTACTGCATTATGTACCGCGTTATCAGCATTGCTGCCCCAGGCAAACGGGCCATGACCATTAACCAACACAGCCGGTACCTGTGCTGAGCTCAGCGCCTGCTGGGCAAAGGTTTCGACAATGACATTGCCGGTTTCGTGCTCATAATCACCAGCAATCTCGGTATCCGTCATCAGACGAGTGCAAGGAATGGGGCCATAGAAATAGTCGGCATGGGTGGTACCTAATGCCGAAAGCGGCTTGCCGGCCTGCGCCCATATAGTGGCATGACGCGAATGGGTGTGAACAATGCCGCCAATCTCCGCAAACGCACGGTACAGCACCAGATGAGTATCAGTATCGGAAGACGGTTTTTTATTTCCCTCCACCACTTCACCGGTCACCAAATCCACCACCACCATGTCATTAACACTCATCACATCATATTCAACACCGGAAGGTTTAATTACCACCAGTCCGCGCTCGCGATCAATGCCACTGACATTCCCCCAGGTAAATGTCACGAGCTTATATTTTGGTAATGCTAAATTAGCTGCAAAAACCTGCTGCTTTAACTGCTCTAACATAATGCCACCTCATGAAATAGTATTCAGTACGGTAATTAACAATCAGAAGTGATATGCATAATGCCGTCAGATTAATTAATAACCGTTAATTAAAAATAGTGTTAATTCAACATCGGCGTTCAAAAGTCATTATTTACCGTAGGGTTTATAACGCCAAACAGAATACCCGGCGGCAAACTAACCTAACCCTATTTATGGCCAAATTAAAGAATGTAGGATATTGCATAATCATCAAACAGACGAAATCAATCACATTCGGGCATGTTCGGTCATTTATTTAATGCCCGAGTGTGTGCTTTCATTACCAACAATGACCATTCACAAAGCAAATAAGCCTTTTATATGAGATGTAAATCACACAATTCCATGTAATAAAAGCAATTACATAATTAAAAATATGACATTAGCCACACAAATTCAGGGAAAAATACGACTTAAAGCAATACATGAATTCAATCACTGTATAAACAGCAGATAAATACCAATATAACAGCATGAATGTGATGGGTGCTTTCGGGTATTAAGCGCTAAGACAACAGTTGAGGTAAACATGTTACAAGCCGAACGCTATAAAATCATTTGTAGCCATGTGCAGCAACAAGGCTCGGCGTTGGTAACTGAGTTATCTGTCTTATGCCAAGTCTCGCAAGAAACCATTCGTCGTGACCTGACTGTGTTGGAAAAAAAGCAAAAACTAATCCGTAGTTTTGGCGGTGCAGTGGCACTGGATGGTCCTGACCTGTCGGTCATTGATATTAAAGAGACCCACTACAGCCTTAATGCTATTGATAGAGCGGAGTCTTTCCGTAAGCGTACGGAAGAACACCCTGATATTAAAATGAAAATTGCTAAAGCGGCATTACAATTTATTCACCCAGGCGACTGTATTTTGTTGGATAACAGTAGCTCTTGCTGGTTTTTGGCGCGGCAGATACCGGATATTGAAATTACTGTTGTGACCAACTCAGTGAAGATTATCCAGGCACTGGCCTGCCGTGACAAAGTGCGCATTATTGGTATTGGTGGTGAATACTCAGCCCGCCACGATGATTTTCACGGCCCGGTGGCAGAAAATGCCATACGTAATTTCCAGATCAATACCTTTTTCTTCTCTTGCCAAGGAATTAATCAGGAAAGTGGTGTGCGCGACGGCAATGACATTAACGCGAAATTAAAACAAGTTATGTTACAAGTTTCGGGGCAAAAAATATTATTAGCGGACTCCAGTAAGTTTGATCAGTACGCATTTTGTAAAATATGTATGTTGGATGAAGTCGACATACTTATTACTAACAGATTAAGTTCACAAAATTATCGTAGCGACAATCCTAAATTAAATATTATTGAATCAGATAAGTAACAAAATTATTCATCGAATAATAGCGTCAACACCAGTGAAATAGTCACACAATAAGAATAAGCCAAGCTGCCTTATATCAATATAAGGTCGGATGTCTTGATGCTTACTAATGGTTCTTTCAGAGGATTTAATAATGAAAAAGTTAATCTTACCCTGCTTAATCACGACATTAATGGCTTCCCATGCAGCTTGGGCTGATGACAGTAAAACCCCACAAAAAGCCAATAAGCCGTTCACTATGGGCGTGGTGGTAAAAGTGGGGGGTATTCCTTGGTTCAATGTGATGGAACAAGGTATTAAAGAAGAAGGCCAGGCGCTGGGGGTTAATGCCTGGCAAGTGGGGCCAACCACTGCGGATCCTGCCGAGCAAGTCCGGGCAATTGAAGACTTAATTGCCAAGAAAGTCGATGTCATTGGTGTGGTACCTAATGATGCCAAGGTGCTGGAGCCGGTACTGAAACGGGCACAGGAAGCGGGCATTAAAGTCATTACCCATGAATCTCCGGGCCAAATCAATGCTGACTGGGATTTCGAATTGCTTGATACCCAAAGCATGGGTGCTAACCATATGAAAGATATGGCGCAATGCATGGGTGAAGAAGGTAAGTATGCCATGTTCGTCGGTAGTCTGACGGTGCCACTGGTCAATGAGTGGGCCGATGCTGCGATTGCTTATCAAAAAACACATTACCCAAAAATGGTTCTGGTTGAAGACCGTTTTGGCGTAGCTGAATCAGTAGATGACTCTATGCGTACCGCCAATGACTTGCTATCAAAACATAAAGATCTAAAAGGCATTATGTCATTCGGTTCACAAGGCCCGATTGGTGCAGGCCGCGCGATTGATAAACGCAAGAAAAACGACACCACCTGTGTCTTCGGAACATTTACACCGGGTCAGGGTATCAAGCTGTTAGAGAAAGGCGCTATTGACGGTGGCTATATTTCTAACCCAATGGTCGCCGGTAAGGTCTTCGTGCAAGTCGCCACTGCCATGATGAATGGCGAGCCAATCAAAGATGGTGTCAAGCTGGGCGATATGGGTGAAATCAAAACCAAGGGCAACACAATTCTCAGTGATAACCCAGAAAAACTGGATATTGAAAACACCAAACGCCTGGTCAAGCTCGGCTTATAAGTCACGTCCAAGTTAAAAAGTATCGCCGGGTATTTACCTGCCCGGCTCTTATTTCGGCCCCAATGTTGAGGCTGTTTTCCGGGGAACTGCACGATGACTTATATTTCTGATGTTGATAACGGAGTGCCGCTCATCACACTGAAAGAGCTATCAAAAAGCTTTGGTGGACATCAGGCACTTAAAAATATCACTCTGACGTTGAATAAAGGCGAAGTGCACTGTTTGGCCGGGGCCAATGGCTGCGGCAAAAGTACGCTGATAAAAACCATCAGTGGTGTATATGCCCCTGATGACGGCAGTGAAATTATTATCGATGATAAATCACACTCGCGTTTAACCCCTGACCGCGCCCGCGATTTAGGTGTACAGGTTATCTATCAGGATTTGTCGCTGTTCCCTAACCTGAGCGTGGCAGAAAATATTGCCTTCGAGTACAACTTGAAAGGCTACTTCGGTTGGTTCAGCAAAGCAAAAATCAAACAGAAAGCCTGCCAAATTTTACAAGAACTGGCCTTTACCATCGACCCGGATGCACTGGTACAGAACTTACCTATCGCACAACGCCAGCAAGTCGCCATTTGCCGCGCACTAGTGGCTGATGCCCGGCTGGTTATCATGGATGAACCGACGGCCTCTCTCACCCGAACTGAAGTCAATCAATTGCTGCGCACAGTAAATTATTTACGCGACAAAAATATCACCGTGGTGTTTGTTAGCCATCGGTTAGATGAAGTGAAAGAGATTTCAGACCGCATTACCGTGATTCGCGATGGTGAAAAAGTAGGAACCTGGCCAGCAAACGATCTTTCCGTTGGTAGGATTACCGAACTAATGACCGGGTTAACCATCACCCACGAACAGAAATTACCGAATGCCGAACAGGGCAAAGTGGTATTGCAACTGGAAAACCTCAGCCGCAAAGGGCAGTTTGAGAATATTTCTTTCCGCCTGCATCGCGGTGAAGTTTTAGGGCTGTGCGGTTTGCTGGGCTCCGGGAGAACAGAGTTGGCATTGAGCCTATTTGGTATCACCCATCCAGATAGCGGCCAGATTACTATTGATGGCAACCCGGTGCGCATCAAAGACAATACCCGCGCCATTGAGCTGGGGATTGGTTATGTCTCTGAAGACCGCCTGACACTGGGAGCGGTGCTACCTCAATCGGTCGCTGACAACATGATGCTGTCGATTTTGCAACGTATTCGCACTCCTATCTACCTGATTGATGAGGCTAAAAAAGCCGCATTGGTACAGGAATGGGTAAAAGATTTAGACATCAAAGTCACCAACCCTGATAACTCACTGTCGACATTATCCGGTGGTAATCAGCAAAAAGTGGTACTGGCGAAATGGATTCTGACCAAACCGAAAGTGTTGATTCTTGACTCCCCCACCGTTGGGGTCGATATCGGGGCGAAAGACAGTATTTACAAGCTAATTCATCGACTTTCCGGTGTCGGCATCTCGGTATTGCTTATCTCCGATGAAGTGCCGGAGGCCTATTACAACTGTGACCGCATCCTGCATATGAAGCAAGGGCGCATCGTCAATGAATTGATCCCGAATCAAATGACTGAACAACAGCTTGCGGAGGCCATCAATGCCTAATATCAGCAGACTTAAACCGCAATCCGTTGAAGGGTGGCTGGCCTGGGTTATCGTCATTATGCTGGCCCTGTTCTCCCTGCTCAGCAGTGAGTTTTTATCCATACAAAACCTGCTAGATCTGACAGAAAGCTATGCAGTAACCGGTGTCTTTGCCCTCGGGCTTTTCGTGGTGCTGGTGACCGGGGGCATTGATATTTCCTTTGCCGCCGTGGCCTCTGTAGTGCAATACGTGGTGGCATCTCTGCTGCTCAATGATGTCATTGCCAGCCCGCTATTATGCCTGGTTATCGCCATCTCCATTGGGGTATTACTCGGTTTCGTCAATGCGGTACTGATTTACTATCTGAATATCGTTTCCATCATTATCACCATCAGTATGCAATCGCTGCTGTTTGGCATGCTGATGTGGATAACCAACGGCCACAGTATTTATGACTTGCCGGACTGGTGGATAACCCAGCGCTCCATTCTGCCCTTTACCTTTAATGGTGAGAGCTATCAGATTGGCTTACCGCTAGTCGTCATGCTCGCCATCGCTCTGCTCACCTGGCTGTTATTGAATAAAACGCATATCGGCCGCCAATTGTATGCCGTTGGGGGCAGCCCTGAATCTGCGCGCCGCATTGGTATCCGCGTGTCGCTGCTTTACCTGTTCGCTTATGGCTATTTAGGGGCAACCGCAGCCATCGGCGGCATGTTGCAGACCTACCGCATGAGTGAAGTGGTGCCGAGTGCGCTAGTGGGCGGCGAATTGGATGTGTTGGCCGCAGCAGTGTTGGGCGGAGCCAGCTTATCCGGCGGGCGCGGCTCGGTGGTCGGCACACTGATGGGCGTCTTCCTGATTGGTATCTTGAAAAATGGCCTCAACCTGATCGGCGTTTCCAGCTACTTCGTCAACATTGTGATTGGCGTGGTGATCGTCGCCGCCATTTGCGTCACCCATTACAAAAAACGCAAAGAAACTGATGTTGGCTTTGTCTGACAGGGGCATTTATGAAAAAGAACACATTTTTCCATATCGACGGCACCATCTCTGGGTTATTGAGTATTTGTGCGCTGGCCACACTGGCTTTCAGTCTGGCGATGCCCGGCCGTTTCTTTACTGAAAATACCTTTTTGAGCATCGCCTTCCAATTGCCGGAGTTAGGGCTGCTGACCTTCGCCATGTTTGTGCCGATGCTCAGCGGCGGGCTGAATCTATCCATCATCGGTACAGCTAACCTCACCGGCCTGTTTATGGCCTGGCTGCTTATCCAATATGTTCCGGCCGATGCCAGCACGACCACACAACTGATGTGGCTGGTGATTGCCCTGCTGGGAGCCGCGGTGATTGCTGTTGTTATCGGAACATTGACCGGGCTGATGATTGCCCGCATCGGTGCGCATCCCATTCTGGTGACCTTAGGCAGCATGACCATAATTAGCGGCATCGGGGTTTATCTGACCAAAGGGGCTGCGCTCAGTGGTATGCCGCCGATTGTGCGCAGTATGGGGTCCGAAGTGGTGATGGGCATCCCTATCCCGATGATTATTTTCGTGGTCGCATCACTGGTGCTGGCACTGATATTAGGCAAAACACGGCTGGGTAAAACCATCTATATGTGTGGCAGCAATATCAACGCGACCTGGTTCAGCGGTATCCGCACTGACCGCGTGATGATTGCCATCTACTCTATATCCAGCCTGTTATGCGTATTAGCGGGCCTGATTATGATGTCGCGTTTTAACTCTGCACGCATGGGATATGGCGACTCTTATCTGTTACTGACCGTGTTGGCGATAGTGCTGGGTGGCACCAATCCATTTGGTGGTGTAGGGAAAGTCAGTCATGTGTTTTGTGCCCTGTTGGTGTTGCAGGTCATCGCCACCGGCCTAAGCCTGCTCGGTGTCAGCCTGCACTTCAATCTGGCAGTTTGGGGGATCACACTTATCTTCGCGTTGGCCTTTAAATTCTTCAAAGAGAAATGGAAAGCGAAGCGTGCCATGAAAAATAACCGATTGAAACATTTGACTGAAATGGCAACAGGGAGAGCTAAGTAATGCGAATTCACCCATTAGGAATATATGAAAAAGCGCTGCCTGCGGGCACCAGTTGGGTTGAAAAGCTGGCTGTAGCGAAATCCTGCGGTTTCGACTTTGTCGAGATGTCAGTTGATGAAAGTGACGAGCGCCTGGCACGGTTGAATTGGAGCCGCGAGGAGCGCATGGCGGTTATCACCGCTATCCAACAAACAGGGGTGAGAATTCCCACACTTTGCCTGTCTGCACATCGCCGCTATCCTTTTGGCAGTCGTGATACGGCTACCCGTGAGCAAGCACGCACTATCATGTTACAGGCCATCCGGTTAGCGCAAGATCTCGGTATCCGCACCATTCAACTGGCCGGTTATGATGTGTATTACGAACCACAAGACAGTGAAACCATTACCCGTTTTGAAGAGGGAATGGCATGGGCAGCGCAGCAGGCAGCAGCGGCACAAGTGATGTGCGCGGTGGAAATCATGGATACCCAGTTTATGAACTCCATCAGCAAGTGGAAAGCGCTCGACAGTAAAATTGGCTCACCGTGGTTTACGGTATATCCGGATATTGGCAACCTCACTGCGTGGGGGAATGAAGTTGATGCTGAACTGGCGAGTGGTATTGACCGCATTGCGGCCATTCACCTGAAAGATACTTTTGCCGTTACCGCAGATTGTCCGGGGCAATTTCGTGATGTGCCTTTCGGCGAAGGCTGTGTCGACTTTGTTAATCTGTTTAAAACCCTGCGGCGGTTGAACTATCGCGGCACTTTCTTGATTGAGATGTGGACAGAGAAATCAGCCGAACCTTTGCTGGAAATCATCCACGCCCGCCACTGGATTGAAGATAAAATGCGTTTGGCGGGTTGGAGTAACGATGCCTTACAGGGCGCGCGCTAAGGAGCCATCATGAGCCACTATTTTCTCGGCATTGACCTTGGCGGCACGGTGACCAAAGCCGGGGTTTACACCGCCGAAGGTCGCGAGATTGCTGTTACAGAGCAGGCTCTACCGGTGCTTAGCCCACAAGCGGGTTTTTGTGAGCGCGATATGGAGGCGCTGTGGGCGGCGACTTGTCAGGTCATCCACCAAACACTTAATGCGGCGCATGCCGCCGCTGGTGTCTCGCCTGAACACATTCGCGGCATCAGTTTCTCGGCTCACGGTAAAGGGTTATATCTGGTGGATAAACAGGGTCAGCCGGTGCGCCACGGCATTGTTTCCTCCGACTCTCGTGCGCAAGCCCTTGTTAGCCGCTGGCAAAAAGAAGGCAAAGCCCATCAGGCGTATGAACTTAGCCTGCAACAACTGTGGCCATCCCACCCGGCGGCTCTGCTGCGCTGGCTCAAAGAGAACGAAGCGGAAAATTACCACCGCAGCGGCTATGTGCTAATGGCGCATGACTGTATCCGTTATCGCCTGACAGGCGAGTTCACTACCGAAGAAACTAATATCTCTGGCAGCAATCTTTATAATCAGTACAGCGGTAACTTTGACCCACAACTGATGAAGATATTCGGTATTGAAGAAGTCGCTGAGAAAACGGCCCCTATTATTGGTTCAGCAGAATTAGCCGGTTATATCAGTCAACAAGCAGCACAGGCCAGCGGTTTAAAACGTGGCACGCCGGTATTCGGCGGCATGTTTGATGTGGTCGGCGCGGCCTTAACCTCCGGTTTGCATGACAGCCACCAGCTCAGTGCCGTGGCCGGAACCTGGTCAATTGCCACCCGAGTGTTCGAGGGTGTACAGCCCTCAGACTACCCCTATGTGTGGGGAAAATATTGCATCCCAGGCACCTATTTTGTTCACGAAGGCAGCCCTACCTCCGCCAGTAATCTGGCCTGGTTTGTGCAACAATTCTTGCCGAATTTACCCGATAGCTATCAAACACTTAATCAGTGGGCGGCACTCGGTTATGAAAAGTCGGAAGATATTCTCTTCTTCCCATGGCTATACGGCTCCAATCACAGTGCCAATCTCAGCGGCGGCCTGTTAGGACTCAGCGGACACCACACGACTCAGGATATTGTTTACGCGATTTATCAGGGAATTGTCTTTTCGCATCTGTTACATCAGGACAAAATTCTGGCGCTGGGCGATAACACTGACTGCATTCGTTTCACTGGCGGTCCAACGCATTCTGCCATCTGGATGCAAATATTTTGTGATGCCAGTAATTTGCCATTGGAAATTGTCGATATTCAGCAATCTGGCTGTCGGGCTGCGGCTCTGTGTGCTGCGGTAGGAAGTGGCTATTACAGCGGCTTTGAGCAAGCGATAGCCGCCAGCCCGCCCCCCATCACCCGCCTGCTGCCCAATGCGGAAAAGTACTCAATGTTAAGAGCGCGCTTTGAGAAGTTTAAGCACATCGCTGAGGCGCTGAGTAGCGTCATGTGATGGCGCGACGTGCAGAATTTAGCGATAAAAAGCCTGGTTATTGCAGTGTTATATACTGGCGGTCGGCCAGTGTCCCACCATCATCCTGCCGGTACCATCGATAAGTGCGGAAAATGAGATCCACCCTTTATAAAGAGGGTGGAGCCATCGCCTCGCACCGACAATCTATAGTAAAATTCTTGTTAAAGTCATACTAAAAAATATCGGCTTGGTTCTTCTATCGATTGCTAACGATTGTTTCTGTTATCGAACATTTTCGCTAACTGATGTTGAATGTGAGAAAAATATGTCAAACAAACCGTTCCACTATCAGGATCCCTTCCCGTTAAAGGAAGACGATACTGAGTATTACCTTGTCAGTAATAATCATGTTTCGGTCGCACAGTTTGAAGGTCACGACATTCTAAAAGTCGAACCTGAAGCCCTGACCCTCCTTGCCCAACATGCTTTCCACGATGCCTCATTCCTGCTCCGCCCCGCTCACCAAAAACAAGTTGCTGCCATTTTGGATGACCCGGAAGCCAGCGAAAATGATAAGTATGTTGCCCTGCAATTCCTACGCAATTCTGAAATCTCAGCCAAAGGGATTTTACCGACCTGTCAGGATACCGGCACCGCTATTATCGTGGGTAAAAAAGGCCAGCGTGTCTGGACTGGCGGCAATGATGCCGAAGCCCTGTCACGCGGTGTGTATAACACTTTCATTGAAGACAATCTGCGCTACTCACAAAACGCGGCGCTGGATATGTACCAAGAAGTGAATACCGGCACTAACCTGCCAGCGCAAATCGACCTGTACAGCACTGAGGGTGAAGATTATAAATTCTTATTCGTCACCAAAGGTGGCGGCTCAGCCAACAAAACCTATCTGTATCAAGAAACCAAGGCTCTGCTCTCTCCGGGTAAGCTGAAAGACTATCTGGTTGAGAAAATGCGTACCTTGGGGACAGCGGCCTGCCCGCCGTATCATATCGCCTTTGTTATTGGCGGCACCTCGGCTGAAAGCACGCTCAAAACCGTTAAGCTGGCCTCCACCAAGTATTACGATGGTCTGCCAACCGAAGGCAATGAGCACGGGCAAGCTTTCCGTGATATCCAACTGGAGCAAGAACTGCTGGAAGCTGCACAGGATTTAGGTCTGGGCGCGCAATTTGGCGGTAAATACTTTGCTCATGATGTGCGGGTGGTGCGTTTGCCGCGTCACGGAGCCTCCTGTCCTGTTGGCATGGGGGTTTCCTGCTCTGCTGACCGGAATATCAAAGGTAAAATTAACCGCAAAGGTATCTGGCTGGAGAAATTGGAGCAAAACCCAGGAAAATATATCCCTGAGCACCTGCGCCATAGCACCGAAGGCAAAGTGGTTAAAATCGATCTTAACCGCCCGATGGCCGATATCTTAAAAGAGCTGTCGCAGTATCCGGTATCAACCCGCCTGTCGCTGACCGGCACTATTATTGTTGGCCGTGATATTGCTCATGCCAAATTGAAAGAGCGGCTGGATAACGGCGAAGGTTTACCGCAGTACATTAAAGATCATCCGATCTACTACGCGGGGCCAGCGAAAACCCCGGAAGGTTATGCTTCTGGTTCACTTGGCCCCACCACCGCAGGGCGCATGGATTCCTATGTTGATCTGCTGCAATCCCACGGCGGCAGCATGATCATGTTGGCAAAAGGCAACCGCAGCCAGCAAGTCACCGATGCTTGCCACAAGCACGGCGGTTTCTATCTGGGCAGCATTGGCGGCCCCGCAGCCGTCCTGGCGCAAAACAGTATCAAGAGTTTGGAATGTGTGGAGTACCCTGAGCTGGGTATGGAAGCCATCTGGAAAATTGAAGTCGAAGATTTCCCAGCCTTTATTCTGGTAGATGATAAAGGCAACGATTTCTTCCAACAGATCCAAGCATCAAAATGTAACCGCTGCGGCTAATATCGCAATCCGACCTCGGTAATTTTGCCGAGGTCGGATCGATTACAGGTAACAGGTAAAAAGCAGATAAATATTTGAATATTTTTTAAGCACTCCACTGGTGCAATTTATTAACCTCCCCCCCTATTCCACACCCCCATCCTTGATAATTTCACCGCATTACGCTTCTTCACCCGCAGTTAGCGCTTGCGGATGAATGGGCCATTTTCGTGCAACCGAAAGCCCTGATTTAGTGCAACGAGTTTCAATTCTACTATTTGATTTTTATTGAAAATTCTTCGTTGACAATAACTCTAAATGCTTTTTATAGTGACCCTGACTTCTCCGCAAGAACGCCAACGTTGTCGGCTTGTGGTTATGGCAATAGAGCCCTCGCAATGTCATCTGACTTTGCCGGGCTTTTTTTTTGGCTTTTTTTCAGACTCACTTTTTTAACCAATGCCAGGGGTACTTATGTCAGGAATAAAATGGTCCAAAATTAAATGTCATCACACCACTCTCTCCATCGCGCTGGCCGCGGCATTTGCCATGACCTACTCAGGAATGACGATGGCGGCAGAAAAACCGGTAAAAATAGGTTTGTTGGAAGATGCATCCGGTAACTTTGCCTTACCGGTGATCCCCAAAATTCATGCCACAGAACTTGCTGTAGAAGAGATTAATGCCAAAGGCGGCATACTCGGACGCCCAATCGAGTTGGTCAAATACGATACGCAATCCGACAACACCCGCTTCCAACAAATGGCTCGTCGCTTAATTAAAAATGACAAAGTGGATGTGATCTTCGGGGCATTTTCCAGTGCCTCACGCGAAGCTATCCGCCCGATAATGGATCGCGAAAAACAGCTCTATTGGTATAACAATCAGTATGAAGGCGGCGTGTGTGACTCCAATGTTTTCGTCACCGGTGCAGTGCCTGAACAGCAGTTCTCAACCTTGATCCCGTGGATGATGGAGAAGTACGGCAAAAAAGTTTATACCATTGCCGCTGACTATAATTTCGGTCAAATCTCAGCCGAGTGGGTACGCAAAATTGTGGAAGAAAATGGCGGCACTATGGTCGGTGAGGAATTTATCCCGCTAAGTGTCTCGCAATTTGGCCAAACCATTCAAAATATCCAGAAAGCCAAACCTGATTTCGTCATGACTTTGTTGGTCGGAGCCAACCAATCCTCCTATTACGAGCAGCAAGCTGCGGCAAAACTGAATTTGCCAATGGGTAGCTCCGTTAACGTCGGCCAGGCTTATGAGCACAAGCGCTTTAAAGCTCCGGCGCTGAAAGATATGTATATCACCGCTAACTACATTGAAGAAGTAGATAGCCCTGCCAGTAATGATTTCAAACAGCGTTTCCACGCCAAATTCCCGAATGAGCCTTACATCAATCAGGAAGCGGCCAATGCCTATGACGCGGTTTATCTGTACAAAGCCGCGGTAGAAAAAGCGGGCAGCACCGATATGGATGCTGTGCGTAAATCACTGGAAAGCGGCGATATCTGCACTGACGGCCCTTCAGGGAAAGTCTGTATCGATCCGAAAAGCCATCATTTGAGTCATACCATCTATCTGGCTCATGTGAAGGACGACCACTCGATCGAGATCCCGAAAGTGTGGGCCGATATCAAACCGTATTGGTTGGGTGAAGCCGGTTGTAACTTACCGGTAAAACCGGACAACAGCCAATACACGCCATCATCTCCGCCGAAAAAGGCCTAAACCTAGCTAATGACAAAGCTAGATAGCTTGATGAGTGAAGGGTTGACCGCACCTCGGGGCGCTCCGGTGGCTTACGCCACTACGACCCCAACGGCACGTTTCCCCTTCATTTGACTTTGTCAGCAGTTTGAACGGGCTATTTTATAGGGAAGTCACCGCTTGAGCGGGCTTCCCTGTGTTATCCATTTTCAATTGTGTCAATCAGGACACCAGGGATTGCCAAACGATGTTAACGCTATCCTTTCTCTATTCGGTGATTTATCAGTTTGGCGATAACTTCGCCTATCTGGTGCTGGCAGCACTAGGGCTGGCGGTTATTTTTGGCATGATGGGGGTTATCAATCTGGCGCACGGCGAATTCATTATGTGTGGCGCTTATGTCACCATTTTAATGAATAAAGCTGGCCTGCCACTCCCCTTCGCCATGCTGGCCGGTAGCCTGGCGGCGGCATTCTTCGGCGGCGTCGTCGAGCGACTGATCGTCCGCCATCTCTATGGTCGCTTATATGATTCGGTGGTTGCGACCTGGGCTATCAGCTTGATTGTGCAACAAAGTATGTTGCTGATCGCTGGCCCGTCACTGGAAGGGCTGTCCACGCCCTTCGGCTCTTTCACCCTCGGCGAATACTCTTTTGCCACCTATCGTGCATTACTGCCCTTCTTCGCCATTGCCATCTTGATGGTGCTCTATTGGCTGTTTTTCCACACCAATTACGGCGTCTGCGCCAGAGCTACCATTCAAAATGCCCGCATGGCCTCCTGTTTGGGCTTGGAAACTGATCGTATTTATACCCTGACATTCGCGTTGGGTGCAGGACTGGCGGGATTAGCCGGGGCCATTTATGCCCCGACCCTAACCGCCGTTCCTACCATGGGCAGCAGTTTTATTGTTCAGGCTTTTGTTTCGGTGGTCGTTGGTGGCGCAAATGTCCTTGTTGGCACCATTCCTGCAGCGATTGCATTAGGCGCAATACAAACCGGGCTGAATTCCTGGTATGGGCAGTTGGCCGGGCAAATTGGCTTACTGGTCACCGCCGTATTGGTTATCCGTCTATTGCCAAACGGTGTTGGCAGTCTGTTTACCCGTAACCGCTAGGAGCTGCATGTGACAACGACTTCTCTTAATTTATCGGCGGCAAAACAGCGCACGCCATCGACGACTCGGCTGGCCGCATTGCTCATTCTGGTGGGCGCACTCGCGCTGCCATTGGTGGTCGATAGCGCGATGATCGGCGACTTTTCCTACTTCCTGCTGTGGACCTTCTGTGCCATCGGATTAGCAGCAATGTGGGGGCATGGTGGCATTTTATCTTTCGGGCAGACCGCGTTCTTTGGCCTTGCCGGTTATACCTACGGCGTGATGACGCTGAATTTCGGCGACGGGGTACTCTCCACCTGGTCGGGCTTGATTATGGCACTGCTGGTGGCGGCAGCTGTCGCGGCTGCGCTGGGTTATCTGATGTTTTACGGCGGAGTGACCGGCATTTTTATCGGCATTGTTACCTTGTCTTTCACTCTGGTATTGGAAACCTTTATGTCGCAGACCGCTGGCCCACAATGGGCAATCGGCAGCGCGCGACTGAATGGGTTTAATGGCATGTCAGGTATGCCACCGCTCTCCTTACCATGGTTCGGCGGCGAATTACTGACTCTGGAAGGTAATGCCTTTTATTACCTGATTATCCTGTTACTCGCGGGAGTTTACTGGGCTGTGCGGCGGCTATTGCGCTCAAATTTTGGCCTGACGCTGGCCTCTATTCGTGAGAATCCGCGTCGGGCAGAGATGCTCGGTATTGATATTCGCCGCTACCAATTGCTGGTGTTCGTGCTCGGCGGTGTGCTCTCCGGTTTGTCCGGTGCGCTGTATACCTTGTGGGGTTCATATATCACGCCGTCCTCCATGGGACTGACCGCCGCCGCCATGCCGGTTATCTGGGTGGCGACTGCCGGGCGTAAAAATATCTTTGGTACCCTGGTCATCACCGCCCTGCTGGTGTGGTTATCACAATGGTTGGCTATCTATGGCAGCGAATACGCCATGATCCTGCTCGGCGCTATTTTGTTGTTCGTGGTACTAGCCGCCCCGAATGGCTTATTGCCTTGGCTGGCAGAAAGAATCACTCGCTGGTCGAAAAAAGGGGAATCGCTATGAATCAGACAGCTCAAGATCTGATCCTCGAAACCCGTGGGCTGAGCAAGCGCTTTGGCGGTATTCAGGTTATCAATCAAGTTGATTTGCAAATCCGTCGCGGTGAAGTGCGTTGCGTCATTGGCCCGAACGGTGCGGGTAAAAGTACCTTTTTCAAATTACTGACTGGCGAACATACGCCAAGCGAGGGGGATATCCGCTTCTTCAATCGGCGGCTGAATACTTTAGCCCCCTTCCAACGTATCCGCATGGGCATGAGTATTAAGTTTCAGATTCCCGGCATTTTCCCTGAACTGACCGTCGAGCAGCATTTGCAGTTGTCACTCAGTCATTTACGCCCAGAGGTTAGCTCGCAAGCCGTCAGCGTCGATGAACTATTAGAGCGTTTTAAGCTCAGCGCCGAATATCACCAGTTGGCAGGAAACTTATCCCACGGCAAGAAACAGTGGCTGGAAATTGCTATGGCAGTGTCGCTACAACCCACGCTGTTAATGCTCGATGAACCGGTAGCAGGTTTATCTATCGATGAAACTTATCTCACCGGTGAGCTTATCAAGCAGATGCAAGCTGATGGTCTGACATTGATGGTGGTGGAACACGACATGACATTCGTGCGGCAAATTGCCTCGCAGGTCACTGTCCTCCACGGCGGGCAAGTTTTTGCCGACGGTAATGCCGCCGAGGTGCTGGCGCGTGAGGATGTAGCAGATATCTATTTGGGGAAAGCAGTATGAATAACGTGGTTTTACAAATAGCAGGGCTAACCGGGGGATATGGCGGTGGACAAGTGCTTAATGGCGTCACTCTGCAACTGCACGCGGCAGAAGTATTGGGGTTGATTGGCCGCAATGGGGTGGGGAAAACCACCTTAATGCGTACCTTGATTGGCGCAGTTCCGGCGAAACAAGGCCATATTTTGTTGGGCGAAATTGATATCACCCAAGCCTCCCCGCAGCGCCGCGCACGACTGGGGATTGGTTACGTCCCACAAGGACGAGAGGTATTCGCTGGCTTGACAGTGGCGGAGAACCTGCAAGTTGGGATGCAATTTGTTCGCGAACACCGGGAGTTTGCCAAAGACTTACTTGAACGGGTACTGGATTACTTCCCGATCTTGCGCCAAAGACTCAAACAAAAAGCCGGCACCATGAGTGGCGGCGAACAGCAACAGTTGGCTATCGCCAGAGCCTTGGTTGGCTCGCCAAAAGTATTACTACTGGATGAACCTTCTGAAGGTGTTCAACCCTCTATCGTCAATATTATTGCCGATACCTTGGTGCGTATTGCTCGCGAACTTCATGTCGCGGTGATTCTGGTTGAACAGGATATCGCCATGATCCAGCGGGCCGCACAACGTTGTGCGGTGATGGATAAAGGCCAGGTAGTGGAAACTCTTTCACAACAACAACTTTCTGATGATCTTTTAATGCGTCGCCATCTGGCTTTGTAACCGGGTGCCCTTATTACGTGGAGAATTGCTAATGAAATGGCTGGAAGAATCAATCATGGTCAAGCGTGGTGTCGGTGCAGGACGTAAACCGGTGACCCATCATTTGACAGAAGAGATGCAAAAAGAGTTTCACTACACCATTGGCCCCTACTCGACGCCAGTATTGACCATTGAACCGGGCGACCGGGTGATTGTGGATACACGAGATGCTTTTGAAGGCGCGATCAGCTCGGAGCAAGATATTCCGAGCCAACTGCTCAAAATGCCTTTTCTCAATCCACAGAATGGCCCGATCATGGTCAATGGTGCCGAGAAAGGCGATGTGATTGCGGTCTATATCGAGTCCATGTTGCCGCGTGGTGTGAATCCGCACGGTATTTGCGCCATGATCCCGCATTTTGGTGGGCTGACCGGCACAGATTTGACCGCCATGCTCAATGATCCGCTGCCAGAAAAAGTGCGCATGATTAAGCTCGATAGTGAAAAGGTCTACTGGAGCGAGCGCCATACCCTGCCCTATAAGCCACATATCGGCACCCTGAGTGTGTCGCCTGAAATTGACTCAATCAATTCTCTGACGCCGGATAATCACGGCGGGAATATGGATGTACCGGATATCGGGCCAGGCAGCATTACCTATCTGCCAGTTCGTGCCCCCGGCGGCCGGCTGTTTATTGGTGATGCTCATGCCTGCCAGGGGGATGGCGAGATTTGCGGTACCGCAGTGGAGTTTGCCTCAATCACCACCATCAAAGTGGATCTGATTAAAAACTGGCAACTCTCTTGGCCGCGCATGGAAAACGCAGAAACCATCATGAGTATCGGCAGTGCCCGCCCATTAGAAGATGCGACGCGTATTGCTTATCGTGACTTAATTTACTGGTTGGTGGCCGATTTTGGCTTTGAACAATGGGATGCCTACATGCTGCTGAGTCAATGCGGCAAAGTGCGGCTGGGTAATATGGTTGACCCAAAATACACCGTCGGCGCGATGCTGAATAAAGAACTGTTAGCGCAATAATCCCTTCCCCCGGTATACGCCTGGGGTTATGAGCATTCGCACAATCATCCTTTTAATAGTGTAAGCAGGTGCATATGGGTTCAGATACCCCGGTCAATATTGGCTTACTGTACTCCTTCAGCGGTGTAACAGCAGCTCAAGAACTGTCGCAATGGCGCGGGGCGACGCAAGCCATTGCTGAAATTAACCAAAACGGCGGCATCAACGGCAGGTTGTTGAATGCTATACATTTTGATCCACAATCTGATGATGCATTGTTCCGAACGCTGGCCGAGAAATTGATCGTCGAGCATGAGGTTAATGTGATTTTTGGCGGCTACACCTCCAGTAGTCGCAAAGCCATGTCACCGGTGGTAGAAAAATATCGGCGGTTGCTGTTCTATTCACAACTGTATGAAGGTTTTGAGTTTTCTGACAATATTTTCTATGGCGGAGCCGCTCCTAATCAGAACTGCGTGCAATTGGCAGACTATCTGACCGGCCAGTTTGGCGCGCGAGTCTATTTGATTGGTTCGCGCTATATCTATCCCTACGAATGTAACCGCAATATGCAGGAGTTGATTCTGCAACGCCATGATGGTGCAGTGATTGGCGAGCGCTATCTTGATCTGAATGCACCTTATGAGGCTTTCCTGCCCATTATTGAAGAGATAACCAAAAAACAGCCGGATTTCATCTTCAGTACCGTGGTCGGGCAGACTGTCCCTTTCTTGTATCAAGCTTATCAGGCCGCAGGGCTGGATCCGGGCCGTATGCCTATTGGCAGCCTGAATACATCAGAAACTGAGATTGCCATTATGGGGGCAGAAATGGCACAAGGTCATTTCAGCTCAGCCCCCTACTTCCAAAGCATCGACACCAAAGCCAATCAAGCGGCACTCAAACAATTTCATCAACAATTCGGGCGGGAACTCACCACCGACATGAATTGGGAAGCCACTTACAGCCAGGTACATCTGTTTGCCAAAGCGATGGCCGAGTGTGGCAGTGACCATATTTACCCGCTTTCTGCGGCACTGCGCGGCAGCCAATTCGATGCACCGCAAGGCCGCATTCGTATTGATCCACTGAATCAACATACCGGGCTGTATCCGCGAATTGGTATGGCAAATGAAAGTGGGCAATTTACTATCGTGCAGGAATCTCGCCGCATCGTCGAACCCGACCCCTATATGACTAACCAGATTCAGGGCGATTGGGTCACGAAGCTCACGACAGTGGGGTACCCACATGCGACCTAGTGACAACAGAATCAGTGCAACAGCCCTATTACTTAGCCGCGGGATCCGCTGTGTGGTGCTACATCCCGATGACGAAGATGGCGAAACACTCACCAATCATCTGCGCCGAATGGGGTTTAAGGTGCAGGCCTTCTGGCCGATCCCCGAGCAACTACCTGCCGATACTGACCTGATTTTCTATGCATTACAGTCAGATAAACCAGAGCCAGATGTGTCGTGGCTCGACCCTGGCAAACACGCTCTGATTGCGGTTATCGCCTATGAAAACCCGACGTTTATTGATCAAGCTCTCAACATGGGTGCTGGCACCACGATAACCACCCCGATTCGCGCCTCTGGTTTACTCTCGGCCATGGTATTTGCTTTACACCATGCTCAGCAGCAGCGGCAGATGAGTGATCGTATCGAGCGGCTGGAAAAAAAAGTGCTGGGCATCCGCCAGGTGAGTGAAGCCAAAGCTATCCTGATGCGAATGCACAGCATTGGTGAAGAACAGGCTTACGAGATCCTGCGCCATCAAGCTATGGACAAGCGCATCACTGTCGAAGAGATCTCATGTGCGCTGATTCAGGCTAATGATATTTTCTCCTGGACCACCCCAGGGGTAGCCAATAGCCGCAAGAACTGAGTATTAATCACCTGGAGTTCCCCGAACATAGTATTCATTATTTATGAGGATAATCATGTCGATAGCCCCTTATCTTGCCGCCGCTATTCAGTTTGAGCCCTTAATGTTTGCTAAAGAAGCGAATCTACGTCAGTTACTGGTATTGGTAGAACAAGCGGCACAGAAAGGTGCGCGTCTGATTACCACGCCAGAAATGGCAACCACTGGCTACTGTTGGTTTGACAGACAAGAAATTGCACCGATGGTCGAAACGGTTCCTGGTGAGAGCACCGCTCGCTTCACTGAATTAGCTCAGCGTTATCAGTGTTATATCGTATTAGGTATGCCCGAAGTGGACCCGCAAACAGCGCTGTATTACAACAGTGCGGTATTAATCGGGCCGCAGGGGGTAATTGGCTGTCATCGTAAAAGTCACCCTTATATTTCAGAACCCAAGTGGGCTGCGGCAGGGGATGTTGGGCATCAAGTATTTGATACCCCACTGGGGCGTATTGGCATGCTGGTGTGTATGGATATTCATTTCCCTGAGACCGCCCGTTTGTTAGCGCTGGATGGCGTTGACGTAATTTGTCATATCAGTAACTGGCTGGCGGAGCGCACTCCGGCCCCATACTGGATCAGCCGGGCAATGGAAAATGGCTGTTATTTACTGGAGAGCAACCGTTGGGGATTAGAGCGCGGTGTCCAATTTAGCGGTGGTAGTTGCATCATTGAGCCCGATGGCAACATCGCCGCGGTGCTCGATAACGGCGACGGGATTGCTTATGCCGAAATTGATATCAACCGCAGCCGTCAGCGCCGGGTGTTGGGCGAATTAGTGTTTGATCAACGCCGCCCTGACTATTATCACTCGCTATTAAGCGACAGTTTTTTGTGGAACCCACAGGATTTCTTTGGTCTTTATGGGCAACAACCTTTACCACCAGGTAAACAGAGCCGCATCACAGTGGCGCAGTTCTGCTCAACTGCACAGGTGGAGGATAATCTGGCGACGATAATCGCCATGACAGAGGAAGCTGTTTTACAACAAGGCAGTGAGCTTATTGTGTTCCCAGAGTTAGCCCTGACGGGTTATCTCGCAGGTGCGGCTCATGCTCAAACCAAAGATAGCCCCGCCGTGCAGGCTCTGGTCCGCCTCGCCATGACATTGCGGGTCTATCTGGTAGTGGGAATGGCGGAAAAACAACAGGATAAATATTACAACACGCAGATGCTATTTGGCCCGGAGGGGGTCATCGGCACTTACCGGCAAATACATCTTTCTCAGGCACAGCAACAATGGGCCAGCGCGGGAGAGCACTGGCGTGTATTTGATACGGTGCTCGGTAGAATCGGATTGTTGCTAGGTCATGATGCATTATTGCCCGAATCAGCACGCATTTTAGCCCTAATGGGATGCGATATTATCGCCTGTTCCGCCGCCCTGCCTGCCGGTTTTACCGCCGCGCATCAGGGCAGCACTGTGGTACAAAGTTACCCGATTCCGACCGGAGCCGACCCGTTGCACTGGCACTTATTCAGAACCCGCGCCGGGGAAAATAACCTTTATCTGGCCTTTGCCAATGCTATAGATGACAGCAACGAGCACGGAGGATATAGCGGCATATTCGGGCCGGAAACTTTTACTTTCCCACGCTATGAGCGGCTACTTTGGCAAGAAACACAAACAGTCACACAAACCATTGATACCCGCTCTCTCGCGGGCAGCCCTTATCCAACCAATGTGGTACGCCGTAAAGATTTGGTCGCCATGCGCCAACCCCATCACTACAAACCACTGCTGAAGTAAGCCCCTTCCCCTGACAACTCTCGGCTAAATATGGCCGGGAGTTGTTCAGTTGCACCGCCATTTTGCACATATGTGCAAAAGCCATCATGTCACGCAAAATAAAAATGTGATCAGAATCCAAAATTTGTCCGGAATAAAGTAGTCTAACACAAAAATCACTTTTCTATTTAATATATATAAATCAAACAATTAAAGATATTTGCACACTTGTGCGATATCAGAAATTAATTTCATCGATTGTATTAGGGAATTATTGTGCAATTTCAGAGAGGGGCGTTATTTTGTGCTTTTGACTTAAAAAATAGAAAGTGATTATATCAGGTCATAGATAACTTAATGACATTTGCACAAATGTGCAAGAGGCTGAAATGGAAAAGAGCGATGATCTACGCCTGATGGTGAAAATTGCACAAATGTATTACGAGCAAAATTTCACGCAAGCTGAGATAGCGCGGGCGCTGGGAATCTATCGCACCAGCATCAGCCGCATGCTTAAGAGAGTGCGCGAACAAGGCATTGTCACTATTTCAATCAACTACAACTATAACGAAAATTTGTTGTTGGAACAGCAGTTGAAATCGCGCTTTAAATTACGCGAGGCAATTGTCGTTTCGTCCGAGCAAGACCAATCACCAGAACAACAACTGATCCTGATGGCAAAACAGTGTAGCGCACTGCTAAACCGAATTATTGAAAATGGCGATATTCTGGGCTTCTCCTGGGGCAGTGCTATTGCCACACTGGTTGAGCAAATGGATACCTCGCCGGTATCGCGCCAATTAACTTGTATTCCAATGGTCGGTGGCCCTTCCGGTAAATTGGAAAGCCGCTTTCATGTGAATACGCTGGTCTACAGCGCCGCGATGAAATTAAAAGGTGAGTCATTGCTGATCGATTTTCCGGCGATTCTGGAAGAGAGTGTTATTCGCGATGGAATCGTGCAGTCTCAGCATTATCAGGCTATTGCAGATTATTGGCAGCGGCTGGATATCGCTATATTTGGTATTGGTTCACCTAATATTTCTGGCAATTCTACCTGGCGCGCCTTTTATGGCAGCGATGTAATTGATCACTTTAATGACCGACAGGTTGCCGGTGATATCTGCTCACGCTTTTATGATTTACAAGGTAATCCGGTAGAAACTTATATTTCGGATAAAACCATTACCATTCAATTAGACAAAATTAAAAAAGCGCGTTATTCCATTGGGATTGCGCACTCCCATGAAAAAATCAGCGGGATCATCGGCGCTATTAAAGGAAAATATATTAATAGTTTGGTAACCACCAAAGAAACTGCCGAGGAGATCCTGGCACTCACAGTATAAATTATAAATATGGGGAAGCATTTCCCCAAATAGCTCACCACAACATTATAAATGACGCGATTGCGTGTGTGGCTGAGTATTGTCCAAATTCAGGCTAACAGGAGGCATAATGGTTAACGTCATTTTTTGTGCTCACGGTGACTTAGCGGTTTCAATGCTCAATTCCGTCAATATGGTATATGGCGAAACACAGAATATTACCCCGCTGCTGTTTAACCGAGGTGAGAATGCCGAAAATTTAGTAAATAAAATGCAGGATGTCATGGCAAAGAATCAACATGACTCCTGGCTAATTGCCGTCGATTTGCAAGGTGGCAGCCCTTATAACGCCGCCGCGCGCCTGGCATTCAGTGATAGTCGTATTCAGGTCATCAGTGGATTATCTCTACCATTAGCACTAGAGATTGCCGATAACCAGCAAGTGATGGCGGCTGAAGAGCTGACAGACTATTTACTCGACATTGGCACACAGTGCGTGCAGTCATTCCGTCACCAACAAAATAACGAAGAAGAAGAGGCTGACTTTATATGAAAATCAATCTGGCAAGAATTGACGACCGGCTGATTCATGGTCAGGTCACCACGGTTTGGGCCAAAGAAGCTAAAGCTGGACGTATTATTATTTGTAGTGACGACGTTTATAACGATGAAATTCGGAAAACATTATTAAAACAGGCAGCACCGCCGGGAATAAAGGTGAATGTCGTTAATATTGAAAAGGCGGTAGCGGTTTATCACAACCCAAATTATATCAATGACACTGTATTTTATTTATTTACCAATCCAACAGATGTTTTACGATTGGTGGATCAGGGCGTAAAAATTGATGTTATTAACATTGGCGGCATGGCATTTAAACATGGGAAAACACAATTAACCAAAGCGGTATCAGTTGATCAAAATGACATTAACGCTTTTTATGCATTAGCAGAGCGCGGTGTTCATTTAGATTTACGGGTAGTCACTTCCGATCCTGATGTGGATGTGATTAAAAAATTACGCGAGCTGGAGTCTAAATAACGACGCTTCACTTGAAATATAAGTAATAACCCAGGTTTTATTAAACATTTAAATCCGATTACTTAACCTGGTCAATACAACTATTTAGTTATAACCCACGGCTATGTAGCCATGGGAGTGTATTGTCCAAAGGGGTCCACCATGGAAATAAGCTTACTACAAATAATCTTAATTTTTATTTTCTCATGCATTGCCGGTATCGGTAGCGTGTTGGATGAATTCCAAACTCACCGACCATTAATTGCCTGCACCATTACCGGACTGATTCTGGGTGATATGACCACCGGCGTTATCCTCGGCGGGACACTGGAGTTAATTGCCCTTGGTTGGATGAACGTCGGTGCTGCGCAATCCCCAGACTCCGCGCTCGCCAGTATTATCTCAACCATTCTGGTCATTGTCGGCCATCAGAATATTGCCACCGGGATCGCTATTGCCCTGCCGGTAGCCGCAGCAGGTCAGGTACTGACTGTCTTTGCCCGGACCATCACCGTGGCGTTCCAACACGCCGCCGATCGGGCTGCTGAAAAAGCCAATTTCGCTATGATTGATTTTATGCATGTGTCGGCATTGCTGGTTCAGGCCATGCGGGTCGCCATTCCGGTCTTAATCGTCTCTATCTTTGTGAGTGCCGATACCGTTAGCCATATGCTTAATGCAATTCCAACTGTAGTGACTCATGGGTTGCAAATTGCCGGCGGGTTTATCGTCGTCGTCGGTTACGCCATGGTGCTCAACATGATGGGTGTGAAATACCTTATGCCCTTCTTCTTCCTCGGTTTTATTGTCGGCGGTTACCTCGGATTCAGCCTGCTCGCGTTCGGCGGTATCGGTCTGATCATTGCCTTGCTGTATATCCAGTTAAACCCGCTTTATCAGAAACCGGCAGCGCCTGTAGCGCAAGCCAGCCAAGCCAAACTTGATGAATTAGAAGATTAGGAGACGCCGACATGACCACATTAAACAAACGATTAACCCGGTCTGATCTGTTTAAAATGTTTTTACGCAGCAACTTGCAACAGGCCTCTTTTAACTATGAACGTATTCATGGCTTGGGTTTCTGCTATGACATGGTACCCGCAATCAAGCGTTTGTATCCGCTAAAAGAAGACCAAATTGCCGCATTGAAACGCCACTTAGTGTTCTTCAACACCACACCGGCGGTCTGCGGGCCAGTGATCGGCGTCACCGCCGCCATGGAAGAAGCACGAGCCAATGGCGCTGACATTGATGAGGGTGCGATCAATAGCTTGAAAGTTGGGCTGATGGGGCCGCTGGCCGGGGTCGGTGACCCACTGATTTGGGGCACTTTACGCCCCATCACTGCCGCCTTGGGAGCCTCGCTGGCACTGAACGGCAATGTGCTAGGGCCAATTCTCTTCTTCTTGTCCTTCAACTCAGTGCGCCTGGCCCTGAAATGGTTCGGCCTGCAATACGGTTTTACCAAGGGTATCAACATTGTCAAAGACCTTGGCGGAAATGTACTGCAAAAACTGACCGAAGGTGCCTCGATTCTGGGCTTGTTTATTATGGGGGTATTGGTCACCAAATGGACCAGTATCAATGTGCCGCTGGTGATATCGAAAACACCGGGCCACGACGGCACAACAGTCACCATGACCGTACAAAATATTCTCGATCAGCTGTGCCCAGGTTTATTGGCACTGGGTCTTACTCTATTAATGATGCGTTTGCTCAAACGCAAAATTAACCCTATCTGGCTCATCTTCTCCCTGTTTGGCCTCGGAATTGTAGGCTCATGGCTTGGCATTCTTTCCTAATTAATGCCGGGGAGTTTTTTTATTCGACTTAAAGTTTTTTATTCGACTTGAAGTTTTATATTCGAAAAATAATTGAGGTGGTTCCACATGAAAACTAAAGCACTGCGTTTATATGGTAAAAATGACCTACGTCTGGAAAGCTTTGATTTACCAGAAATAGGCGACGATGAAATTCTGGCAACAGTGGTAACCGACAGTATTTGCCTCTCTTCGTGGAAAGAAGCCAATTTGGGCGCTGACCATAAAAAAGTACCGGATAATGTGGCAGAAAATCCCATTATTATTGGTCATGAATTTTGCGGTGATATTCTGCAAGTCGGTAAGAAATGGCAGCATAAATTCAAACCCGGCAGCCGTTATGTGATTCAGGCTAATTTGCAATTACCCGACCGCCCAGATTGCCCCGGATATTCTTTCCCCTATGTTGGAGGTGAGGCCACCCATGTGGTTATTCCCAATGAAGTGATGGAACAAGATTGCTTGCTGCCATATGAAGGTGAAAGTTATTTTGAGGGTTCATTGGTCGAGCCGCTTTCTTGTGTTATCGGTGCATTTAATGCCAATTACCATCTGGTTCCCGGCACTTATCAGCATAAAATGGGAATCAAGCCTGGTGGTAATGTGTTGATTCTTGGCGGTACCGGCCCGATGGGATTATTAGCCATTGATTACGCACTGCATGGGCCAATTAATCCGCAATTATTGGTTGTTACCGATCGCCACCAGCAAAAGCTGGATTATGCCGCCCGCTTGTATCCGAGTGAACCACAGACGCAAGTGCATTATCTCAATACTAAACAAACTGATGATCAGTTTGAACGTTTAATGGCCCTGACCGAGGGTAAAGGTTATGACGATATCTTTGTGTTCGTCCCTTCAGCTGAATTGGTCACATTAGCTTCAAGCCTATTAGCACCCGATGGCTGCTTTAATTTCTTTGCCGGCCCACAGGATAAGAATTTTATGGCATCGGTTAATTTCTACGACATCCATTATTCCTTTACCCATTATGTTGGTACCTCGGGTGGCAATACCGACGACATGAGAGAAGCAGTAAAGTTAATTGAAGCGAAGAAAGTGAATGCAGGGAAAGTGGTATCTCATATTCTTGGGCTAAATGACGCAGCAGAAACCACATTGAATTTACCGCAAATTATCGGAGGCAAGAAGTTGGTTTACACCGGCAAAAATATGCCGCTGACATCATTGAGTGAACTGATGAGCCACCAGCAAGATTCGCCGTTATTACAAGAACTACAGGCTATTTTGCGTAAAACTGACGGGTTGTGGTCAAAAGCAGCTGAAGATTTTGTTTTAGCTCACGCCCAAGAGATTTAACCTTCTGAGTGAGGGCGGGAAATATATCGCCGCCCTCAACTCACTCCCCCGGCAGATGTTTTGCCGTTGACTCATCCGTGGTCGCATCATTCTCGACTGCACTTAGTAGCACATCCAACAAGCCGGGGAATCGGGCATCAATATCATCACGTCGCAGTGATAACAAACTTTCACGCCCGCATGGTCGTTGCCATATAACACCACTTTCACGCAGTACTCGCCAATGATGGGTTAAGGTCGATTTAGATAGCCCGTGCACCAAAGTGCCACATGCATGTTCGCCCCCTGCTGCCAGTCTGCGTACCACAGCCAACCGCAGCGGATTACCTAAAGCCGTCAGCACATTTTCCAAACGTATCTGCTCACGCTCAGGGTGATTTGCAATCATAGTGTTCCTATTAATAAGTGACAGTCAGCAGGGAAATTCCCCACCAAACTACCGGGTTCGGCCAAATCAAACGGCCCTTAGCGGGCGGCAATATAGCCTATACTCCATTTTGACCCTACTAATAATTCTAGCGCAATGATGGAAGCATCCTCAGTCATCGCTCCTCGCTATTATTGCATATTTTCAGAACAAATAATTAAATTGTACGTGTATATTCGAACAATGGAACTATACTAGTGGCGATCACATGATCATTAGCAGCAATGCTGAACTTAAACCAACAACTTCCCGGTAGGGCATCAAACCGCCCACCCCGAAATTGCCATTATCATTTAAGGACTTAATATGGCACGTAAAACTCCTATCGAGCGCTATCGCAACATCGGTATCTCCGCCCACATCGACGCTGGTAAAACGACCACTACCGAGCGCATTTTGTTCTACACCGGCGTCAGTCATAAGCTGGGTGAAGTGCATGATGGTGGCGCGACAACTGACTGGATGGCGCAGGAGCAGGAACGTGGCATTACCATTACATCGGCTGCCGTGACCTGCTTTTGGAAAGGTATGGACAGAACCTTACCCGAGCACCGTATCAATATTATCGACACCCCTGGGCACGTGGATTTCACCATTGAGGTGGAACGTTCTATGCGGGTACTTGATGGTGCGGTCATGGTGTATGACGCGGTCGGTGGTGTGCAGCCACAATCCGAAACCGTCTGGCGGCAGGCCAATAAATACCGGGTTCCACGTCTGGCATTCGTTAATAAAATGGACCGCCCCGGCGCTGATTTTTTCCGCGTACGCCAGATGATGATTGATCGTCTGAAAGCTAATCCAGTGCCCATTGTGATTCCGATCGGCAGTGAAGAACACTTTACTGGTGTGGTGGATTTACGACTTATGCGCGCCATTATCTGGGATGAAGAGTCTCAAGGCATGACATTTAGCTATGAGCCAATTCCGGAAAACTTGCTGGCGACAGCCAATGAGTGGCGCGAGAGAATGGTCTCCGAGGCGGCTGAAGCCTCTGAAGCGCTGATGACAGAATATCTGGAAACCGGTGACCTTACGGTGGATGAAATCACCCAAGGTCTGCGTATTCGGACCATTGCCGGTGAAATCCAGCCCATGTTGTGCGGCAGCGCCTTTAAGAACAAAGGTGTGCAGCGCATGTTGGATGCGGTGGTTGAATTGATGCCATCACCCGTGGATATTCCGCCGGTCAGCGGCACCGATGAAGACGGAAATGAAGTCAGCCGTAAAGCCGATGATAACGAAAAATTCTCGGCGCTGGCGTTCAAATTAATGACTGACCCGTATGTCGGTCAGCTGACTTTCGTGCGCGTCTATTCCGGCGTGCTGAGCAAAGGTGACAGTGTTTACAACCCAATTCGCGGTAAGAAAGAGCGTATTGGCCGTATTGTTCAGATGCATGCCAATAATCGGATTGAAGTGGATGAAATCCGTGCTGGTGATATCGCGGCTTGTGTGGGGTTGAAGGATGTGACCACTGGGGAAACCCTGTGCGACCCGGATGCAGTGATTACGCTGGTGCGCATGGAATTCCCTGAACCGGTTATTTCACAAGCCATTGAGCCGAAGACCAAGGCGGATCAGGAGAAAATGGGTATCGCACTGCAACGGCTGGCATCAGAGGATCCGTCATTCCGTATCCGTACTGATGAAGAGTCTGGCCAGACTATTATCTCCGGTATGGGTGAGCTGCATCTGGAAATCATTGTTGACCGCATGAAACGTGAGTTCGGTGTGGAAGCCAATATCGGCAAACCGCAGGTGACTTACCGCGAAACAGTACGTAAGACAGTGACCGATGTAGACGGTAAATTTGTCCGTCAGTCTGGTGGTAAAGGGCAATATGGCCACGTGGTCTTTACCCTCGAACCCCAGGAGCCGGGTAGCGGTGTTGCTTTTGTCGATGCCACTAAAGGCGGTGTGGTGCCGCGTGAGTTTATCGGAGCGGTCGAAAAAGGTGTGATCGAAGCCACCAATACCGGGGTTTTGGCCGGTTATCCGGTGGTGGATGTGAAGGTCACTCTGACGTTCGGTTCCTATCACGAAGTCGATTCATCAGAATTGGCGTTTAAAATGGCCGCCATCTTCGGTTTCAAAGAAGCCGCCAAACTCGCCTCACCGGTAATTCTGGAGCCAGTGATGAGTGTCGAGGTCGAAACACCGGAAGAGTATGCCGGTAATGTAATGGGCGACCTTTCCTCTCGTCGTGGCCTGGTGCAAGGGATGGAAGAGATGATCGGTGGCGGGAAAATTATCCGTGCCGAAGTGCCGTTATCCGAAATGTTCGGCTACTCCACAGTATTGCGTTCCATGTCACAAGGTCGTGCGACTTATACCATGGAATTCAAGCATTACGCTGAAGCACCACGTAATGTTGCCGACGCAATTATTGCGGCGCGGGGTAATAGAAGCTAACTCACTGTAATAACAAAATGCCGCTGGTTAATATTAAGTGGCGGCGTTTTTATTATTCGACTTCTCTTATATAACGTTGCGCATAAAGTGATAACAACTGCGTTCCGTTCTTATCTTTGACAGCCATAAATTTTTCCGTTTCAGACGCTGATAAATGTTTCATTAATTCAACAGACGCAGCGAACGTGTTCATATTTCCATGCTTTAATATTAGAAAAAAATAGTGCTGCTCTGTCACACTATCTATATCCAACAGTTCTGCACGGTCATCATCAGTTATCAAATCGAGTAACTTGCCATATGCTGCTATGCTACGGACATTCCCCTCCTTAAGGGCGATAAACAGACCTGGAGCACCTTGGCTATTTGTTGTGTCTAATAGTGCCTTGCGCTGCTCCTCAGGCAATAATTTGATTAACTTTCCTAAAACAGCCACCATCAAAAACTGATCCTGTGTTAATGCAAAAAAAAGCGGAGGACCAAATAACGGATCACAGTATTTCAATAGATGATAAATATCGTCTGACGACATTAGAGGTTGAGATATCATTTCATTAATTCTCTTTTCTACCTCTATAAAATATCTATTCTGTAATAGCTTACATAACAGATAAGAAGAAAGGGATGGGGGCTCAGTCCCCTTTAACGGTGTCAACTTTCTTTCGTTATTTATTGTTCTTTCAGAAAGAATGCCAGGGTTTTCACACACATAGAGTTGCATTATTTTATAATCATCATTGTTATTATAATATATGTAATAATAACCTATATTAATATAACTTTCTAATGTATGGCTTTTTAATAAGGCTAAATCATCCACCTTACAACGTAAGGTATGGTCAGTGACATTGGGATCATAGAAATTTATTACATAGTACCTCTTGGAGGTCTCTTTAATATTCAGGCGCACAGCCATAACATGGTGATGAGTTGAAAGAAGTAATGCGCGGTGAGTCTCTCCATTACGTTCCATGACTTGAAAATTATCAATTAATGCAGAACCAAAATCATTATTATTAATTAGATAAACTGTTTGAGATTTAGAAAAAACATCATGAAAGTACCGTTCCGTATCCTTTGACACATGGCCACATATACTCTCTTCATTAGAGTAGTCTTTCATTTTGACTTTACCGCGCTCCTCATTACTAAGTACATCGAGAGCATATTGTGCTGCCAGGTGACGGCAAACAATCTTTGATGATTCAGAGTCTGGAAAGTCTAATTCACCATTATAATTCTCAATTAAATCATCAGGATGGCCAGTAATATAGGGTTCACTTTTAACCATCTGATTAACTTTATCCGCTGAATCAGTCTTTTGATAAACAGGAAACCCAAAGTCACCAATTTTCATTTTTCATCCATAACATTATTTAAAATAGCAGCATTAGACTCCACTTAATGCCAACATTAATAAATAAGGTAAAACACTGGGTTTAAAATAGATAAAATATCATAAATATAAAAACAGCCAGAAGGAAATGATCTGCTGACAGATTTTATATCAGCCAGATAGCAACCCAACATCTCCCTCGGCATAAAATCAGAAGGTCACCGGGGTATTCACCCACAGCACCTTCGCGACTGATTCACCAATATTGCGATAACCATGGGGCACATTACTGGGAAAATAAAAGGAATCACCCACGCTGAGGGTATAGGTTTCTTCACCCAAATACAGGGCAATTTCCCCTTCCAGCACGTATCCCATCTCCTCACCGTGGTGTTCTATCTGCCCATCACTGGCGACACCCGGCTCAATGATATGAATGTTTCCCTGCAACAACCCACCTTTGTGGTGATGCGTCAGATTTTCCAGCGCAATGCCACCTTTCTTATTACGGTGCACAAACCGTTTACGGATCCGCTGCTCCGGTTTCAACACCGGTGAGTCTGCCACCCAACTTTCGGCCATCAAATCCGAAATATTAGTTTCCAAAGCGCTGGCGAGCCGGTGCAACATAGCCAGCGAGGGCGACGCTACCTCATTTTCCAGTTTCGACAATAAACTCTCTGAGCATCCCACCTTGAGCGCTAGCTGCTTTAACGTGATGTCCTGCGCCACACGGGCATGACGTAAACGCATCCCTAAATCAGATAAAACAAAACCGCCGTTATCGCCGTTTTTTTTCATAAGTTGATGTCTGCTGCTCAAAGAAACTCAAACACCCGGCGTATCCTTGCCGGGCAACGTTATCAATACAGAACGCAATGCACCCTTATTCAGCGACGCTAAAATGCACATCCTGTGGGTTACAGCCATTGATTGGCACAATGTCTTGCGGGCAAGCAGACATCACAACAATGCATTCCAGCTCGGCACGAATCTCAACATAATCACCCGCTTTGCTCACCGTCGGTAACCAGGAAATGGTGTAATCCGGATTGACGGGCGTATTCATCCACAGGTTCAAGGGTTGTGGCACTTCGCGCGCGCGCAGCCCGATCGCATTCAACGCTAAACGCATATTATCGGCACAACTGTCGTGGTATTCAGTGATCCCCATGTTGCTATAGCGATAAAGGTCACAAGCCGCAATCAACGTGTCATGCACACCGGGTGAAGTATCAGTTAGCAATGTGCCGATGATACGGCGCTGATTGGTGACCAGTGCATCTCCCGGCTGAGGAATGATTTTATCAATAAATGCACGAGTGTGTTCCATTGATGAGAACTCACTCAGATCGGCGCTATTAAATAACCAGGTGTCACACACCTGACTGCCGGGAGTGTTGATAATGCGGATAACCTGCCCTTTTTTTAAGCGCACCGCCCGGCCACAGCGGGCAGGAACGGTATACACTTCGCCAATCACCGGCGTCCCATCAATAGAAATGGGCGAGGATAACGTGGCATTAGTGCCCAGCGCGCTACCGTTGTCTTTTTCACAGCAAGCAGGATAAGTGTGGGTGCTCATGGGTAACTCCTATGGGTTGATTTGCCAGTTCTGTCAGGCAACAGGCTAAAGCCTTCGCGCCGAGGTACAGATACTGAGGGTCTGTATATTCAGCCGGGTTATGACTGATGCCGTTATGGCTGGGAACGAAAAACATACTGGTCGGGCAATGACTGGCCAGATGCATCGCATCGTGAAATGCACCGGAAGTCAGCGTCGCGGTTTCTATCTCTAATGCCAGGGTGCAAGCATATTGTTGTGCCAATAGCTGTGTATTGAAGGCCACCGGTGCATGACTGAATACGCACTCGACTACCACGTTATCCGCAGCTATCTGCTGCATCCAATCATCGAACTGCGCTAATACCATAGGACTGGCATGGCGGAAATCGAGGGTGAAGGTGGCACGACCGGCAATGGTATTAATGGCATTTGGCTCAATCTCCCAGCGGCCAAAAGTCAGGCGTAATTCATCTGCTGGCAGTGCGGTGGCTCGTTGTTCCAACTGCTGAACTGTCTGGCGGGCCAGTGACATCGCATCCTGGCGATCCGCCATCGGCGTGGTGCCCGCATGGGCCGATTGCCCCAGACAGGTGACCTGATACCAACGCACGCCCTGGATACCTTGCACTAGTGCTAACGGCTGATTGGCTTGTTCCAGTACCGGCCCCTGCTCGATATGCAATTCGACAAAAGCCGCCAAGGGCAAGGTGGCACGACGTGGTAAATGTGGAAAACGCTGATGGCAGCGTGTCAGCGCCTGCACTAAGGTCTCGCCCTGTACATCCTGATTATTCAGATAATTGGTCAAACGCTGCGGTTGCACAAAGACACTCGACCCCATAGCTCCGGGAGAGAATCGGCTGCCCTCTTCGTTCATCCAAACCGCCACTTCAATCGGGCGCAAAGTAGTGACTCCGGCCTGCGCCAGAGCGCTCAAACACTCCATACCGGCAATGACGCCATAGCAACCATCAAGATTGCCGCCGCAAGGTTGAGTATCAATATGGCTGCCCGTCACTACCGGCGGTAAATCTTCACGGCCGGCGCGGCGAATAAACAGGTTTGCGCAGTCATCAGTCATCACTTCGCAGCCTAATGTATAGGCCCAGTCAATGAGCCATGCTCTGGCTTCTAATTCTTCAGCGGATAAAGCTTGTCGATTAACACCGCCGTTCTCCAACGCACCAAAGCGGGCCAGTTGCGCCAATTTACCCATTAAGCGCTGTTGGCTAATATGACCGGCAACCTGAACACCTGCGCGATTAAGCATGCCCGACCTCCGGTTCATCTAGTTGCAGTGGCCGTTTAAACCACGGTGCAAGAAATGATTTCAACCGGTCAGTCTGCGGTTGGCGGAATAAAGTCGCGGGCGCACCACTTTCAACAATTGAGCCGTCAGCCATAAACACCACGCGGGACGAAATTTTCGCAGCGAACGACATTTCATGTGTCACCATCACCATGGTCATGCCGTTGTTTGCCAGTGCCTTAATCACATCCAGCACCTCCTCCACCCGCTCTGGGTCAAGGGCGGAAGTCGGCTCATCAAGTAACAATAACTCCGGCTCCAGAGCCAATGCTCTGGCAATGCCCACCCGCTGCTGCTGCCCGCCGGATAATCGCGATGGGCGGGCTTGCGCCTTATCCGACATCCCGACCTGAGCCAATGCCGCGGCCGCTTTTTTGCGTGCTTCATCGCGTGACAGTTTTTTCCCCAGAATCAAGGGTGCACAAACATTTTCCAGCACCGTCATGTGCGGCCACAAATTGAATTGCTGGAATACCATTGCCAGTGGGCGGCGCACTTCAGCAATTAACGCCGCGCTATCACGGTGTTTTGCTTCACGCCCTGCACTGCTATAACCCAGTAATTGCCCTTTGATCAGGACTTCACCCTCGTCATAGGCTTCGAGGAAATTCATGCAACGTAACGCGGTGGTTTTCCCTGAACCAGAGGGGCCAATTAAGGTGACAATTTCACCGGCATTGACCGTCAAGTTAATTCCTGCCAACACCCGATTAGCCGCAAAGGATTTGCCTAGCTGGCGTAATTCAATAATGGGTTCGTGACTCGTCATATTATCCCTCTATGGCCTGACGACTGAGTAAGCGCACACCAACACTGACACCTTGTGCCAGCAGCCAATAACTGAGGATCAACAAGGTATAAGGCACAATATAGGTGTAGGTATTGGCGACTATCTGCCCAGTGGTCATGGTCAACTCCGGCACCGTGATAATCGATGCCACGGCGCTCTCTTTAATGGTCAAAATGAACTGATTACCCAGTAGCGGTAAACTAAAGCGCAAAGCTTGCGGCGTTTGGATATACCAAAAACTTTTCCACGCTGAAATATCATGTACTTGCGCAGCTTCCAGCTGCCCGTGTCCGATGCTTTTCCACGCGGTGCGGAAGATTTCGCCAAAATAAGCAGAGCTGTAAATGGCCAGCGATATCACCGTGGCCTCAACCGCACTTAGCGTCACGCCGATAGCGGGTAAACCGAAATAAAACACCGCTAGCTGCGCCAGATAAGGTGTGCCGCGAATCAGCCACACATAGGTGCGCCAGGGCCAGAACAACCAACGGCTATTACGGCACACCGCCTGCAAGATAAACCCGGCAAAAGCTCCAATGATCGCCGCACTCATGCTAATACCCAGCGTGACACCCAATGCGCGAGCAAAGTCCGGCAGATAAAGGAAGAAATCGTTCATCGGCTCTCCTTATGCCAGCGCCGTTCAACATAATTGCCTAACAGTGCCAGCAAGCTGGTCAGCACCAGATAAGACAACGCAATCGCGATATACACCTCTAATGGGCGGTAGGTCGCCGATGCCAACTGCTGCCCCACCCGCATCAAATCGGTGATGGCGATGACCGATACCACTGCCGAGGCCTTAATCACATCAATTAGCTCTGAAATCAGTGATGGCAAGGTCAGGCGCAACACTTGTGGAATTTGGATATGCCACAAGGTCTGGCGCGGGCTTAATCCGCACATTGCCGCGGCTTCTAACTGCCCCGGCGGGATAGCATTAAAACCACTGCGTAAGATTTGTGATTGATAGGCTGCGGTATTGAGTGTGAGTGCCAACACCGCAGCCAGATAACCGGGAACTGACAATCCCAACTCTCCCGGCAGGTAAAAACACAATAGAACCTGAGCCAGAACCGGCGTGCCGCGAAACAAACTGATATAGATACGGGCGAACCCTCTTCCCAATCGTGAGTGGCCGCTTTCCATCAGGTAAATCACCACACCGATAAAGAAACCGGCAACAATAGCCACGATGCACAGCGAGGCGGTGGTCACCGCGCCGTCTATCAACATCGGCAGCCACGACCTCAGTAATTGGAAAAATTCCCCCATCATCAGTCCTCTTACAAACTTGGTGCTGGCATCTGATCAGCCGGAACATCCATCACGAAGCCGAACCATTTCTGCTGTAATGCTTTCATGGTACCGTCGCGGTTAGCTTCACTAATGCCATCGCTGAACAGCTTCACCAAGGTTGCACTGTCATCACCTTTACGCCCAACCCAGCCAAAATAGGTGGTTGGCCCTAACATGGGTTTCAGGGTGGTAAAGACGCCCGGACGGGTTTTGATCAATGGGCCAAGGTTGGCGAGTGATTGAGCGACACCATCCAAGCGCTGGTTCGCAAGATCTGCATAGGCTTCGTCGAAAGAGACATACTGTTTAATTTCTTTGATGCCCGGCTTACCGCTGGCTTTCAGTTTTTTATCAAACTCTTGCAACACCTGGAGCTGACCCGAACCGGCTTGAGAGCCGACCACTTTGCCACTCAAGTCATCTAACGAATTGATAGAGCTATCGTTGTCACGCTTGAGTAGCGCTACAGTCGATTCGGCAATCGGCACAGTAAACGCGAAGTGATCCATGCGCTGTTTGTTCACCGTCACGGCGGTGACGACAAAATCGAATTTCTTGGCATCAAGGCCGGGCAAGATGCCCTGGAAAGGTAAATCAAGTTGCTTAACTTCGACACCCGGTAGGCTTTTCTGCAAAATATGGTTCATTAAATCAACGTCATACCCCACAATCTTGCCATTCTCTACCGACTCAAAAGGTGCATAACGCGCTTCAGTTGCAATGGTTATCGTCTTATCGGCTTTAATTTTGTCCAGCAAATCTGCGCTGTGAACCGCGCCAGAAAATACGCTGGCAGCACACAGCATTGCCCAGCACAGAGGTATCGCCTGTTTACGTCGTGTCATGATTGCCGCCCCATTTAAAGTAGTGTGAAGTGTATTCAAGTAACTTGAATGTAATGACATAAGCATGAACTGTGCCAGCGAGGGCCGAGGGAGAAAATAAGTGAAAGGATTTTTAGTAACTGACTGTAGTTAAATATCTATTTTTATTTAGTGCTGAATAACCAGCATGAGCAGGATAATGAAAGGATAGGAAAGTGATTGAGTCAGTGCAGGCTAAACGCACAGAAAAAGTGCAAATTTGCGCTTTTTCTGTGCAGGGTAAATATCAAATTTTGGCGGTTGCGAGGTATTTCTCCATCTCTTCAACCGGCACCATACCACCTCCTGTCGCCCAAACCAGATGGGTCGCATTACGCATTTTCTCGGCGCTAAAATGATGCTGATCTAAATAATCCGAACTGCTGCTAACCCGCGCCGGGCCTGGCATCCCCGCTAATGCCGACGGCTCCAGTCGAATACCTTCATACTGATTGAGCAAACCAAGCAGGTCATACATTTCAGCATCACTTAAGGTATAGAACCCATCCAGTAAATGCTCCATAGCCCGACCAACAAAGCCGGATGCCCGTCCGACGGCCAAACCATCTGCGGCAGTAATGTTATCAATACCGATGTCTTGCACAGCAATGCCATCATGCAAACCGGTATAAACCCCCAATAACATGCACGGCGAATGAGTTGGCTCGGCAAAAATACAATGCACATGGTCACCGAAGGCCAGTTTCAATCCGAACGCCACCCCACCAGGGCCTCCGCCCACACCACAGGGGAGATAAACGAATAACGGATGATTTTCATCTACCACTATCTGTTGCTCGGCGAACTGCTGTTTCAACCGGCCGCCCGCCACCGAATACCCTAAGAATAAGGTGGGTGAATTTTCATCATCGATAAAGAAGCAATTTGGATCAGACTCCGCCTGCTTGCGCCCCTGCGCCACCGCCACGCCGTAGTCCTGTGCATACTCAACCACATTGACGCCATGTTCGCGTAGTTTACGTTTTTTCCATTCACGGGCATCAGCGGACATATGCACACTGACACTGAACCCCAACTTGGCACTCATGATGCCAATTGACATTCCCAGATTGCCAGTTGACCCTACCGCAATGCGGTATTGACTGAAGAACTGGCGAAAATCATCGGAAAACAACTTGCTGTAATCATCGGTTTCTTGCAATAAACCGGCCTGTAGCGCCAGTTTTTCCGCATGGGTTAGTACTTCATAAATACCACCACGGGCTTTAATGGAGCCGGAAATAGGCAAGTGACTGTCTTTCTTTAACAATAAGCGACCCGTTATCTCCACCCCATAGCGCTGTTGCAAGGCATTCTGCATGGCAGGGATAGCCACAATGTCCGACTCGATAATACCCTTTGTTTTTTGTGTTTCAGGAAATGCCTGGCACAAATAAGGGGCAAAACGTTGCAACCGGGCCTCGGCATCGGCAACATCCTGCTGCGACAACCCGACATAAGGCAGCCCCTTTTCAAGGGTGGTCGCCTGCGGATTAAACCACGTCACCTCTTCCAGATTGATAAGATTTTTGACCAATGGATAGTCGGTAATTAATTTATCAATTTTAGTGCTGTTCATAGAATGTCTCTTTTCGATCATATGATGTAAGAAAGCAGGAAAGTGGTACCCAATGCAATCACCGACGCGATAAAGGTCGCGGTGGTGTAATATTTAAATGTCTCGCTTAGCGTCGCGCCGCAATATTGTTTTACTAACCAGAATAGCGAGTCAGTGACGATGGTGAAACCAATTGCGCCGGAGCCGATAGCCAGAGTAATAATCTCTGGGCTGACATTGGGGTACATCGGTAAAATTGGTGAAACAATGGCAGTTGCCCCCATCATCGCAACCGTCGCAGAACCCACCGCAGCATGCAGAATCAGTGCGACCAACCATGCCAATAGAATGGGGTGCATATCCAGATTTGATAAAATTACCGCCAACGAATCTGCCAACCCGCTGGCTTTTAATATTCCGTTAAATGCCCCACCAGCACCGATGATTAATAGAATATTGGCGATAGAAGAAAAGCTCTCTTCCGTTTTTGCCAACAGGGTACTCATACCCATATTTTGCCGAATGCCTAATGTGTAATAGGCAACAAACGCCGCAATAAACATGGCAGTAATTGGGTTGCCGATGAACTCTAATATTAAATAGAGCGTGGTGCCCTTTTCCATATTCAGCTCGGCAGCCGTTTTTGCTAACATCAAAATAATCGGCAGTAATACAGTAAATAAAGTAGCCCCCAAGGACGGTAATTCATCCTCATTACGGATTTTCACTTCGGAAAATGCTTGCGGCACTGCTTTAAATGGCAAGCGTTGACCCACAATGCGCAGGAACAGCGGCCCACCGATTAATGACGCGGCCAGCCCGACGACCAAGCCGTAAACAATTACTGTACCAATATCAGCCCCTAGGGCATTGGTAACATACATAGCTGCCGGATGTGGTGGCACGACACAATGCACCGCCATCAGCGCCGTACACAGCGGGATAGCCAACTTCAACAATGAGGTATTGGTTTTTTTGGCAATAGAAAATGCCAATGGAATCAATAAGACAACCCCAACTTCAACAAACAGGGTAATACCGCAGATTAACCCAACCAGCACCATAGTGACATCCGGTGATAGCCATCGACAGCGCTGCAAGGTGATACCGATGCGCTCAGCTGCACCGGATATTTCCATCATTTTCCCTAAGATGGTTCCCAGCCCAATCACTGCTGCCAGGAAACCCAATGTTCCGCCAATCCCTCCTTCAATGGAGTTCACCATCTCCAGTGGATTCATACCCATCAATAGCCCGACATAAAAACTGGCTAATAACAGGGCGAGGAAAGGATGTATTTTCAGTTTTACAATGGTGAAAATAATAATAATGATGCTCGTTAATAACGTCCCCACTACCCATATTTGTGAGTCCATAGCCAACCTCTTCTAATAATAAGTTCTGCCTCCATTGAATAAGAATTGGCCGGTACTGACAAATGATAAAAAACGCCTTTCAGATGAGCCAGATTGAATCAAAAATGCAATATCGGTCAAAGTTTCTCTATTAACCCTGGTTTGAATCATATTAGATAATCTTAAACATCTACTTTGTCGGTCATTGCGGTATGCTATCTGGATACAATAGATTGTCTGAGAGGCCGCTATGTACCCGGAAAAAAGCTATATCACCCGTAATAAGTTATTGAATGGCTATCAGCTATCTAAGCTCTATACGTTTGAAATTGCCGCGCGACATTGCTCGTTTGCGCTGGCCGCCGATGAGTTATCGATAAGCCCGAGCGCCGTCAGCCACCGGATTAATAGCCTTGAAGAGGAATTAGGTTTCAAGCTATTCCAGCGTTTTCACCGCAAAGTGGAACTGACCAGTGAGGGAGAAAGAGTATTTTGGGTACTAAAATCTTCTCTGGAATATCTGAATCAAGAAATTCTGGAAATAAAGAATCAGGAACTGTCTGGCACACTTACCGTTTATTCTCGCCCCTCCATTGCCCAATGCTGGCTGGTACCCAAACTGGCTGATTTCGCCCATCACTATCCCGCCATTAGTTTGAATATTTTGACCGGCAATGAAAATGTCAACTTTCAGGGCGGCGGCATTGATTTGGCTATTTATTTTGACGACAAAATACCGGAGAAATTGTCCTACCAACACTTGATGGATGAATCAATGGTGCCAGTATGCAGCCCGGAATATGCACAAAAACATCAGCTTAAGGGTAATCTGAACAATCTTAGGCAATGTACTTTGCTGCATGACCGACAAGCCTGGAGTTATGATTCCGATAGCAGTGAGTGGAACAGCTGGGGTCAACAAGCTGGTTTTGAGATAGATCCCATGCAGCGCAGTATGGGTTTTGACCGCTCAGACTTGGCAATTATTGCCGCCATGAATCATGTTGGTGTTGCCATGGGACGTAAAAAATTGGTGACTAAACGGCTGGAAAATGAAGAGCTAATTATGCCGTTCCCCGGCATGGAGGTGAAGTGTGAGCAACGCTATTACATCTCGACACTGTCCGACCGACAATGGCCGAAAATTAATGCCTTTGTTCGGTGGTTAAAAAAAATGGCAGAAGAGTCGTGATAATTGGGCGCGCCATAATAAACGCGCCTAGTCGCTTGATAAAACTCAACCGTCACTCAGCACAGCCCAGAGACAACCCCATTCAATGAATGGGGTATTGGCTGGATAAAAACCATAAATGTCAAAGCAACCTACCGCTTTAAAACACCGGGTCTGCGTAATATTGCTCTGACAGCCCCTTATTTCCACGATGCTCAAGCTGAGAATTTGAATCAGGCAGTTGAAATGATGTTGAAATATCAGGTGGGTACTAACCTGCTACCACAGGATATTAATTATATCGTCGCTTTCCTTGAAAGCCTGACCGGGGAATATATTCCACACCAATAACAAGAAGTTATATCTCAATATCCGCATAACTCACTCTCTGCGGATATTTTCCCTCACCAGCAGCTAAAATATTGCTTAGACGGTATGATTTTCGGAATATCCCCCTCTGCCTCCCGAATATTGATCTGGATCACTTTCACGCCTTTATGGGAAATTTCCCACAGAGATTGGGCTATGTCCTCATACTTTGCCATTCGTTAGTTTGTTACCATCCCTTCTCTGATTTAGGCCATATAAATTTATTAATTTGAATTAATCAATCAGTTCAAATAATCATAACCATATCAGTTATGAACTTCATTTATTAAATCAATAAGCACCTTAAACAATAACGTATCAAATGAGAATACGTAAATACCAATAAATTAATAAAACAACCAGGAAGCTTGTCGTAATGAATACCCATATAAAAAGAACCTATTTAAGCATTGCTATTTCATCTATTATTTATGCCTCAAGTTCTATGACTGTAAATGCAGCCCCCTGTGGCGATTATGTAGTCAGTGATATTTGCGAACAAACTAAATTCGGTGCGGGCGAATTTCACAGTATTTCGCTGGGAGACGGTGTAACAGCCGGCACTGCAGATAATCATTTTGTCTTTAATGGTGAAGGATATAAGTTATATTATCCTCACAATTATTTCGCTTCATCCGTTGCCTTGGGCACTATCCGTTATACCGAAGTCAATAACAGTACTTTTACTATCACTGGCACTCATTATCAAGGTGGCCCCACTTATGAAGGTCGGGCAGAAAATACCACATTGAATAATAGCCTGATGTGGGTCATGACATCGGCTGATCAGACAATAGCCAAAGGTAACTCAGCGGTGATTGTCTCTACTCAGTTTGCTATGGATGGCTCAACTTATACTGAGACTAAGGAAGATGGCAGTATCGAATTCAACCCTTATATTACTAATAGCCGCTATCAAGATACCTCCTATGAAATGCTATGGGGTATAAAGAGAGAAGATCGGAACTGGGATACCAAAGCCACATCATATGATTCTGAATTTGTGGATTCTAGCCGTCAAATTGTAGCTGCAAATGGTCATAGTGTTGGTGCGAAATTTTATGATAACGCCTACCAACGCATTGATGATTCTGGGCTTGCTAGCACTACAATACTTAACGGAACCTCATACCAAAATATATATGCGGGTGGTGAATCACAAGATACCACCTTATTTGATAGTGCTTATTCTTGGGTTCGGGCCGGAGGAAAATTAACCGGGCTGACACAAGTTAATAATGCTGCTGCTATTTATCTTGATACTAATGAGACTAATGGGGCATATGCTCAAAATGTAGTTCTTAACGGTGAAAATACCCGTTTAGTCGTACGATATAATGCCGCAAATAATGCCTCAGCAACTGTTGATGAATTGATTTTAAATGGAGGCGAGGTAGCCTTTCAGTCAGGTACTGGCAGTCATTATACCTCATTAAATATTGGTACACTTTCCGGTGCAGGTTCTTTCCTGTTCAACACCTCGATTGCCGAAGGCAAAGGCAACTTTGTCACTATCGCGAATGCCAGTGGTTCGCACAAAGTGATGGTAAATGACTCTGGCGCCGAAATAACCGCTCCGGGCGAGACGACCTTAGACCTTATCCACGATCTCAGTGGTCAAGCACAATTCTCACTGGCTTCATTCTCGGGAGCCAATATCACTGAAATTGACGGTGGTACATACGTTTACGGCTTGAAAAAGTGGGATAACTCGACACGAGCTGGGGGGAACTTGTGGTATTTGGGTAGTACTCTGGATGCAGGTCTTGCCCCTGGTCCAACCCCAGAAATAGAAATGAAAACAACACCATCTACAGATGCTGTATTAAGTATGGCCTCAGCTAACCAGTTTATTTTTGATGGTGAATTGCAAAATCTGCGTTTGCGCAAAGGTGATTTAAATAGCAGTAAAGGTGAAAACGCCAGTGTTTGGGGCCGCTATTTAACCAATAATACGCGTGTCAATGCTGCCCATGGTGCTGCATATCGTTTACAGCAAGATGGTTTTGAAATAGGCACAGATAAGGTATTTGGTTTATCTTCAGGCAAGTTAGTCTTGGGTGGTTTTACTTCTTATAGCAATAACAGTTTGAAGCATGCTCGTGGCGGGCACAGTAAGGTTGATAGTTATAGCCTGGGCGCTTACGGCAGTTATTTCGATAACAGCGGCTATTATATTGACACTGTCCTGAAGGCTAACCGCTTTAACAACTCACTGAATGCAAATATGACAAACGGCGGTTCAGCACAAAGCGATTACAATCAACATGCTGCAGGTGGTTCACTTGAGATAGGTTATCATTACAAACTGTCTGATAATTGGTTTGTTGAACCTTATGCTCGTGCCAGTTATTACACCGCACAAGCTAAAGATATTGCACTCAATAATGGTATGAAAGCGAGTATTGATGATAATCGTTCAGCAAAAAGCGAATTAGGGACTCACGTTGGAACGAAATTTGACCTGAAAAATGGTGCAATCATTCGTCCTTACGCCAAGGTCGCAATAGAACAAGAGTTTATGACATCCAACACGGTGACCATCAACCAAGAAAATGATTTTAATAATGATTTCTCTGGCAATACGGCTAAATACGGGCTGGGCATGGATGTTAGCCTGACTAAACAAACTTCGGTTTATGCTGAAGCCAATTATCGTAAAGGCACGCATATTGAGTCACCGGTGATGGCCAACATTGGTTTCCGGATTAATTTCTAAGTAGCAACTGTTGATTGCCAGCTTATCTGGGCTGGCAATCACGTATGGTTTTAATGGCATTACCATCCTTGGCAATTTTTATAACGGTATCACGCCGTCAACCCGCCATCTAACACCAAAGTCTGCCCGGTCATATAACGGCTGTCGTTACCTATCATAAAGGCACTAACGCGAGCGACTTCTTGCGCATTCCCTAAGCGGCGTAATGGTATCTGCTTACGTAATCCTTTTAAGGCATCAGCAGGCATGTCGCGGGTCATATCGCTGTCGATAACGCCAGGCAGCAGGCAGTTAACGCGAATATTAAAACGCCCCATCTCAAGCGCCAGCGAACGCCCCAGACCAATCAGCGCCGCTTTACTGGCACCATAGGCGCTCTGGCCGATATTGCCTTTAATCGCACTCACTGAAGACATCAGCAAGACTGCCCCCTCGCCCTGCATCATCATTTGCGGCAAGACATGCTTATTCCAGTAGAAAACCGCATTCAGATTGGTATCCAGCACACTGCGCCAGTTATCACCATTTTGCTGAATATGTAAACTATCGCCAGTAATGCCTGCATTATGAATTACCGCGCCGGGTGGGCCGTATTTTTCCAGCAATTGCGGTGCCAGCGTATCAACATCCGCTTCATTGCTACCATCACAGCGATAGCAGGTCACTTGACCGGGCAGCCCTTCACAGCTTGCAATGACATCGCGGCTCTGCTGTTCACCGTTGCGCCAGGTAAAAACAACATTCCACTCTTTGGCAAGCTCTTCGACCAATGCGCGGCCAATGCCACGGCTACCACCGGTAATTAACACCCATTGCCTGTTCATATTATTATTTCTTCTGCTCGGCCAACTTCTGGCAAAGCTCTCCTAACGTCATGTCCGGATTTTCCATAAACATCTCTGCGTTCAGCGTGGCACTGAATTCGCGCTTTGCCAGCACCATCAGTTCGACATAATCCAGACTGTCGAGTTTTAACTGGTACAGTGGCATCTCTGGTGACAGTGCTGACATTTCCAGGTCTTTGGCGTCACACAACATTTCACATACGGTGTCATAAACTTGTTGATACTTTTCCATGGTCTTATCCTTTTTAATGCGCGGCTAACGGCCACGTTTTCAATGTTACTGCTGTGGTAATTAATGGCCCTAAGTCGGAACGGGCCGCAATAGACGCGCGCAATACCCAGCCATCGGTAGGGTTTCCGACAATCAGTGTCGGTTCGATGGCGTAGTGCAGTGCACTGCGGACAAATACATTTGGATGATTGATGCGCAGCAAATCTGTACTGAAATGCACATCGTGGTGAGTCTGGATAACCGGCACCGACTTAAAAATATCAATCAAAGTTTCAGCTTCAATCCCCGGTAACACTTGTTTAGCCGTAGCCAGTGTTTGCGGCGCAACGACCAATAGCTTGAACAATAAGGCATCGAAAAAACTCCAACATTCAGCCGGTTGTGATGCATCACCCAGGAATTGCTGGCTGAACTGGAAAACGTCATCCGCAGATAAAGAAACCCATTCAGTGCCCGTTTGCACCAGTGCCGGCGCACTGCGCAGTTTGCCGGTAAAACAACTTTCACCGCTGCCAATATCCATCAGATTACCGCTCACCTGCCCTGCCACTTCGCTGAGTTGCAGTTGATACGAGGTATGACACTGTACCGGCTGACGTAAGCGGGCGTTAAAACGCAGGAATTCAACCTCCGGCAAAAGCGGTAATAACGCCGTACTGAGTTGATATTTGATATCCAGCATGGCGCGCATACCGTGAACAGTCAGTTGCTCCTGACCAAGATGACGTGCGTGTTGCAGGTCAAAATGGATGGGGTTGTAATCACCGGAAAATTCAGCCCAACGCTCGGCGTCGTTGAGGCTGTAGTGGTAGTTAAATGTCGAGTTCATACTTAATCCAACCCGATAACCAATGCGGCATTCGCACCACCAAAACCGAAGCTCAGGTTCAGCGTATTGCGCAAGGTTTTTGGCCGATGCCCTTCACTGATGTAATCAAGGTCACATTGCGGGTCAGCATTTTTCAGATTACAGGTCGCGGGCATCATCTGATGTTCCAGCGCTTGCAGGCAGATAATGGATTCAAAGCTACCCGCCGCGGCAATCAAATGCCCAGAATAGGATTTGGTACTCGACAGTGGTGTGGTATAGGCCGCTGCACCAAAGGCTTGCTTAATAGCTTGGGTTTCATTCAGATCGTTAAGCTGAGTCGAGGTGCCGTGTAAGTTGACATAATCAATCTCATCGGCGCTCAAACCCGCTTGTTGCAAGGCGTGCTTAATGGTTTTCACCCGCGCCACTTTGTCTTCTGCCGGGGCAGTGAAATCAAACGCATCAGAATAGTTACCGTAGCCTTTAATTTCGCCGAGAATGTTAGCACCACGGGCAATCGCGCCGTCACGCTCTTCCAGACACAGCACCGCCGCGCCTTCGGATAACACAAAACCGTTTCGGTCCAAACTGAATGGGCAACTGGCTTTGCTGGCATCTTCCTGTTCGCGCGCCAAAGCACCCAAAATATCGATATTCCATACTGCCGCATTACTGCGCAGAGACTCACCCGCCCCTGCCAGCATCATGACGGCTCGCCCGCTGCGGATAATCTCAAATGCATCACCAATGGCTATGGTGCCGGTGGCGCAGGCGGCAATCGGAGAGTTCTGATAACCGCGCAATCCCCAATACAAGCTACATGCTGCGGTACCCGCATTCGGCATCGATAAGAAACAGCCAAACGGGGTACCCAACCCGGTTTCCAGATAACCTTCATAGTTATCATGGGTTTCATCCTGCCCTGCCCAGCCGCTACCGATGATAGTGCCGCAATCGAGTAAATCGTAATAATCCGCGACAGATTTCTCAGCGAATGCCATCGTCATGGCCTCTCGTGCGGCGGCCAATGCCAGTCGGGCATAACGCGGCAGGCGACGACGTATTGCGGCAGGGACTGATTTCATATTAGGTTCGGCCTCCAGCAGACCAAAAAAGCGCGACTTGATCCCCTGCGCGGATTTATCGTAATAACGATAGCCCAATTTATAATCCATAATAGCTTCCCAGCTTTGCTGCGCAGTCATGCCCATCGGGGTCACACTACCGTACCCAGTGACAACCACCCGGCGCTGTTTAACTGTATTTGTCATGATTTAATTCCTTTACTGTCCCTGCTGTTATCAACACCACCACCTAACGCCAACCACAATTTCATGGTGGCATTCAGATAGTTATATTGAAGTTCGAGCAAACTGGTTTCACTGGTTAGCAGGGCATCCTGCGCATCCAGTAAGGTCTGAAATGAAACGGCACCTGCCTGGTATTGGCTATTAGTCAGCGTTAACCGCCGCTGACTCAGTTGTAGGTTCTGCCACTGATTCTGTTTTTGCTGCTGATAGCTCAGCCGTGCCGTCATGGCGTCATCGACATCTTTAAGAGCGCTATAAACCTTGCTGCGAAAATCCACAGCGGCCAATTTCACATCTAATTTTGACTGGTCAATGGTGAGTTGCACGGTGTTCCACTGTAAGAAAGGCAACGCACTGTTGGCACTGAGTGTCCGGCTCGGGTTGCTAAACCATTGTGAAAACACCGCACTACCGGCATCCAATGTCGCTCCCAGTGAAAGTGTCGGGTAGAAATTCAGTTGCGCTACATCGGAGCCAGCCAATGCCGCACGCAAGCGCCACTCGGCCGCCTGCACATCTGGCCGCTGAGCAATAACCTGTAGTGGCACACTGTTTGCTATCGCGACTTGTTGTTTTAAATCCAATGATTGGCGTTCGGCCTGGCGATAATCCGGGGCGCGGTTAAACAGTAGTGCCATGGCATTACGCGCAGCTTCCCGTTGTTGCTCAAGGCTTTGATATTGATTTTGCCTATCCAGCAGAGTTTGTTGCGCCTGCAATAACTCAATTTCACTGGCATCACCCGCCGCCAGCCGTGAACGCACAATGTTGAGCGTATCTTGCGAAATAGCTAACGCCGCCTGTTGGTAGCCCAACTGCTGATTGAACTTAGCAATCTGCCAATAGAGATCCGCGGTGGTGCCAATCAGTGACAGCGCCGTTTCCTGTCGGTCCTGCTCGGTGGCATTCGCCAGCCACGCAGATTGTTCACGGGCGCGGGCCAGTTTTCCCCACAAGTCCAGCTCGTAACTCAGCCCAAGCGAGGTGCTGTAGCTCTCGCGCGGCTGAGTATTTTCATTAAGCGATCGAGTGTTGCTGCCCGCGCCGGTCAAGGTGACGTTCGGTGTCATGTTGGTATTGGTCAGCCCTGCCGTCAGGCGTGCCTGTTGCAACTTAAGACCTGCGGCGGCCAAATCATTATTACTGACCAACATGCGACTGATGCTGTCCGACAGTTGAGGATCGTCAAAATTCTCCCACCAATGCACACTATGATGTAGGTAACCGCCCCCGGAATCTTTCACTCGCCACTCAGCGGGAACTGACAACATCGGTCGCTGATATTCGCTTTTCAGTAATGCGCCACAGCCCATAAGCAGTAGGCTTATCAGTAATATTGAAAGTTTAATCATCAATCTGGTCATTCTCGTGCCAATGCCTCAGTCGGATGCAAACGAGCGGCATTGCGCGCCGGGAAAAAGCCAAATCCCAACCCGATAAGCGCGGAGAAACTGCAAGCCAACACCAACGGCGGCCAGGTGAAAATCATAGTGAACTCTTGGGTAACCCACGAGAAGACCACCCCGGCCAGCGCCGAACCGACGATCCCAATCAGGCCGCCGAGGGTACAAATCACCACAGCTTCAATCAGGAACTGGGTCATGATGTCACTTGGACGAGCACCGACCGACAGACGAATACCGATCTCATGGGTGCGTTCAGTCACCGACACCAACATGATATTCATCACACCAACTCCGCCCACCAGCAGCGAAATAGCGGCAATCGAGGTGATCAGTAGTGTCATCGAGTCAGAGGTTTTTTGAATGGCCTTACTCATCTGGTCATTGCTCAGAATGAAAAAATCGCGCTGACCGTGGGCACTTTCCAGTAACTTCTCAACATCGCGCTGCACATTATTCAGGTTGTAACCTTCGCGCACCCGCACAGCTATTGACTCCAGCGGAATGTCACCTGAAATACGCTCGGTGAGTGAGGTATAAGGCATCCACGCGGCCAGTAACCCGCCAAAAGATGAGCCACCGCGCTTGGCGACACCGATCACGCGCAAGGGAATACCATCGAGCTGAACAATCTCGCCTAGTGGATTTTGCCCGGCAGCAAACAGCGTATCGCTAAGTTCGGGTTGCAGGATGACGACCGGCTCACGCGCATTGACGTGGCTATGGGTAAAACTATCACCCACAGAAAAATTCAGCCCTTTCACCTGAAAGAATCCGTTGCTAACGCCAGAAAGCGACACCATCACTTGTTTGTCGCCCCGCACCGCGGCGACCATTTTGCTCACCACTGGGGACAGGCTATCGACATAAGGTTGCTGGCTCAGTAGCTCAATATCGGCCTGCGAGAGCGCGCGCTCAAAATCCGGGCGCGGTTTATCCCAACCAAGCCCTGGGCGAATGTCCAGATTGCTGGTTCCCAATTGGCTAATTTCATTGAGAATTTCCTGACGAGCACCTTCGCCCACCGCCATAGAGGACACCACCGAGGAAATGCCGATAATGATGCCAAGCATTGATAAAAAGGCGCGAATTCGATGCCCTAACAGGGCGCGCCAGGCCATTTTTATCGCTTCTCTAACACTCAACCACCAGTGCGGCCGGCCGGTGGCAACCGGAGCAGGTAATGCAGCCTGAATCGCGCTGCTCTCTATTGCCTCATTAGTTCGATCGGCAATAATTTCTCCGTCGCTAATTTCGATAATGCGCTGCGCCTGATTGGCAATATTGCGGTCGTGGGTCACGATAATAATGGTGTGGCCGGACTGATGCAGACCATGCAAAATGCCCATCAGTTCCTGACCACTGCTGCGGTCGAGCGCACCAGTAGGTTCATCGGCCAAAATAATACCGGCACCATTCATCAAGGCCCGGGCAATGCTCACTCGCTGCTGCTGCCCACCTGACAATTGTGCCGGTTTGTGCAACAAATGCTGCCCCAGACCCAGACGACGCAACAGATACACCGCACGCTCATGGCGTTCAGTGGCGGTCATTGCGGTATAAAGCGCCGGGATAACTACATTCTCAGTCGCAGTTAAATACGTCATCAGGTGATAGCGCTGAAAAATAAAACCGATGTACTGGCTGCGTAATTGCGCCAATTGTTCACTGCTGGCCTGCCGTGTCGGGATATGATGAATCGACATCTCGCCCTGTGTGGGCTTATCCAAACAGCCGATGATATTCATTAGTGTCGATTTACCGGAGCCAGAAGCACCAATAATTGCCACCATTTCACCGCTGTGAATCGACAATGAAATATTCTTGAGCACCGCTACGGATTCTGCGCCAGAAGCAAAATGGCGATAGATCCCCTTGAGTTGAATCAATGGATTATCGTGTGCGCCAGTGGGGTGAACGGCATTAATGTTCATTGCTGGCTCCCGCTGGCGTTCCCAGCAACAGCACTTGGTCGCCCTGCGCCAGCCCTGCTTTCACCTCGGCATACTGCGCATTACGCAGGCCAACAGAAACCCAGCGCACTGACGTCTGTTTGCCATTGATAATCTGCACCCGATAGCGCTTATCGGGTTGTTGCTCACCCAACGCAGACAGTGGCACTCGCAACACATTTTTTGCCTGCGCGGTGATAATGAATACCTGCGCAGTCATTGATGTGCGTAATAGCCGCTCTTGGTTGGCAATGTTGAATATGCCGTTGTAATAAACCGCAGAAGGTTGCTGGCTGTTCGCTGAGCCAGAACTGTCTTCGCGCAAACTTTCAGCCGACGCTTCCTGAATAGCATCCATCCGGCTGTCATAGCGACGCTCGGGGTCAGCGACCACATAGAACCACAAGGGTTGTCCTACACTGACTTTGAGAATGTCGGTTTCTGAAATACGGGTGTGTACCGTCATGGTATCGACATTCGCCAGCACCAAAATGGTCGGTGCAGTTTGAGAGGAAACAATGGTTTGCCCCTCTTTAGTAACAATGCCCAGCACTTCACCGTCAATCGGCGCCATGATGCGGGTAAAGCCCAGATTGGCTTTTGCTGTTTCCATCGCCATTTGGCTTTGCACAATTTGCGCTTCATTTACATGTAATTGCGCTAGCTGGCTGTCATATTGCGCTTGTGCTTTTTCCAGCGCACTTTTCACGCCAGAACCTTCTTTTGCCAAGGTCTGTTGGCGGCGGAACTCGAGCAGATACTGGCGTAACAAGGCCTGACTGGCCTGCTTCTGCGCCTGCGCGCTCTGTAATTCAGCTTCCGATTTACGTAATTCGTTTTGCTGCAAAGTCGGATCTATCTCAGCCAACAATTGACCACGGGTCACGCGATCTCCCTGTTTGACATACAGTTTGGTTAGCTGCCCGTTCACCTGCGCGCCCACATTGACCTGCAATGAAGGTTTTAAACTGCCGGTTGCCATGACATTCCGTTCGATATCACCGCGCCCAATGGTTTCAGTTAACTGCGGCACATCCTGCTGACTATCCGAGATCGACAACGCAGTGACGCTGCTGATAATCAGCAACGAAACAATAAACAGCACCAGCATGAGCTGATGTTTCTTATTTTTCAGGTTGATACGCATCAGCTAACCGCCACTGGCGTCAGGCGACTTGAGGACACCGGTTGAGCATGGCGCACCAATTGGCCGTCGTTTAAGCGGAAAACACAGTCAAACATCGGTAACACACTTTCGCTGTGGGTCACGGTTATCAATGTTTTCTGATAGTCACGGCAGTGAGTGAGCAGAGTCTGCATCACCTGCTGAGCGGTTTCTTCGTCCAGGTTGGCCGTGGGTTCATCCAGGACCAATACCGGACAATCGCTGTACATAGCGCGAGCCAGTAATAACCGCTGACGTTGCCCCAATGAAAGCGCGGCGTGACTTTCGCGCACCAGCGCGTTGAGGCCACCGGGTAATTTTTCGATGACTTGCGTTAATTGCAGCCCTTGCAATGAGCGTTCGATACGTTGGTGCTTATCAGTATCCAAATGCCCATCAAACAAAGTGATGTTTTGTAATACCGACGCATTAAACAGAATGTCTTCCTGACTTTGCAGAAAGAACAGAGCATGTGCTTGTTGGAAATCAACAGTTTCGCCATCGACCAATACCTGCCCTTGCTGTGGTGGCATCAATCCTGCCATCACTTTTAGCAAAGTACTTTTCCCGGCACCGGACTCGCCGATAATTGCCACACTTTGCCCGCGCGTCAGGGACAGCGATAAATCACACAATACCGGCTGGCTGGCATCGTAGGCGAAGCGAATGTTCTGATAGACCAATTTCTGCGTAAATGTCGGTGGTGCGGTCGGAATGGATGAACGCTTTTCCGGAGGTGTAGACTGCCCGGCCGGAAACAGGTCGCGCGCGCGGATATCAATAACGTGCAACTGGTTTTTCTGCAAAATCGCATAGAAAATCTTGGTGATATAGGAGGTGAAAATCTCGCGCACAAAGCTATAGGCGAAGAACTCACCCAGACTCAGTGTTCCCTGCTTCAACAGCGGCAAAGCCAGCAGCATAAAGAACACCATTTCCAGGCTGCCAATCAGCTGATACAGGCTATTTTTAACCTGATCGTAGATTTTCTTCTGCTGCAACGTCGTGAATAACGATAGCGCCAGTCCAGCAAATACCCCCTGGCGCTGGCTGGATAAACCGGCCGATTTAATCGTGGAAAAACCCTGAATGGTTTCCAGAATAAAATCACTTTGCTCGGCACTTTTGACCTGCAACTGCTGGGTGTAGTAGCGGTCACGGTAGATAGCCCAAATACTGATAAGGCCCATCAACATGACACCAATCGCAGAGACCATCGCCAGTAGTGGACTCATGTAGCACATCACAGCCAGCGCGATGGCACCGATTATCCAATCGGTACGCAGACCGTTATCCAGCTCGATTTTTTGCGTTGCAGCCATCTGCCAGTTAGAGAACCGGCTAAAGATGTCACCCGGCGCTCGCTTATCAAAGAAGTTCAGCGAGTGACTGAGCAAGCGAGAGAAACCCGCGACACTGTTAAGCACCACAAAGTGTTTAATATAACGCTCGGTGATATATCGCACGCAAAAAGCGAGTGATGTAGAGACCACAAAAGCCAGCAGAAAATAGAAATAGGGAAAATCTTTATCGCCCGCAGAAGAGAACACATCATTGATGGCGCTGCTGACCATGGTCGGCATAATAAACAGTGTCAGCGAGATCAAAAACGCCAACGTCATCAGCCAATAGATACCGCGGACACTGGCGGTTTCTTTCAAACTCATGCAATCGAGCGCACTGAGTCGCTTGCTGTGTTCAATATTTTTCAGCGCGTCAGGTGAAGCGGGCGTTTCCGGGTCCAGTACCAGCGCATAACCACTGATTTCTGCTTTCAGTGCATCCAGCGGCAGTAACTGCTGCCCGATAGCCGGGTTCATGACACAGACATAGTTACCTTTACGATACGCCAGCAGCACATAATGGCTGGCACCATAATGCAAGATGGCTGGCAGCGGTAAGGCCGACAGCTCCTGATGCTCAAACACCACCGGATAAGCCGGTATTGCCAACTCAGATAAAATAGTACAAAGCGTGGCCAGTGATGTGCCATGCCCAGAGGCAGGATAACGCTCACGCAAGCTTTCCAGCGGCGCATTGATGCCTTGCGTCTGTGCCAGCATCGCAATACAGGCCAAACCACATTCATTGGTTTCGCTTTGAAATACTAGCGTTGGGATTATCTTTTCCATTTTCTACTATTCTTCGTCAGTGACATTATTCGTTTATAAAAAATAACGAATGTGAGTGCCATAACAGCCAATCTTGTGGATGCTGCGTCAAGGATGTTTCAATCAATTCAGGCAATTTATTTTTCACTTCCCGCGCGCTAAGCGCAGGATAGATATGTATTTTTATTTCGTTGTCGTAATACAGATAATAAAAAACCACCTGCGCTGACAATGCTCTGGCAAGGCGAACGATGCCGCTGTGTAAATTGGCTGGGCGGTTAAACAGTTGGCAGGCCATTTTTGCTGTTTCTGCTGGCTGATTATTAACGGTGTAGTCCGGCGTAATATCCGGAAAAATCATAATATTTCGCTTATGATCAGCCGCTTCCATGATGGCATCCATCAGGTTACCGGCAATGGCACGGCTATCAGCATGAATGGAACAATAGGAAATATTTACACCACCCATTTGCCGCGCCTGCTCTTCATAAGCCTCAGCGCTGGCAGAAACGACTACGGTCGCCTGACCCGGATAAACATTCGCACCCACCATGCCAGCCAGCACATCTGACACCATATGCAATGGTGCCAAAATAACCGGAGAACCGGCGTCATGCAGCGCACTAACCTGACCATCTAACTGTTGGGTACAGGCGGCTAACTGGGCTAAAACTTGCCGGTTTTGACCATAAGTTGCCGCCAATTCCAACACCTGACGGCGCTGTGCAGTACCCATAAAATCCTGTGCTGATGGGCTAGTTTGACCATTGAGCAAACAGTGGCTGTTGGCCGCCGCCACTCGCGCCAGATTCTTCTGACGCCGCGAAGCCAAACCGAAAGCCCGGCGCAAAGCACCGAGCATCAGCAAGAAACGATAATCACCGTGCCGTAACAGCCAGATAGCTACCTTGACCTGCCCGCGAGCAAATAAGCGCCCACTAAAAGCCAACTTATCGAGCTGATTTCGCCAGGCAAAATAACCCCATACGGCTAGCAGTCTCATTATTTCTCCAGCGCCTTATCGTGCTCGAGTAATGACAAGAGGTGATCCGAGAACGCTGGGAATTCCCTGTCCTGCAACGCTATCCATTTTTTGCCAACAATAAAGGTTGGAGTTGCATCTATCTTGTAATGCGCAGTCACTGCCGTCATATAGGAAATTAACGCTTTAACTTCAGCGGACTGGCTCACTTGCTGATATTTAGCCACATCAATGTCATTGGCTTTTAGCCAGGTTTCGAGTTGGCTGTTATCACTCAAGTCGATGTTGTCGTCGAGTACCGCTTTGTAAGCACTTTGACGATGTTGCGGCTCAATACCCATCACCGATAAGGAGGCAAAAATAGGCGCAAAACGCCCCAAGCCAGTGGTTTTATCACTGCTGATATGCAAGCGGATAAAACGAGTCCCTGCTGGCATGCGGTTTTCTAATTGGCTGACATTCTCTTCATTGATGGCGCAGTAGTGGCAGCCATAAGAGAAGATCTCAATAATGCTGTTATCGTCTTTGATTGGGCTGTTTTCAATGTCACTGCTGCTGACAGAGAATAAACTTTCTTGTGCATCCTGATTGAGGACGAAATAGTGGAAATAGGCCGTTGTTATCAATGAAGAAATAAGGATAACCAACAGTGTGTAGCCTATAAAGAATCCCTTACTCCTAAACATATTTTTTTCAGTAGACATCGTCAGTTTTATTCACAATCAGAGTTAAGGTAAGACATAAAAAATCAAACGATATTTATGCCCGTGAAATAATTTTATAATATTCAATTAATGCGAAAATTCTTGAATTTAAGCATCAGTGACACTTTTAAAAAATAAATCAGGCAAGTATAGAAATCCCTCCCGCACTTGCCTGGGATACGATTAAATATCGATAGAAATTAACGAATATTTAATTAACGACAGTTAGCAAGATTGCTAGGTGTAGAAGTTGAGCTTAATACTTTACCGTGTTTATCAGTACAAGTAGTGACTGCCATGCAAGTTGCAGTTGTACCGCTAGTCTGCCACTGGAAAGTATCTTTACACGTTTTACCTGTACCGCCAACGATTGTATTGGCAACTGCCATGCTCATTTTTTTCATGAGAAAATTCCTTAAAATAAAAATTTATAATCTATTTATTTAATAGACCATTGAAGTGCGCGTTTCACTTTCAGGCGAAAACCAAATACCCAATCAATCTAACGCAATAGCTTTATACTATATCAGTGCAATGTATTACAACCAAAAAAATAACATTTATTTTATTTTAAATAATATAGAAATAAATGTCATAGGAGCTCACTGCCATATATATGACAGTAAAACAACCCACTCATGAATATAAAAATAACGAATTATAAATGCTATTTCATACTCATAATAATCATGCACTCAGATAATGAATGCATGTAATTCTGCATTTAGAAATAGGACATAATAATAACTCCACTACCACTAAATGTTCCTGCGTCCGGCAAGGCGGGCGCATGAAGTGTTGACTCAATCGGGAAAGAAGTATTACCGATGTTTGCCGTTACCGTGACGCCATTGGCTAAGTCTTGCCCTGATACTTTTAATGTGGACGTCAGATTGCCATTTTGCCCCAGGTTAATACTTTTAGCCCCTACCAGGGTTAATTTCACAGATGTTCTGACAGTACAATTGAGCGTCAGCGGTTCACTTTTTATTGCACCATCAACACTTTGCTGATTAAGCGAACCGTAGTTGATATAAACATCACCGGTAATATCACAAGTTTCCGGGGTCGGAGGAACTGCACCACAATAGGAACCAGGTATCAGATTGCCGCTAAAGTTTAAATCGCCCGCCCCTTGCCAATATAGAATGCCAAAACAGGTATTTGACGAACTCAAGACCGGGGTCGTGGTGCTCCAACTTCCAGAAGCACCATTGCGACTAACAAACGCATCTCGCATGGTTTTCGCTGTTGCTCCTTGAGAAACAACCACTCGCGTTGATGCCGCACTCGGGTTAAGGCACCGCTCAGCTTCAAGACTGGAGTAGTGACAGATAGCCACAGAGCAAGATGAGGAGGTACAAAGTACGTTGGTCAGTTCCTCACTTGGCCAGGAGAATGTTCCGGTATATTGACCACCTATTCGCGTTTGGGTCGAAACCCAGGCACTGGCTTGGCTATAAAGCGGAAATAAGAACAGCACGCAAGCGATTAGCCAGCAATATTTATAACGAAATTGCATATTAGGCTGTGTCATTCGTTTAGGTTCCATTGTCTCTATCTGCATATCTGCACTTAAGCGGATGATAATAAGTTTCAGCGTTAACATATTTGTATTGAAATAAAATTAGTAAGATGTTCTCATTAATAATATTGCAGGTTAAATGTTGCGACTGCACTGAACTCACCGCGTTTAATGGTACGTTGAGTTATCGCATCCGGCTCCCCCCGAACATAAGCTTTCAAGGTAATAATATTATTACCTGTATCAAGTGCGATATCGTCACTCGATTGATTTAGATACAACGGTTTTCCTGCCAATGTTTCAAGACCAATAGCGATTCCCATATCACTACTGTCAACTGCCAACAATCCGGGTAAATTAACACTATCATTACCCGTAAAAATAATATTGGCAGTTGTACCTAAGCTGACATCACAATCGACCAAATGTATTTGAAACTGTTTTCCTAACGTTCGTTGATTCGAATATAAGTATTTATCAACGACAGTGCCAAAATTTAAACTAATAGCATCATCACCCGGACGAATCGTACAAGGCTCAGCAACTAATGCGCCATGAAAACGCATATTATCAGCGGCCAATACCGGCACAGCCCCAAAAACATTCAGAATAAGAATACTTAAAATAGTTTTTACGGCGCGCATCAGCAGATTTAAATTAGTCATCATTTGATCCTATTGATAATCCACTAATAATGTAGCAGTAGCCTCAAAGCTTCCTTCGCTTAATGTTGATCCAGTAGCCTTAACCGGCACAGCTTTAAGTTCCGGTGGGTTATTTTTGTCATAGGCCACACGGGTATTAAGCGCAAAAGGAATACCATTTTTCAATATGCGAATTCCCAGATGCTGAACATCGGTTTGTATCGCTGCGGGATCAAATGTTGTCACGGAAGCACTGACAATCGTGATACCTAATTCCAAGCTGCTACTGACTGTTTCGCATGTCACGCTATAAGGCACAGTCTGGGTATAATTGATGCCATCAATCTTGTTCACACCCAAATTTTCCCCGAAAGGTACATCTATCGTGCTGCCACCATTAATCACGCAGGGTGGAGGATTAATTAATGTGCCGGAGAACAGCATGTTGTCAGCATAGGCAAACGAGCTACCGAGAGCTAGCACCACCGCAACGACCCCACCGGATATCAATGCGTTAATTTTCATTACTGGTACTCCACAACCAGAGTCGCTGTGCCGGAAAAATAGCCCGTACTCAACGTTGCATTGGTTTGTTTGACCGGTACCGCCTGCAAGACAGGAACATTCGGATAGGTAAAATTGGATGCAGTATTCAGTGGAAATTCCTGCCCATTACGTATCAACTTGATCCCCAGAGCTGCATTACTCGTTTTCAGAACACGGGTATCAAAATTGGCTCCATTGCCCATGATGCTTAATTTCAATGCATTAGAGGCAGCCGAAGTACAGTTCAACGTATAATTCACCGGCTTCATATATTGAACACCATCAATATTTGAGGTCAGAACAGTATCGCCAAAATCAACATTGATCGTGTTGTTACTATTAATCACACAAGGTGGCGCGGCAAAAATAGTGACCGAGACATTGACCGTCGCAGTCTTATTCAATGCCCATGCCGGGCTACTTAATAATGTTACGATGGCTGTCACCCCAATCATGGCCAGCCGGGTCACTACTCCCCTACAATTAACAGCCATCGCATCTTCCTTTTTCGTCATTCAGCCAGACATCCGCCCAGTCTTATTCTTATGCGTCGTAGCGGAATACGCTGTTACTTGATACTTTCCACCACAGAACACGTGCTACCCGTACAGCCAAAGATCAGTTTTGGGCGACCACCGAAATCGTTGACATAAGTCAGCACTGGCTTGCTACCTAATGCCGCCGCACTCACATCCAACATGCCCTGCGCTTTTGGTGCAATCATCAGCGGCTTGAAACCTGCTGCCGTTTTGCCGGTTTTGCTCTCACTGGCATCGACCAGCGTGATGTAATACGGCGTCGGGTTATTAACCTGATAGCGATCACCCTGACGAGTCAGCTGTAACTTCTCCTGCCAAGGTGTCGACATATCAGCCTTTTGTGGCACGATGCCCGCAGGGCGGTAGAAAAGTTTGATGCGCGTTTGCAAAGCAATCTGCAAAGTATTGGGCTTGTCCGACCGTGGTGGGATTTCGCGCAGGTTAAAATAGAACAAGGTTTCCCGGTCTTGCGCCAACTGATTCACCGCAGGCAAACTTTGTATTTTTAACTGGCTCATCGCGCCCGGCTCTACCCGCTGAACCGGAGGAACGACCGTCAACGGTGAATTGATTTTGTTACCCTGCTCATCTTCAATCCATCCCTGCGCCAAATAAGGTAATTCCTTATTCTGGTTGCTGATGTTCAAGCTGATCGACTTATCGCCCCCATTAAGAATGGCCCGGGTTCTGTCCAGTGCAATCGCTGCTGTTGCTTGCTGAGTCATCAGTGCCGTCACCAAAATGGTGGTGATACGCAATTTGTTATTCAATTTCATTACTTTTTCTCTCAAATTAATGTTGTCAGAACCTGGCGGTAACTCACTTTTTCGCTTATCTGAACGGGCACTGACCCGCAGGTTTATGACAAAGTACCCGTCACGGTGAAAACAGGCAGATCGTAAAGACGCCGTCAACCCATCCCTAGGGGCTCGAGCCGCGCCGTCCCTGGCGCGGACGCTTTACTCTTCTACCTGTCCTTACCTTGCAAGATCGAGTCGTTGGGGTTTGTCAGCAGCCTGAGGTTCATTACTAAACCTTTCTACTGTGATATCTGAGGTTTATCCCCCGTGGCTATTGGCTGGCAAGGCAACAGTAGATTCGCCAGTATTGCTGGAGAAAGAGCCTTCGGTAAGGTGATGCTGCATTGCGCCTCACCATTCCAACGCACTGACATGGTTTCACCCGCTTTGATCCCACTGAGATAAGTGGAACCATCGTCGTTAACAATACCGGTCTCTTGCTGATTTTCATTTAATACGGTGGCCCCAAATGGCGGTGATGTGCCATCTGCCATACGTATCATCGCCATCGCCTTTTCGCCGGAAATCACATTAAAGCGGCGATAACCAATAGCACCTTCGGTCAGTGTGACCTGTGCTACGGTACCTCTGGCTTCAACATCGTCAGCCAGGTTATCGATATCAATACTGGCCCGATTGCGGTAATAGCTATTCACATCACCGACTACCGCTTTACCAAACTGATTGGTGCGTATTGATGAGCCATATCCCTGAACCGGAACGCCAGATACACCTTGGGTATCCAGTAACAATCGGGTGCCGCCGAGGGTATTCACCCGATGTAGAGCACCGCCTTCAGCTGTAATAGTTGCGCCGCCCTGAATACCTAAACCAACGGAAGAGTATTGCCCCTCCTGATAACTGGCATTGGCGTTAATATCCGCACTATTCCCGATGTGGTTGTAGTTACCACTAACTAACACGCCGCTACGTGCTACCCCGGTATTGATCTGGTAGTTGTTGTGAGCATCCAGACGATCGGTATAGCCCACTCGCTGACTATGTTCACTGCCACTTACCGTCGCGCTATAACTGATGGTTGCGCTGTTACCAAATGGCATCGACATGGACAAATACACGCCATCGTCATTACTTTCGTTATAGCGGTTACGGTAAGCAGAGAAGGTCAAACTGACATTTTTCACTTTACCGATATCAAAATAACGCGAGAGTGCCAGGTTATAGCGGTCATTCGCCGAGCGATCCCAATAGGTCTGATGGCTATAGTTCAGATACGCGCTCAGCCCCAAATCCTGAAATTGTTGGTTAAAGCTGATGGTGTACATCTCTTTATTGCCACCCACGTCATTGTTGCGATAACGCGCGTCGAGATATTCACTCATACTCATAAAATTACGTTCAGAGAAGCGATAGCCAGCAAACGTTACCTGACTGCCTGTTTCCTGAAAATTTTTCGAATAGTTGACTCGATAAGAGCCACCGCTCAAAGAGCCTTGCTCGGGTAAAGTTGCCCATGATTGGGTCATATCAACCGACACCGCACCAAATTCCATCAAGTCACGGCCAATCCCCATAGATGCCGCTTGATATTCGTTTTCACCACTCATCGCGCCACCAAACAGTGACCAACCACTGTTGATCCCCCAGGAGAATTCCCCGGTGCCAAACATTGGCCCTTCCGCCCGATGCCCGATATCCGAAGGCTTACCGGCAGCGATACGGTAACGCACCATTCCGGGGCGGGTCAGGTAAGGAATACTGGCGGTATTCACTTGAAATTGTTGAACTTGCCCGTCAAGTTCCTCTACCCGCACATCCAGCGTCCCAGAGACAAAACTGTTCAAGTTCTGAATACGAAAAGGGCCGGCAGCAACCAGCGTTTCACTCAACACACGCCCTTGCTGACTGACAACTACCCGCGCATTGGTACGAGCAACACCCGTAATTTCAGGGGCATAGCCACGTAAATTTGGCGGTAACATATTGTCATCCGTCGCCAGGCTAGCGCCGTTAAAGCGGAAGCTGTCAAAGATGGATGAATTCAGAAAATCTTCCCCTAACGTCAACTTTGCTCCCAGACTCGGGATAGCTCGATAAGCGTAATAACGGCTCCAATCCCATTGGCGCTCAGTCGATGAACCCGATGATTGGTCAACACGCATCTGCCAGTCAGCACGAAATCTCCAGGCACCCAGGTTAGCGCCGGTGGTCCCGTTGCCGCTTAACGTATTGTTATTGGTATTATTCGTTTCCTGGCGGTTCAATTGCCCTAACAAGTTGTAATCGAACAACACACCAGGAATACCCTCCTCCCAGCGAGAAGGCGGATCCCAATCCGGTTCGCTATATTCCAGCCAGGCTTGCGGCACACTCAAGTACAGCGATGACTTCGCCAAATCACCTTCCACGGTCAAGCCGGGTAAACTGCTAATATCCAGACACTCCCCATCACGCGACCAGGTCAGCTTTTTGAAGCTATCCTCTTTCAATGCCAACAACTCGATTAACTGGGGTGTTAAACACGCCTCGCTTTTTTTTGCATCTTTTTCTGAGACGTAAAACACAATCGGCTGTTCGCTAAGCTCCTGTTTGTTCATGCTAACCAACAAGTTATAATTCCCAGGCATGATGTAGCCGCGTTGGGAGAACTGGCTCAGGTCAAAATTAGCGCGATCCTTGGTATCCAATACATCGGTATTAAACTGAATGTCATCGCTGGCCAACACACCATAAGCATTGCCACTTAATGCAACTGCAATCAAAATTCGCAATAAATCACGACGGGCAAAACCGGAGGTGATGGAACGAGCGGATACCATGAGATATGTCACCTTACTCATTGAAATCAGTAATAATCCAATTTGAAACGAACGCTAGAATGATAAGTTCCAGCACGCAACGTCTTGCCATTGCCCACTAACCGCAGGGCATAATTGAGTTTCATCTCAGCAGGGATAATATTGATCTCCGGTGATACCACCCCGGGATTCGAAACATTGCCTTTATCATCAATGATTTGCATTGCCACTCCCTCGGCGTCACCATTAACCGCAAAATTATTACCGTCCGCAGCACCATCAAATGTCACAACAAAATGCTGCTGGTTCGACTTGTCTGGATCTGGGTGAACTATCGTGCAATCGAGCAAGCGGATCGCAAACGGGTGCTCATCCCCGACACCGTTCTGAACTAACTGACCGATAGGGAAAATCGCCATATCAATCGTCTGTTCCAGACTGCCGGGATCTATCGCACAAGCAGTATCAGTAATACTTCCTTCCATACTCACGCGGCCCCAATCTGTCTTCATGGGGTCTGCCATTACCGACAAACTCAGCAATGACGCCATCAGTAAGGAAGGAGGCACTATTAAAAAAAATGACCTGGACATAAATCACCTAGCTCATCCAATACGTCTCTTTTTCAAGAGAAAAAGACATGCGGATTTTCCGCATGTCCAATTAGAAAAGAGTGACTTATTGGTAAGCCAGGGTGAAGTCAGCAACACTTGAGAAGCTGCCTGGTTTGATAGCGTCAGATGCAGTGCTGCCCTGCAGGTAAGCAGAGAATGCCAAGGTGTTGTTACCAGTAACCAGAGTCTGCTGCTCAGTCGCAGTACCCAGAGTAATAACAGAACCAGTACCATCGACGATCGCAATACCAGCACCTTCAGCTACACCAGTGATACCCAGCAGGCCAGGTACTGCTGCTGATTCTGCACCGCCAAAGGTGGTGGTTACAGTTTTCAAAGTTGTGGTGTCACAGTTTTCCAATTTGATTTTGAAATCATGTGCCGATGATTTGCCGCCATTTTGCAGTGCCACGTTAGAGATCTGGCCCATTTCAACAGTCTGCGCATCTGAACCTGCTGCGATTGAGCAAGGTGCATCAATGATTGAACCATTAAAAGTCACAGTACCTTGGCCTTGATCAGCCGCGTTAGCCATAGAAGCAAAACCTAATACCAGACCAGCAGCCAAGATAGTTTTATTCAGTTTCATTACGTGATTCCTTTATACACAATTAAAATTTGCCCGCTGAATTACCTTAATAAAATCAAAGTAAATGCCGCATCGAAGTAGTTTTAAAAATATAAATCCATACGGTTTTTTATCGATTAAATACGAGAAAATAAACCGCCAACAGCCTAGAGCCATAAAGTTGAAATGGAGGAATTGAGAAATTCCTACATCTTAAGAAAGAATTTAAATAACGATAGAGCCCTTTTGTTCGATGCAGATAATACAAATATAACGTCATGGTTCATAGTCATTTAATTCAAAGCGTCAAAATTCAGAGTGTTTAACTTAATTGGCTAATTTAAAACAATAATATCGATAACTTTGATCGATAAACATTGCACCTTCGACATATAGCTCTAAAAAAAAGAACAAATCGACAGATTAGATCGCTAAAAGTCTATTTTTCAAAATTAATTATTGATTATTCCATAAGTCAAATTATAATCGAGATTAAATCCTTATAAGTCTAACGGTAAAAGCAGGAAAAGCTTAGCTATATTACATACAAACCTTGTCGCTTCTTTATTTAATTCAAATGTACGTGATATCTTATCACACAAAAATACAACATAACGTGCTGAATTTAATGAGTATTTATACTCTTGATAAAGTTGTCATTTGAAATATAAAGAAATGTCTTTATAAAGTTAAATAAAATAATTATTAGCCTAAGTATTTTCTTCTAATTGTTAAATTTATTCGCACTAATTTTGACGATGAGAATAAGAATTATAAAAGCCATATGAAATAAATAAGAAGATAGAATATCACTTGTATGAATAGTCTTTTTATTTGTAGGAAATTTCCAATTAATATGTAGGAAATATAAACACAGCAATAAGAATATTAGAAATTAAAAATAAGATACTCTTAAAACTTAAATCACATGAGGAATTAATCAATGAAACCTAAGGACCAACGTAAAGAAGAAGTTATGGGTATATTGGAAGAATACTGTCATGCTCTTAAAGAACAGTTCAGCGAATCTCCACCTCCTGTAATCAATTGGCCAAAAACAAGAGAACTTGCTGATAAAGCACAGCTGGATATTTACACTGCAAGGTTAGTATTAATGAAGTTGGTCGATGAAAATCGAGTAAAAATGTCAGAAACTAAAGTGATGAATTCATTACGCTGGTTTATTGCTTATCCAACTGAAAAATAAAGATAATCGCTCTTATTGAGTATTTATGACTCACGATACCGAATAGCCCGCTAACGATCGAGCCGGTATTGCCATGTCTAAAAAACAGCAACCAATTGAAAATAATGAAATTACTATCTTTACCATCCATAAAACCGACACTTTCAGTGCGCAAAGTTAACCTCATTGTTTTGCTGCTCATGGCCGTTACATTTATCTCCATGCTGCACTATGAGGTAAATCGAGGCGGCTCCGGACTACATCTTCCTCATAACATCATCATCTGGGCCATGATTGCGTTGCTGGTGATGACACTCTATTGGCTACAAAGTGAAGAACCCCATGTGGTGACCTCTCCGGGCAAGCTATGGCTACTGATTGGCGCACTGATGATAACGCTTCCTGGATTGTGGCCTGCATCATTACAACATGTCGGAGCCTGGTTGCCACGTGTACTCGGTTTGTGGGGCGGAATAATTCTGCTACTGGGGTTGTTTCGGCTGAAATTAAGCTCTACTACGCGGCAGGGCTGGCTGTTACTGATACTGTTGTCTGCTTGGGTGCAGGCCACGTTAGCATTACTGCAATGGTTTGTTTTTACGGCGGATAACTGGATGGAGTTTGATCCTGCCCAACGCCCTTATGGCATATTCCAGCAAGTCAATGTTCTGGCTAGCTATTTGGCAACCGGTTATGCCATCGCAGCCTATCTGTTTATGGTTTCAAGCTACCGTGTCATAAGAATCATAAGCACCCTTACGCTACTGGTTTTCCCCGGCATGTTATTGCTATTGCAATCAAGGATTGGCTGGGTCGGAGGAGTAACAACCTTATTATTGCTTTCTCTCTATTACTGGCGTCAGCGGAAAATGGCCTGGTTATGGCTATGCAGCCTGATCAGTCTCTTGGTCGCTGCTTATCTGCTGGAGCAGATGATCGGCGGCTCGCTGGTATCCAAAGAGGGGAGTAATAAAGAGCGCTGGTTAATACTCGAATACACCTGGCTCATGATACGACAACAGCCGTGGCAAGGCTGGGGTTATGGTAGCTTTGAGTCTGCTTTTGCCCAAAAGCTGATACAAAACATAGGCGTGCCTACCCCCTTTTCTTTTCCTTCTCATCCCCATAATGAAGTGCTTTATGGCTGGGCCGAGGGCGGCATTGTGGCACTGGTGGGGATGCTGGTATTAGCTATCGGATATATAAAACCGCTTTTGATTCAGCCCAAGGTTGTTTTCCCTCTCTGGGTGCTAACTTTACCGATAGCGTTGCATCTGATGACCGAACTCCCTCTTTATCAATCTGCCGCGCATTGGTTGGTGCTGATTTTATTGGGCCGATTGATGGTTCCAGAACATATATTGATATCAAGGCCGCTTCCCCCATCTCATTGGCGGCGCTGGCTGCATGGCATTGTTGTGCTATTAGCCTGTTGCACCTTGCTATTTATGATTACGGGCTTTAAAACTGGCCGAGTACTGACACTGAGTGAAAGAAGTGGTTTGGTTAACATGCAGCCATTAGACAACCTGGTAAATCCTTATATACAGTGGGAAAGATACCAATATATTCGACATATCAATCTGTTGCTGCAATTTAACCACAATCCCGATCCGGCATTACTGAGCCAGTTCAGAGTATGGGCTGAGCAATACATTCAATTGCACAATGATCCTAATGTTTATCAAAGCCTTATCATGATTACCCAGTATCAGAATGACCTGATACAAGCCAATCACCTGCGCCAGATAGCTCATACACTGTTCCCCGAAAACCTTGCATTCAGGTAGAACCAACCCCATCCGTAGAGAGATAGCTGTATGGCCCCTTTGTTCTGGGGCTAATCTGCCTTGTTTGCGAGTCGTCTCGAGTTTTAGCTATGTCAGTTTTCGGGCTGCTGGGCTAGTATATCGGCTGGAAAAAGGACTTAACTAGAAAACATAACCGCATGAATAATACTGATAAGCTAGATTCCCACACCCCAATGATGCAGCAGTATTGAAAAATATAACATATCCAACTGATTATATTGAAAATTAAAAATAGTCATATAAACATAGGTTACATATGGGCTACTTTTTGAGATATCAGGCAAGAAATTAAAAATTTATTATCACCATCATATTATTCACTTCTTAATAATTAGCATTGAAAGGTAATGTTTTTGGTTCTTTGTGCATGTCAATGGCTTGTCTTTGTGGCAGAATCATAAAGCTATGCAATCATTGCATTGTTATTAACACAGCATATTTTTATAAACTTTTAACACCTTACCTCAAAAAGGATAACAAAGTGGACAGAAGTGCAGTTGATACAATTCGTGGGTATTGTTATCAGGTTGATAAAACGATTATTGAGATTTTTTCGTTACCACAAATGGATGACTCGATTGATATAGAGTGCATTGAAGATATTGATGTCTACAACGATGGACATTTAACTGCAATACAATGCAAATATTATGAAAGTACAGATTATAACCACTCCGTTATATCTAAGCCCATAAGATTAATGTTGTCACATTTTAAGGACAATAAAGAAACAGGGGCGAATTATTATCTTTTTGGGCATTATAAATCCGGTCAAGAAAAGTTGACACTCCCATTAAAAGTCGAATTTTTCAAATCTAATTTCCTCACCTACACTGAAAAAAAAATCAAACATGAGTACCATACAGAAAATGGGCTTACCGAAGAGGATCTACAAGCCTTTTTGGATCGGTTAATTATAAATATCAATGCAAAATCATTTGCTGATCAAAAAAAACAAACCATACAAATAATAAAAAACCATTTTCAATGTGAAGATTATGAGGCAGAACATTATCTTTATTCTAATGCTTTCAGAAAAACATATGATATCTCTTGTAATAAAAAAGAAAGACGGATAAAAAAATCTGATTTTGTTGAAAGCATCAATAAATCAAAAGTCTTATTTAACATATGGTTTTACCAATATGAAGGAAGAAAAGAATATTTAAGAAAACTAAAAGAATCTTTCATACGCAGAAGTGTAAACACCTCTCCTTATGCTCGTTTTTTCATCTTGGAATTTCAAGACAAGACTGATATAAAAACAGTTAAAGACTGTATATATAAAATACAATTAAATTGGTCTAATTTATCTAAAAGAGCAGATCGACCATATTCTCCTTTTTTACTTGTTCATGGCATCAGCGAAGATAAGTTATACGAATTGAAGAATCAATTATTCAATGAAGATCTAATTTTCGCTGATGGATACCCTTTTAAAGGAAGTGTATTTACTCCAAAAATGTTAGTCGAAGGTTTTTCAAATAAAGAAATCCACTTCCAATTTATCAACGACATAGATGACTTCAATGAAATACTGAACAGTATTCATATAAGAAAAGAAGTTTACCAGTTCTATACGGAAAACTGCCTTGATATCCCATCCCACCTACCCCAGGTAAACATACAAGTTAAAGACTTTGCCGACATAAAGGAGATAGTGTAATGAGCAGGAATAATGATATTAATGCAGAAGTAGTATCAGTATCGCCAAATAAATTAAAAATTTCCGTAGACGATCTTGAAGAGTTTAAGATAGCAGAAGAAAAATTAGGTGTAGGATCTTATTTAAGGGTTTCAGATAATCAAGACGTTGCTCTTCTGGCGATCATAGATAATTTTTCTATTGAAGTTAAAGAAAGCCAAAAGCAGAAATACATGATAGAAGCAAGCCCAATAGGTCTTGTTAAAAATGGAAAATTCTATCGCGGTGGAGATTCACTTGCACTTCCTCCTAAAAGAGTGGAACCAGCGAAATTAGACGAAATAATATCCATATACTCAGATAGTATCGATATAAATGATCGCTTCACTTTTTCAAGCTTATCGCTTAACACCAAAGTATCCGTACCTGTGAATGGAAATAGATTTTTCAATAAACATATCGCTATCGTAGGTTCAACGGGTTCAGGTAAATCCCACACTGTTGCCAAAATACTTCAAAAAGCCGTAGATGAAAAGCAAGAAGGTTATAAAGGATTAAACAATTCTCATATAATTATTTTTGATATACATTCTGAATATGAAAATGCATTCCCTAATTCAAATGTATTAAATGTGGATACATTAACTCTTCCATATTGGCTATTAAATGGCGACGAGTTAGAAGAACTTTTTCTTGATACAGAAGCAAATGATCACAATCAGAGAAATGTGTTCCGTCAGGCAATAACATTAAATAAAAAGAGACATTTTCAAGGAGATCCAGCCACAAAGGAAATAATAAGCTTTCACTCGCCATATTATTTCGATATTAATGAAGTCATCAATTACATTAACAATAGAAATAATGAAAGAAAAAATAAAGATAATGAACATATTTGGTCAGATGAGGAAGGGGATTTTAAGTTTGACAATAAAAATGCGCATAGGTTATTCAAAGAGAATTTAACTCCTGATGGAAGTTCAGCCGGTGCATTAAATGGAAAACTTCTCAATTTTGTTGATCGATTACAAAGTAAAATATTCGATAAGAGATTAGATTTTATTCTGGGTGAAGGTAGCAAATCCGTAACATTTAAAGAAACATTAGAAACTTTAATAAGCTATGGAAAAGATAAATCAAACATTACAATACTTGATGTAAGCGGTGTTCCTTTTGAAGTACTTAGCATATGTGTATCATTGATATCTCGGTTAATTTTTGAATTTGGTTATCACTCAAAAAAAATCAAAAGAAAATTAAATGAGAACCAAGATATCCCAATTTTGATTGTTTACGAAGAAGCACATAAATATGCTCCTAAAAGTGATCTGAGCAAATACAGAACATCCAAAGAGGCAATTGAGAGGATTGCCAAAGAGGGAAGAAAATACGGTGTAACCCTTCTCCTTGCAAGTCAAAGACCTTCTGAAATCTCAGAAACAATATTTTCTCAGTGTAATACTTTTATTTCAATGCGGTTAACGAACCCAGACGATCAAAATTATGTTAAACGTTTACTGCCGGATACAGTAGGTGATATTACAAACCTCCTACCATCGCTTAAAGAAGGTGAGGCCTTAATCATGGGGGATTCAATATCAATACCTTCCATTGTAAAAATAGAAAAATGCACAATGCCGCCATCCTCAATTGACATCAAATACCTTGATGAATGGAGAAAAGAGTGGGTAGATTCAGAGTTTGATAAGATAATTGAACAATGGAGTAAAAGTTAATCTCATAAATGGATTCACTCTTATTCAAGAGTGAATCCATTGATATCATTTATATTAATGTTTCTTTATATAATTTAGTCTGTCATCAGTAATCAACGAACCGATAGATTCTCTTATATCGCCAATAGTTTTAAGAACCTCTTTTAAAATATCATCATACGAAATTATTATTTCCGGATTTGTTTTTACTATATATATTCCATCTATCATAAACTCGGAAAAATTAACACTACGGTTGTGTTTCATAAATTCAAAACCGAATATATTCGTTTCATTAAATAAAGGGATATCTTTATATGCAATGTTTTTGTTTTCTTTCATAAGAGATTCTGAATCTTTAAACACGGCAAGTTCTAATTGTAATATTTTCTTGAGTAGGCCATCGTTTAGATAGGGAACACTATCGAGTGTTAAATTAATATATAAACCTTCAAAGGGTCTTGGCGATATTATATCAGGAATGAAATTGTGTTTAATTAAATTATTTAATTCTTTTAATATAGCAGAACTATATGCTTGGTGGACCATCGCTGGATGGAGTCGTTGAGTATAACCCAAAAGAATATCGCAAATTGCATCAATATCGTCTTTTCTTTTTGATAGAATTGTATAATGTTTATCTTTGAAGTATGCTAAAAAAATCTCCCTCATCAGCTCAAGATTATATGGCATACCTTTTGGATTATCTTTATGCTCCTCTCTATACTTCTCTATTTTTACATTTAATTCATCCAATCTAAGCTCTTCAAATGTTTTGCTTTTCTTTCCATCCCCAGTTATTTTTTCTAAAAACGACATAGCCGATCTATCATATATTAGGCTAAATGTCTGACCATTTAGTTCATCTTGTCTAAAACCAACTTTTGTTAGTAATAAATTGAAGAAATAGTCTAAAACACTTGCATGAGCATTTAATATTGAACCAAGATTGTATTTAAGATACCGCGATACATTATCATTCGCATCTGATGAAAGATGCTTCCTACCTTTTGTTTTTTGACTTTCATCTACTATCAATTCATTTGCATATTCCTTTAAGTTATAAATCTGACTTTCAACACCCTGACAATAGCTATAAATACTTTCAATGTATTGTTCTTCAATCTTCATGTTTAATTTCCTTTTAAATAAATTTTACCGAAGAATAATCATTCTAATTAAATTTCAAGTGGTTATGCAAGTAGTTATGCAAGGTATGACTAAGAGAAGCTCCGCTTCTCTTGTCCCTTGTTTTTTCGCCCTTCGGTTGAAAAAAAGGAAGTCAAAGTCTCAACCATAATATTGACATAAACTGAATTTCTAATATAACTGTATTATAAGTGTCGCAAGGATTGCTCACTATGTAGCGAATACATACACATATGAAAAGGAGTTTCTATGAGTAATACAATAATCTTATCCTATACAAATAATTCCCAACTTATTTGTAATAATCAAACATTAAAGTCATCTAATGAATCATTACGAATACACTGTATGTCGTTCCTGCTATAAATGTTGAAGCCTGGAAATCATTGTCTGACATATCCCAGAAGCTAAACCGCCTTATAAGCCATCTTGATGCCAAAAGCAGTAATAGTGAGCTAACGAAAACAGAGATCTTCGCAGTAAAGAGACAGATTAATGAGCTTCGTTCGTGCCTGACAGCTTCTGAACCATCCGTCAGGTAAAATTCTCGCATGAAAGGGATGCAACGGATTAAAAGACACAAAAACTTTATCAATGTCGTGAAGTATGTGTTGAAGCCTGGTTCTCACCATAGTGAAGCTCCCATTGTGATAGGGGGCAACATGACAGGTGATTGTGTAAAGGAACTGATCTCAGAGTTCGACACAGTAAGTATGCTCAGAACCGACATAGAAAAACCCGCATGGCATAACTCCCTTAGACTTCCTAAAAATGACGAACTCACAAATGATCAATGGATAAAGATAGCCGACGATTACATGACTCAGTTAGGTTTTAGTGACACTCACCTTCGTTGTTATGTTCTTCATGATGATCCTGTTGGTCAACACATACATATAATTGCTAACCGAATAGACTCTGTCTCTGGGAAGATTAATTTAGGAAGACATGAAAGTTTGGTCAGTGGCCGGATCATTCAGAGACTTGAAATCAAATATGGGCTCACGATAACAAAGGCGGCAGATCCGAAAAAACCAGCAAGTTCTGTTAAAGGGAAGAAGCTCTCGCGGAACGAAACTATGTATGAGAAAAGAACTGGTGAAGTTTGCAATAAAAAAGAATTGCAAAATATTATTGATAAAAGTCTAACTGGAAAGCCTGAATTGAATACTTTTATCAAACGGCTCGAAGATAACCAAGTAGCCTGCAAAGCTAACAGAGCTTCGTCAGGAAAAATGAATGGATTCTCGTTTGAATACCAAAGCGTTGCATTCAAAGCCTCACAACTTGGGAAAAAGTATTCCTGGTCAAACTTGCAGAAGCTCCTCAACTACGAGCCTGAACGCGCAGAAGCTTTGCGAACTGACATATCTCCAATTTCACCAGCGAAGCAACAAGGAGAATCGCTAACTATTGCTGAGAAAATAGCTTCGCTTACTTCTGCTATTGCCCTAACTCCTATAGCTAAGGCTTCTCTTGCTCTCCCTGTTGCTCCTACACCTGCTTCGAAGACGGTAGTTAAAGAAGATAAGCGGCAGCAGATACTCAATGCCGTTTTCGATTTACAAAATAGCAAGAAAATCAGACAAGTAAGACCTCGTCGCTTCATGGTTTGGATAAAATCCATTAATGCATTGAAATTATTAGGTTTTTGTTTGTTGTATGCATTCCGAAAATTCAAAAGAGTGATGAACATCCAAGCCTTGCCACCCTTTTTACAAACCCAATCCCAGGCAAGCTTTAACCAACTGAAATAACGAAGAATTGCCATGCTTTAAAAGTAAGCATACTCGCTGGAAGGGATAATGCGTTGATTTCATGTGAAATTATCGATCGGTTTTACAGATCAATAAACATATCTTGATAGACTATACCTATTATAAGTGTGACATCGATCGGTACAAACGTTTTTACTTCAGGCCGGTAAACATCGAAGATTCATCGAGATACGCCTAAACGCAGTTAAAAATTGTCCATCTGGAAAATAAAATGAAAAAATATACATTTGTTGCAATCATACTTTCTACTTTCTTACTTGCTGGTTGTGATAGCGAGCCTTCAGAAAATGATATTTCGAATGCATTAAATAAATCGATAGAAAGTGGGAATTCTGCAATTCGAGCTATTAATCCAAATGCATCACAAGAAATGCTTAGGAAACTTAATTCTGTTAAGAAAATTGATTGTATAAAAAAATCTGACAAAACTTACAAGTGTAATGCAGAAGTAGCTATTAATAATGAAAATAGAACAACTTCAGTTACATTATTGAAAACCGAAGATGGCTGGAAAGCAATCGGCAACTAAATCGATGTTAGCCAAAAAGCTCCCTTCTGGGAGCTTTTTTTTCTAAATCATCACAACCTAACTCTCTTCCGTGTATCACTTTTATTTTTAATTCTATTAGTTATTTCACGCTTCTCATACTGAGCTTTTAACTCAACATAGACTTGATCTAATTTAATTTGATTACTTTCTATATAATCTACAAGTGCGCTAAATTGAACAAAAATCAACTCTTTGTTTTGTAAATTATTTATAAAGTTGCTTTTCATATATTTGAATGCGCTGCAAAACATTTGCATGATATTGTCAACGTTATTAGTTGAACAACAATATTTTGGGATTGGGCTAAAATATTTTATATGGTAGCCCACAAAGAGCAGGTATAGCTTGTATGTATATATTTCATCTTCTGGACTGTATGTATTAGTAATATATTTATCAATAAGTATGATAAATTGCTCTTCTTTCGATAGAGACTTTCTTCTGTTTTCTTTTTTCATATGGTTGCATCCTTGCAATCTATAATCGTCTTCCTGACGAACATATATATAGTTTTATCATATTATATAAATTAATCAAGCATTCCGTAAACATTTATTTACATCGTAATGTATTAATTCCATATTTAAGTTAGTTTTCGGTCAGTTCTTCTTCTATCTATTAGTGGTAACGGCTCATCTAAAATATGCTTAGTTATATTGTGTTTAAATGCATTATATTGCCACAATACAAATTGTTGTTTTAAGTTTCGATTTTCCACTTCAAGAAGTTGAAGCCTGGATTCCAGATGAAAAATTCTTTGAGAAGCAATAGACAGTGAAGAAGGCTTTTTGAAATTATTATGATTATCCTTAATACCATTCTTCTTACTTTTAAATGCCTCTTTTATCTCGCTATGATAAGACAAAGTTTGTCTACTCGGCCTATTACTAAGAAAGGTGGCACATTCTTCGCAAAGCTCTTCCCAGGTAATTTTCGGCTTACTCCAACCCAGCAACCTATTCATAATAAGAGTTTTTTCATTTTTAGTTAATTTTTTTGACATGAATAATTTCCTTTTTATTATTTAATAATTTTTCCGCATTATAGGTTCTTGATAAGTGTGAGTAACTTTTATTGGATAATCGAACGAATGATCCTTCAGGAACCTCCTTACTTTCTAATATACTAATTAACTCTTGCAATCGTTCCTTTATTTTTAAATGGAAGCTTAACCACCGATCTTTATCGATTTGACGATCATTTTCATTTGTATCTTTTCTTGTCGTTTCAATTAACTCATTAGTTTCTGACAATCGTTCTTTGAGTCTGGTTAAACTATCAAGCGAACCTTTAATGCAGATTTGCTCTGAACAATTTAAGCAATCTCTGAACTTTTCACATGGAGATATAGCGTAGTCATGAATGCAATATCCAAACTCTGTCTTATGAACAGCCCCATGACTAACAGATAAAAAGCTTTCTCTTGAAACAGGGTCACGGACTTTTATATTTTCACTAACTGTATAGTTAGTTGAGGAGCGCTTTAAAGATTCATATTTTTCGATTATCTCCTCTTCACTAACATGATTGTAAACCCTGTTTTGTTTTATGCTGGCTCTTCCTGACCATTTAGCTACTTCGTATTCAGTCATGCCCTTACGTTGAGCTATAGTATTTAATAGATGTCTTATTTGATGGGAGTGAAAGTGAAAGTTCTGTTTGTTCCCATTTTGATATTCGTGTCTTTCGAAAATATTTTTTCTTTTTTCTTGGTAATAAGTATCACTATAAAAAGAACTTGTATGAGGTGTATATAATTCTATTATGTTATCAGACTTATTTAAATGAAGGCTATCTTTAAAAAACAAAAAAAGTAAATCACTAAATCTGATATTTTTATTTTTGTTATACCATGGAAATCCCTCAGGAAGACGGCTTTGCAATTCCTGCCATAAAGTTCTCAATGAATATGTATTATCATGAGATTTGATAGATAAACGTTTTAGAAGCTTTATTCCTTCTTTTTCTGAAATTGATTCATTTAACAAAACCTCACAAACCTGAACAGTTGTTAGTAATTTACTCTCGGAATAGCGGCTAAATCTTGTCTGTTTATGGAACGCTTCAAAATTTAACTCCATAAGCTTTGCAAACATTCTGGGTTTATTAGTTAACCTTCTTACTCTATCAATTGCTTTTTGAGTGACAGGAGCCATGACACTCGGAATCCATTTTATATCTCCTCCGTAGCCTTTTCCTGCCCAAAAACGTAAGCCCCATTTTTCATTACCTTTCTGTGTTGTATTCGTGAATACACAGTCAATTGATAAAGATAGAACTTCTGAAATACGTGACGGTGCTGACATTAATAAAGCAACAACAGATGTTGTAAAAATATCTCGTTTATCTGTTAACTCCTGGCTGAAAATATCTGCGAAGATATATATAATTTCTTCATTTGGTATTTTTTTATTATGTTTTTCTTTATCTTCTAAAAAATAATCTTGCTTAAATCTGATAGGATTTTTCCATCCAGCTATATTTTTATAGGTTAGTTTATTTTTAAATAAAAATGAACATATACCTTTTAATTCCCGACCAATAACATAAGCATAATTATTACTATACCTATTTTTAATGAATGAAATAATTTCTTCAAGGATGCTATAATTGACAAAGCATATATTAGCACACCCATGTGTTTTAAGAAGTATATATTCAACGCACCTTAGAGTGGCGATTACTACCCCTAATCTATTTGATTCAAAAGAATATTCATGGGTAATATATGCTTTTGCAAAATCGATAAAATCCGAATTCATTTTTTCGTTATGAAAGTGTTCTTCACTTAATTTAGTAAATTTTATTTTTTGTTTTTTTATAACCCACACATCCGAACCCCAGGAATTATGCATATCATTTGTCGCCTTATCCTGCATATTACTAATGAATAAACTCATAGAGTTGGTAACGTTTCGGATCTGTATGTCTTTTATATTAATTACACTCATTACCACCTCCTGATTTTATTACATTGCACTTTTTAATAACTTCGTTTACAGCTACGATTGTTCGATCTAGCGCCGTTGTAACTTTTATATCCTCTGTAATATCCGAAATTCTTTTCCTTTCTTTTATAAGAAAGTCATATAGCTCATTATGAGGAGCCTCTATCCAAGGTTTGAAATATGGACATGTGTAGCAAGGAATTGGGACGGGAGCATTGCAATCGTTACAATTGGAGCAGTTACCTGAATCCTTACCTTTATGGTTTTTTATTTTAATACTCCCAGTATCCGAATTAACTAATTCCCCTTTGAAGGCTTTAGCATAGTTCAATATACTTCCAGCAACCATGTCGTCTATTTTGTCTGCATGTTCTGGTATATTTTTCACATAACAAGCTACAAACTTTGTCGAACGATGGTCTAATAATTCCGCTATAATACTCTCTCCATAGCCCTCTTGTGCAGCCCTTGTCCCTAACGAATATCTAAATCTTCTTGCATTGATAACTTTTGCGTATTCCAATGAGTCAATATTATTTGCGATTTTTTGTATTTTGCATGTAATCAAATTAGATTTGATATGAAAATAGTCAGTTTCTAATAATCTTGAAAAATCATTGTTATTTGTAATTACATTTAAAGCTTCAAGATCAATAAATAATGGTAGTTCTGCCAACTCATCATTAGTTAAATCTCGGCCCACTAAATTTTCTACAACATTAATATTCTCCTCACACAAAATAATGATCAAGTCATTAAGCTCTTCCGTTATTTTTAATTTTTTAAATTCAGATCGAAAGGCACCACTATGTTTTGCTCTTGGATATTTTAATGCTATTTCATTAGAATGAATATCGGAAAGGCTCAATATGTCTTTCAATTTTAAATGCGAGGTTTGTATTGGTCTACGCCCTGTGTATGAGGTTATCAATGCCATAACTAATTCGGAAATTTTAATAATTCCTTTTTCATATAATAAAATAGCGCCTTCGTTAAAATTTATTATGTCATTTTCTATCAATGGACCTTTTCTTAAATCCATCGTATTTACCATTTCCCCTATACGTCTTTTTTTTGTTTTACCCTCACACAAAACTTTAACCTGATAATCAGTTACGCCTGGATATTCTAAATAAAGCCATTTTTTAAAAAAAACTCTCATACTTTCAAGGTGATCTGATTTATTGTTTATTGCTTGCTTATGATAGTTTATTACAGAAAGATCTGTTATTAGACCATCTTTTGAGCTTTTCAAAAAATCATTAAAAGCCCAGAACATTTTCTTTGTATAAGAAGTAGACCTTGTTGTAGCAAAAAAACTTAATGTATTCAAAAAATAGTCATGGTGCGATGAATGTAATTTTTCAAGAATTAGACTTATATTCAATTTTACATTTTTATCTAAAACCCATGCAGGATCTGCTAATGAGAACTTATATCTGCTATTTGCTGTGATCAATTCATAATCTCTTCCTCTGCACTTTGTATTATTTATCATTTTCCACTCCTCTATTTCTACGACTTAATCTTTCTTGCAATCTTACTGAAGCATCATTAGCTTTCTCTTTTACAAATCTTTTATTATATTTTTCGGCTGTTCCAGAATTCGGTCTCCACCCCATTACTTTTTCCCTGATGACTCCCTGTTCTTTTTCACTCACATTAAGTGAATCCATTAAGCAAGAAAAGTTGTAATTCCAAGTGTGACGAAATTTATGACCTGTTAGACCTTTTAGTAAAAGATCACACTTACTGATTGTAGATAAAATTTTAAAATAACCAGATTTACTCAATGGCTCTCCCTGAAAGGGTCCAGATTTATATGTTATAAATAAGAAGTCAGATTTACCTTTTGCAAAGAGCTTTCTATCATAAATGATATAATCCATCAATTTAGATGATAATTCATTACTTAATGCTAATGCTCTGCCAAGGGTTTTAACCAGTGGCTGATTTAATCTCGGATCATTTACCTCGTCTGCTCGCCTTCGAATGTAAAGCATTTGTTCTTGAAAATTAATATCTTCAATTTTTATATTTAATAATTCACCACCTCTAATCCCCAATTCAGTTAGAACCATTATAATTATTGCATTTCTATTTCTTACAATAGATTCGAATGGATTATCGGGTGAATGAGGATCGATACTTTTCATTATTATATCTACTGCACTATCACTCAATGCTTTATCTCCATCTCCAGCGCACTCACTATCGTTATAGTAATTACAAATTGGCTTCCTTGCTTTTATAGTTTTAAGCATTTTAGACAGATGAGTTTTATACTTTGGAAAATCATATTGTAGAAGTTCTTCTGTTAACCATGAAAGATAAGCAGTAATATTATCTAACCTATTGCATAAAGTTCTTTTTGACACATAATCAGATTTATGTCGCATACCTTTTTTCAAATCAGAAGTCTTGGAAAGAAAAATAATCAAATGATCGATATCCCTTCCTGACAAATATTTTCCACTTAAAATATATTCTTCTATATCGATATTTTTCTTCTCCATGAATCTATAAAACAGAGAAAGATTAACTGCTTTTGATTCTATTGTAGCAATAGCATGTCCACTATTTCTAACTTGTGTCGTTAAGTATAAATTAGGATGAAAAAGTGGTATTCCTGTTTCTTTATTTATTATGACGCAATATCTTTCCCCTGAATCAAGAGGGAATTTATTGACTTTTATTTTACTCATATAGTCTCCTTTTTTGCATTTTTATTAGGTGTAACACTTATAATTATTTTGGCAATATTAATCTTGCACTTTTAGGATTTTTTATTGCATAACGACATGTTTAGGAAGGATATTTTTTGAGAATCTTGCGATTCCCCTGCAGGGGAATATATAATCCTTTCTGTTTACCTGAGAATAACTAACGCCTTCTTCATATCATATAACAAGCCAATGTGCGTAAAAAACGTAAAAAATCATGCAAAAAAAAGTTACTAAACTTCTTTATTTTTTGCATTTTGCCAAAGTAATTACTTTATATATATTCTATGTTTTTTCATAATTCAAATTTATTTTTAATGAGAGATACTTATTTTAAATGTTTATTTTTTTGATTGCTTTATTGCTATAAATTAAAACATGATACAATACATTGTTGCTTATAAATGTATTTGCTAAGGAAGGTTTATCATGAGGAAGATATTGAAATCATTTTTAATTGGATTATCAATTATCATCGGATCTGCTGGTTCTCTTTTCGGAATATATTCATATTTCTTTCCTAACCCACCGGATATGCACAGAAAAGACGATATAATTGGAACCTGGACAACAAATTATTCATATTCGTATGATAACAAAGGAATTGTTGTCTCTGTAAAGGACAAGACCTCTTATTTCTCAAATGGAAAATACAATGTTAGCGGAAAAATATCTTATAAAGCAGATAAAATCAACAACTCTGATATTTATGTTTCTTATTTAGTCAATGGCGCGGGGGAGTGGGAGATAAATAATAAAGAATTAGTTATCTCTTTAAACAATTTGAAATCAACTCCTGAGAAAATTATTTATAATGGAGAAAATATTGATCTTAAAAACCTCTCTCTATTAGAAAATATCACACATAAGAAATTCCCGGTAGTTGAAGACATGATGGCTAACGGTGCAAGTCAATCATATAGATTAATAATTGATGAGCATAATTACAAAACACTTGATGTGGTAAATCCATTTGGAAAAGATTTCAATATAGAGATGTATAGAGAAAAGTAAAAAATACATTTCTGATATACACGGCCAATGCAGAATTGGCCACGTTTATCTATTCATCAAAGACATCATTCAACGTATATCTTTCCTGTTCTGATTCCGAAGCACGAGCTATATTATCTAATGTTGACGTAAAGATTTCGTTCCAAATATTTCTTTCTTCTTTAATTTTCCACTTCTGAAACAGAGCATTTTCAATTGAAATCCATACCACGTCTGCGTTTGGCTCTAATAGGATTTTCTTGAAGTCATCATCAGAAATAATAAGAGCATGAGATATAATTAAGTTTATATCTTTTGAATTATTGGCAATCTTCCAGAAAGGTTGAGGTTCGCAGAAATCGATCAATGATTTGAAAGCTAACCCACGCACCTGAGCCGCGTGCATTGTGTTACTTACTTTGTGGTTATCTCGCCAGGAACGAAGATCCTTTAAAAGATAATTTACTCGCTGGTTCCTCGCTTTGCTGTCTTCCGATTGATATTGGATGTAAGACGGGCCATCACCATTCTGCCGATAACGGGCCAGAGTTTTAACACTGACACCGAGATAGAGAGCAGCTAAGTCAGCACTCAATGTTGAATCGTCAGGCATATCGCCGAATAGTTTCCAGACTTCTGAAAGGCTTCTCAGGGTTTCAACTGTTGACATACTTCCTCCACTCATTGAATTAGTTTTGAGTTACTTCCTCAATTACTAACAATTCATTCAAACACTCGTTTAATCTTTTAATACTTAGAAAATGTCCTGATACAAAGTTAGAAGCAAGCCAAAAGATTACATTCAAAAACTTAGGATTTGATGTGAATTCACATAGAATAAAAGCTAAAAATCTTGCTAAGTTTTCCTCACATGTTAATCCATTTTTTATTTTAATTATAGCACTACAACAAATATAAAATACTCTATCTATTTTTGCACCATATGAATTTTTAAAAGAAAAATCTATATCGCTAAATTTTGCATTGAATATTTGATTTATTGTATAGTTTTTTTGTAGATAACTTATAAATAACTGACTAATAAATGCATACAGATTAATTTTCTCATTGAATCGCCCTGAATATTGTTTAATTAACTCCCCTAAAAAAAATCCTGATTCGTCATTCTTAGAATATGCCAGATTATAAAAATCTTCTATTGATAGAGGGTAAGGATACATTCCTAAACTATGTAAAAATACTCCCTTTTCTCGGTCACGATAAGAAGTATGTTGGGCTGCTTCATTGATGTATTTATGAAAATCGATAACCTTCATATTTAAAGTTTTATTGAAAAAAATGCACGCTATCAAATCGGCAGTGAAATATTGTGTTTGGTTGGTAAAACTTGCATAAATATTTTTCAAATAATTATCGCCAACTATTCCACGCAACATATTTAGTTCATAAGGTAAATCCCCTATCTTGGGATAAATTATTCTTATTTGCTTTTGAATTTCATCAAGATTTTCAATAAACTCTCTGTGATAACTTTTAATAGTATCAGATGTATTGATATTAATATTACCTTTTTCATTAATGCCTATTGTTTTGTATTCATCCTCTTTTATCACTTCCAGCCACTGCTTGATTGCTTTTACATCCTCTTCTATTAATAAAAATTTAATATCTTTCTCAATGAAAAAACTCGCAAGTGAATTCATGCAAATGTAGCATATTGTAAATATATCCGTTGATACATTAGCTTCAATGTCTTCGCCTCCAGGTTCAAAATCTTTTATCTTAATTTTCATATCCGTAAGGCCGATCATTGCTGCTTTAACTGGTTCATTTTTAGCTATCATTTCCAGTTTAAAGTTTACAGGAAACTTCTCATTTATAAATATATCATTATTTTGTTCGACTTTAGGTAATATATCTTTTATGACATTTATCATTTCTTGTGGGTCTTCAGATAAAATTATAGACTGAAAAACATCCGACCCATCATTTGATTCATTTCTAATTTTGTGAGCTAACCGTAATACAGCCACATATGCAGGCATTCTCTCTTTTAAAATAAGCTTTTTCATCCCCAATTTATTTACTTCATCATATTTGCTATTTAACAATACTTTTGCGACAGGTGAATCACTACTTATAAAATAATTGCTATTTAGTGAAACACCAGTAACAATAAGCTTTGTTAACTCTTTGCCAGTATCATTATAGCGAACTCCACAAACCACACCATCTACATCTTCAGAAGGAACAAACTCTCGATTATGTTTTTTTGACATCATTATCTGTAAACAGATATGCGATACAAACATATAATTTTTTTCAGGGGATTCCAAAAAAAATTTGATAGCTAAATCATGTCCGAACCTTGTATATCCCAAAGATATCATTGTGTCGCTTAATCTAAGCAAACTATTTGTTGGCTCTGTGAAGTCTTTATAATTAATTTTGTTTACAACATTCCCTATTGCTTGAAAATTTTTCATTTTATTATAAACATTAAGTTTCAATCTAATGAAATCAAGATCTTTGCTATTGTTATTTTCCTCAACTATCAACATTGCCTTTTCCATATCATTGTGGGAAAAGTAAGTAAACAATGCCATTGTCTGTATTGATATAGGTTTATCTTTGTTATCAACAACATAATTAAGAGAACTAAATGCTTTATACAAGCCCGCTTCGAATAATCCCAAAAGGTATTGTTGAACAATCGGAGAACACCAATAGCTTTCCTTTCCGTCAATATACATTTTCAATATATTACATAACTGATTATTCCGCTCAACCTCTCTCAAATCCTCTGAAATATTGTATATGAAAGCTGAATTTATTGATTTGAAATCGATGCTGTCACAATCAATTATTTCTTCAACGATATCATCAATTATTTTGCTTTTTTTTCTGCTTATATCGTTCTGTTCGATATATAAATATAATTTTAACTTGCAGAAAAGCTCACTCAATCTTCCCGTATCGGTTTGTATTGAGCCACCTTTGTCGATCCATTCAATTAAAATGGTATCTTCTATTAATTCTCTTGCAAGGATAAAGTCTGATAAAGAAATTACATTATTAGATAGAATCCTTTTGGCTATATTATCCTTATAATCATTATCATTTCGACATTTTCTAATAATATTAACAGGATGACTTTCTTGCTCTTGATCATCAAGATACAGAACACGAAAATTATTTGCTATTTCATGATCTATCCTAACAACGGATTCTATATTTTTTATACAAATATCTCTCAGACGTACATCTGATTCTTTCGTGAACAAGTAGCAAGGAACAATTACATTAAAAAGTCTAAGATCAGTTCCTTCGCTATCATTATATAATTGGAGGGTTTCTTCTATTAATATGCAAATTTGATCTTTTTCTACTTGTGATATAAGCCAATAATCTTTACCAATTACACTCTCATTGATTAACATTCCTTTCGCAAATAAATGTATTACACTGGAATTATAACTTGGGAAATAGTCTACCAAAAATTTTGCGACCTCTAATGCAACCTCAAAGCATTTTACTCTGAACAAACCTGATATTAAACCAATCAATTCTTCTTCGGTAAAACTATGCTTACCTGCTGAGGCTCTTTCCAGCAATACATCCTTACTTAGTGTTAACTCAAGCAACAAAGCCCTGCTAAAAGGGCCTTTAACCTCCGTTGCATCATACCTCTTCATCATCCTGTCTTCACCAAACTTGTTAAATTCAAGCCTTAACAATAGAGATAGTGACAGATCTTTTATCATTTCGTTATTTGATGATAAAACTATATTATGAAGAATAGAAAAATCTGAATATGAATTCGGTTCTTCAACTAAATCGGCTTTTATTTTTAGCAATAAAAAAAGATCGTCAATTTCTTTAGTTTGGTTTTTGATAGATGAAATTAAATCAATTTTCTTTTTTGCATCAATTATTTTTCTATTTGAAATGTCACTTAATATTTCTTTAACAGGTTGTCTAAGATCTTCTGGCACTGTTGAATTAATGAAGTTATTATAATTCTCAATGAATAAATTTTTATCACGGGCGACATTGTCACCTTGTCCATTGTGTGTTTGGTTCAAACTTTTCATTATTCACTTTTTCCATTAATGATCTTATCTCTTCCAATATTATCGCCTGCTCCATTATGTGTCTGTTGTATTGAGACTATTGAGGTTTTAGGAATATTTGCAAGTGCATTCATCACTTCTGGGCTGGCTTTTAAATGCTTTTCAATAGCCTTTTCACTCATTTCATCATTTACTTTTAACTTCTCGATTTTTTCTGCCAAAAGTTCAGCATGTCCATCACTTGTGATGAATTCTGTTAGTCTCTTTTTAATATTATCTTTTGTGAAGGATATTCCAACCAACAGTAAGTCATAGATAGCTCTTGAAACTATTGCTGTGGTAATAGGTTCCATAAATTGGTCCTCGCTTTATTTGATTTATTCACTCGTTTAAGGGCGGATACTTACCCGAAGCAAGTAACGCATTGTATAATTTAGGAGCAGTCATCAGCATATGCAACTCAATCCTTTGTAATGCTTCAAAAATCCGCTCTTTGTCGGGTTCTGCATAGCGTTCAGTTGGATCGGTGCTATTTCGGTGATTTAGCAATCTTTTAACAACAGCGTATGAAGTGAGTTCCTCTGCAACTCGGCCAAAGGTTCTCCGCAGATCGTGCATTCCCAGCTTCATAATCCCCGCCTCTTGGCAGAGATTTTCCCGCAAACTTTTACTGTCTGAATAGTGTCCGACCTTACTCCTTGGTGAACGTGCAGGAAACACCCATTTTCGCTTGTCCAAGCGAGTTTCAGTATCAGCGACAATATCAAACCTATCTTCAAGGATACGCTTCACCCCATCACATATAGGAAGCTCGTGGTCGTTACGGTTTTTCGTGTCGTAATATCGAATTATTCTATTTTTCAGATCCACATAGCTGGTCGTTCTGGCTTCTTCATCTGTAAGAGCCTCTCTCCAACATAGTGAAGCCGTTTCTTCTTTTCTGGTTCCTGTCAGAACGGTCAACAGCAAATAATCACAACCGAGGCGGTTGAAACTTCGCTTGTTGTTTAATGCAATTAAAAACCGCCCAAGGGTATCTTTTGGTGACAAGGGGTTTCGAACACCTTTCGCACGATAGCTATCTTCCAGTTCAGATCGTGTCCTGAACTTCTTCTGCACCTTTAAAATCGAGAATGGATTGTATGATAACGAAGGTTGTCGTTGTTGTGTCTGTGCATTACCCGCTTCGATCTCGATTGCATGTTTAACCGCGACATTAGCCCAACGGAAAGTTTGTTCAGCGGCGGTTCTTGCTCTGCTGGCGATCTCGTCAAACTTACGAAGAATTTCATTACCTGTAAGATCTTTTATCCGAAGGTTTTGCCACTCATTCAAACGATTTTCAGCTTTGTCCAGGACATTGAGCGTGTTGGGTTTAGCTGGTTTCGTTCTGCCAAGTAAATGGTTCCGATATTGGGCAAAAGCTTCACTCATGGTAAGTTCAGCCAAATCGAGTTCCCGCTTAATCTTGTTGGGATTTCTCTTTGTTGCGATCATTGTCTGAACTAATTGTCGAGCTGCTTCCCTTGCCTCATCAATACTTGGAAAATCCGACACATTTCCAACCTTTACCTTCAAGACAGAACTTGGCTTCTTACCCGAACTGACGTTACGATCTGACGAAGATACTCTTCGCTGGATTAGATACGTTTTTTTAGTCACACTGATCTTCACTCCGAAACCGACTGGTGAATCACGGTGATCATCAAAAACTATGTAAGGTTTCTGCTGTGGGTTGGGTTCGAAAACAACTTTACCAGAGCTACTTAGCTCTGGCTTAACATTGACATTTAACTTGTTGATTATAAATGACTGACTGAGAGTTGTTTTCAAAGCATCACCACCATTTGTAGCCCAAGAATGATTAGAAGGTAACTTACCACGCCTGAGCTACAAGTGAGCTACAAATTAATGGGTTTACGTGAGTTTAAAGGGGTTTCACTTGGGGCCACATGAGCACTTGATCGAATATAAAAATGAGTAAAATCAAAATGAAAGAGTCTGCAAGCAAGGATCTATCAGACCACACGCCGATGATGCAGCAGTATCTTCGGCTCAAAGCCCAACATCCTGAAATACTCCTGTTTTATCGGATGGGAGATTTTTATGAGCTGTTCTACAGTGATGCCAAACGCGCGTCCCAGTTATTGGATATCTCACTGACAAAACGGGGGGCTTCCGCCGGTGAACCTATTCCTATGGCGGGTGTTCCCTATCATTCGATAGAAAACTATCTGGCAAAGCTGGTTCAATTGGGTGAGTCAGCGGCTATCTGTGAGCAAATCGGTGATCCGGCGACCAGCAAAGGGCCGGTTGAACGTAAAGTCGTGCGAATAGTCACCCCTGGTACCGTGAGTGACGAGGCCTTACTGCAAGAGCGCCAGGATAATCTTCTGGCCGCCATCTGGCAGGATGCGCGCGGATTTGGTTATGCGACGCTGGATATCAGTTCAGGCCGCTTTAGAGTTGCAGAACCCGCAGACCTTGAAACTATGGCTGCCGAGTTACAACGTACCCATCCCGCAGAGTTACTTTATCCAGAAAACTTCGAGCAAATGTCGTTGATCGAACATCGACATGGCTTACGCCGCCGCCCATTATGGGAGTTTGAGCTGGAAACAGCTAAACAGCAGTTAAACCTGCAATTTGGCACCCGCGATTTAATCGGTTTTGGTGTCGAACAAGCCCATCAGGCACTGCGGGCTGCGGGCTGCCTGCTGCAATATGTCAAAGATACCCAGCGCACCTCCCTGCCCCATATCCGTGGCTTGACCATGGAGCGTCAGCAAGATGGCATTGTTATGGATGCTGCGACCCGTCGTAATCTTGAACTGACGCAGAATTTATCGGGTGGAACGGAAAACACGCTGGCCGCGATCCTGGATTGCACGGTAACCGCTATGGGCAGCCGCATGTTGAAACGCTGGCTGCATATGCCAATCCGTGATACCAAAGTGTTGACTGATCGCCAGCAAGCTATTGGTGGTCTGCAAGATATTACCGCTGAACTGCAAACTCCACTGCGTCAGGTCGGGGATTTAGAACGTATTTTGGCACGACTGGCACTGCGAACTGCTCGCCCGAGAGATTTGGCAAGAATGCGGCATGCATTTCAGCAACTGCCTGAGATTCATCGTTTATTGCAGCCGGTGAATGTTCCCCATATCCAAAATTTACTGTCGCAAGTCGGCCAGTTTGATGAATTACAAGATTTACTGGAACGCGCAATTGTTGAAGCGCCGCCAGTATTGGTACGAGATGGTGGTGTCATCGCCCCTGGCTACAATGCCGAGTTAGACGAATGGCGGGCGCTGGCTGATGGTGCAACCGATTATCTTGACCGGTTGGAAATCCGTGAACGCGAAAAGCTGGGTCTGGATACCCTAAAAGTCGGTTTTAATGGTGTTCATGGCTATTACATTCAGGTTAGCCGTGGTCAGAGCCATCTGGTACCGATTCATTATGTTCGCAGACAAACGTTGAAGAATGCCGAGCGCTACATCATTCCAGAGCTGAAAGAGTATGAAGACAAAGTTCTGACCTCGAAAGGCAAGGCTTTGGCGATTGAAAAAGGCTTGTACGAAGAAATATTCGATCTGCTGTTGCCGCATCTACCTGAGTTACAAACCAGCGCCAATGCACTAGCCGAACTTGATGTTTTGGCGAATCTGGCCGAAAGAGCCGAAACACTCAACTACAACTGCCCTGTACTGAGTGATAAACCGGGGATCAAAATTACTGGCGGTCGTCATCCGGTAGTGGAGCAGGTGCTCAGTGAGCCTTTTATTTCTAACCCGCTGACACTCTCACCTCAACGGCGAATGCTGATCATTACTGGCCCGAATATGGGCGGTAAAAGTACCTATATGCGCCAAACCGCATTGATAGTCTTACTGGCACATATGGGCAGCTACGTTCCTGCGGACCAAGCCACTATTGGGCCAGTTGACCGCATCTTTACTCGAGTCGGTGCTGCTGACGACCTGGCATCCGGCCGCTCAACCTTTATGGTCGAAATGACAGAAACGGCCAATATTCTGCATAATGCCACCGAACAAAGTTTGGTATTAATGGATGAAATTGGTCGCGGCACATCAACCTATGATGGCTTGTCATTAGCTTGGGCCTGTGCTGAAAATCTGGCTAGCCGTATCAAAGCCATGACGCTATTTGCTACTCATTACTTTGAGCTAACGACCCTGCCGGAAAAAATGGAGGGGGTGGTCAATGTTCATCTTGATGCATTGGAACATGGCGAAACCATCGCCTTTATGCACAGTGTACAAGATGGTGCGGCGAGTAAAAGTTATGGTTTAGCTGTTGCAGCCTTGGCCGGTGTGCCACGGGATGTGATTAAACGCGCGCGGCAAAAACTGAAAGAGCTGGAATCGTTGTCGAACAATGCCGCGGCAAGCAAAATTGATGGTTCGCAACTCACGTTGCTAAATGAAGAAGTATCGCCAGCAGTGGAAGCCTTAGAGGCATTGGATCCCGACTCCCTATCACCACGTCAGGCGCTTGAGTGGATTTATCGCCTGAAAAACATGGTGTAACCCAGTTAACGGTTAATTGTCGCCATAAAAAAACGGTGAACATCAGTTCACCGTTTTCGTGTTTTCCAGACTGTTTGCGATAGTATCGCTATTCGCGGAACAATGCTTCGATGCTCAGGCCCTGCGCTTGTAGAATTTCCCGCAAACGACGTAACCCTTCAACCTGAATCTGGCGCACACGTTCACGTGTCAAACCAATTTCACGGCCAACATCTTCCAGTGTTGCAGCTTCATATCCTAACAGACCAAAACGACGGGCCAGAACTTCGCGCTGTTTTGCATTCAATTCGAACAGCCATTTAACGATACTTTGTTTCATATCGTCATCTTGCGTGGTGTCTTCTGGGCCATTTTCATTTTCGTCAGACAGAATATCTAACAAGGCTTTCTCTGAATCGCCGCCTAAAGGTGTATCAACAGAAGTGATACGTTCGTTAAGGCGCAACATACGACTCACATCATCAACTGGCTTGTCGAGTTGCTCTGCAATCTCTTCTGCGCTCGGTTCATGATCTAATTTATGAGAAAGTTCTCGCGCTGTACGCAAATAAACGTTTAATTCTTTAACGATATGGATAGGCAGACGGATGGTACGGGTTTGGTTCATTATTGCCCGTTCAATTGTCTGGCGTATCCACCATGTGGCATAAGTGGAGAAACGGAAACCGCGTTCTGGGTCAAACTTTTCCACTGCACGGATAAGACCGAGGTTACCCTCTTCAATCAAATCCAGCAGCGCTAAACCGCGATTACTGTAACGGCGAGCAATCTTCACTACCAACCGCAAGTTACTTTCGATCATACGCCGACGTGAAGGCACATCTCCGCGCAATGCACGCCGGGCAAAATAAACCTCTTCTTCTGCGGTCAACAACGGCGAATAACCAATCTCACCAAGATAGAGCTGTGTCGCATCCAGCACTCGCTGGGTAACACCTTGCGCCAACAGCTCATCTTCTGCTAACTCGCTTTCAGTAGGTTCATCTTCTACTAATGCTTTTTCATCGAAAATTTCAGTTTCCGTACTGTTTTCATCAAAATCAGCATCTTCATGCAACTCGTTAACTTTCAGCGTATTTTGGCTCATATGCTGCTCCTACCCGTGAATCCGGCGAGCAGAATACAGCGTATTCTGCCCAATCTATCGCTGCGGAAGGTAACGCAGCGGGTTTACGGATTTCCCCTTGTAACGAATTTCAAAGTGCAATCTTACTGAACTGGTTCCGGTGCTACCCATGGTTGCTATTTTTTGACCCGCCTTCACTTCTTCTTGTTCCCGGACCAGCATTGTATCGTTATGAGCGTAGGCGCTCAGGTAATCATCATTGTGTTTGATGATGATTAGATTACCGTAACCACGCAGTGCATTCCCGGCATACACAACTCGCCCATTTGCTGTAGCGAAAATTGGTTGCCCACGAGAACCGGCGATATCAATCCCTTTATTGCCCCCTTCGGAAGCAGAGAAACTATCGATCGTTTTACCTTCAGTTGGCCATTTCCAGTTACTGACTGGACCACCATTACTGGTAGGGTCACTGATAGGGCTGCCTGGTGCGGTAACAGGTGCGGTTGTAGCGACAACTGCTCCTGACGATGGCAACATTTTGCCAACATTCTGTTTACCCGAGTTTTCAGAATACGCGCTAGTTGATTGAGAATCAACCGTTGTAGTTGTGTTCTGAATATTTGCCGGCGGTTTCGTTAGTCCACCTGATGTGGCATCTGTCGCGGCTAACATTCCACCGCCAGAACCATTACCCAACTGGATAGATTGCCCCACATTGAGACTATAAGGTTCAGCAATATTGTTTTTTGCCGCCAGATCACGGAAGTCATTCCCCGTTATCCAGGCAATATAAAACAGTGTGTCACCACGTTTAACGGTATAGGTATTACCGCTGTAGCTTCCTTTGGGAATATTATCGTAACTACGGTTATAAACGATGCGTTCACCCGAGCTATTAGTGTCCGAGCCACTTAGCATGGTACCGGAACGATCACCACCGACACTGCTGATTGGCGCAGATGTTGTATTATCATTACTACAACCAACCAACCATAAACTCATAACCGTACATGCCGCTACCCGGCGTAATGTAATCATTGGGCTTCCCGTGCTCATGCTTCCCCCATGACAGCAATATTAAGCGATATATCCAATATAGATGCGCGCATGCTATCAATAGCGCCCCTGCCATACCATATAATTTATGTTACTGATTTTTGTCCAATCTTTAGCACAAAAAAACCACACTTCGACTTTAGTCGAAAATTAAGACTGAAATAATGGTTTTTTTTCAGGCCAACTCCCCTTTAACTAAAGGCACAAAACGCACCGCTTCTACTGTCTCGACCTTGAATTCATTGTTACGGCGCTGCACACACTTCAATGTTTGAGCCTGTTCTCCCACAGGCAGAACCAATATCCCGCCCTCATCCAATTGCTCTAATAAAGCATTAGGTATTTCTGGTGGGGCGGCGGTCACAATGATCGCATCAAATGGCCCGCGTGATGCCCAACCTAACCAGCCATCACCATGACGGGTAGAGACATTATGCAGATCCAGCTGTTTCAGACGACGTTTTGCCTGCCACTGTAACCCTTTGATTCGTTCAACTGAGCACACATGTTCGACTAAATGCGCCAAAATAGCGGTCTGATAACCCGATCCGGTGCCTATCTCTAATACGCGCGAAGTGGGTGTCAATTGCAACAACTCCGTCATGCGCGCCACCATATAAGGCTGAGAAATAGTTTGCCCAGAGCCTATAGGCAAGGCTGTGTTCTCATACGCTTTATGGGATAACGCCTCATCAACAAAACGCTCACGCGGCACCGCTTCGAGAGCTTGTAACAAGCGCTCGTCCTGAATACCTTGCTGACGTAACTGCATCAACAATGTTTGCATGCGTTTATTTACCATTCCCCGTCGACCTCATATTGGTTAATCAGCCATGCTGGCTAACCAGTTTTCAACCACGTCTTGAGCCCCATAGGCCGTTAAATCAACCTGCAACGGCGTGATAGACACATAACCCTGCTCAACAGCTGCAAAATCAGTATCCTCCGCAACATCAAACTTCTCCCCAGGAGGGCCAATCCAATAGAGATCTTGCCCACGCGGGTCTTGCTGACAAAATACCTGCTCTGCCGGATGACGGCTACCACAACGAGTCACCCGCATTCCTTTAATTTCAGATAAGGGCAAGTCAGGTACATTAATATTCAGTATCTTGCCAGTGCGCAACGGTTTATGTTGTAACGCACGCAATATACGGCAAGTGACCGCTGCCGCCGTCGCATAATGCTGATGCCCATTGAGTGAAACCGCTAAAGCAGGAAAACCCAAATGCCGCCCTTCCATCGCTGCGGCTACCGTACCTGAGTAGATAACATCGTCCCCCAGATTAGGACCAGCATTAATGCCAGAAACCACGATATCTGGCCGCGGGCGCATTAACGCATTGACCCCCAGATAGACGCAATCTGTTGGCGTACCTTGCTGTACTGCAATATCGCCATTCGATAAAGTGGTAATGCGCAAGGCGCTATCTAGCGTCAATGCATTGGAGGAGCCGCTGCGATTACGATCGGGTGCTACGATTTGTACCTGCGCGAACTCTCGCAATGCGGCAGCCAGCGTCTGTATGCCCGGCGCAGTAATACCATCATCGTTACTCAGCAATATCCGCAGCATCGGCATTATCCTGATTCATGATTTCGCGCACTACACTGGTAGCAAAACTACCGGCGGGTAACCAGAAGCTGAGTTCCAACGTAACTTCATCCCACCAGTTCCATGCCATATTCTGCGGTTTCAGCAAAATGGCCCGGCGTGCCCCTTCGACACGTTCGCGTTTAATCAGCGCCAGTAACTCGGTTTGATCCGCTAAACATGTCTGCTCGAAAGTTAATGCTGCGCCTTGAGTACCCAACTCACCATCACCGGGCAATGGCGCAGTAATATTCAGTTCGCCCGCATCGACTCGCTGCTGTAACAAGGCCAACTCATCAGCTGCGGCCACAAACCAACTGCCGCGCCCCGAGAGCTGTAATGCATCCCCTTCCAGCACCGTCGTCGCCTGCTGTTGAGCCAAACGCTCACTGCTAATCAGGTTGAACATGGCGCTACGGCTGGCGGATAAGTAAAAGCTGCGTTTACTGCGCTCTTTCACCCGAATTTCATTATTCGCCCACAAGCGAGCCTGCACCAGATTATTGCCACCACGGCCAAATCTCTGGCTACCAAAATAGTTAGGTACGCCATGCGCGGCTATCTGTTGCAAGCGTTGTTCTACGTCCTGATTATCTGTTATGTGGCGCAATACCAAGGTAAAAGCATTGCCCTTCAATGAACCAATACGTAACTTTCTTTTCTGCCGTACAGACTCCAGCACTTCACAACCTTCCAGCTCGAAAGTCGACAGGTCCGGCGCTTCTTTACCCGGCAAGTGCAGACAAAACCACTGCTCGGTAACAGCGTGACGATCTTTCAAGCCCGCATAGCTCACCAGCCGTGGGTGAATTTTGGCGAAACGCGCCAAATAATCAGCAACAAATTGGGTGTTACAGCCATTTTTGCGGATACGAACCAATAAATGCTCGCCTTCACCGTCCGGCTCAAAACCCAGATCTTCCACTACCACAAAATCTTCCGGGTCGGCTTTTAAAACGCCACTTGCCTTGGGCTTGCCGTGCAACCAGGTTAGATTGTCCATATCCATCAGTTATGCCTTAAGCCTGTTCAACTTTAATTAATAGCGCTACCGCTTCACACGCAATGCCTTCACCACGGCCGGTAAAACCGAGCTGTTCAGTGGTGGTCGCTTTTACGTTGATGTCATCCATATGACATTGTAGATCTTCTGCCAAGTGAACGCGCATTTGCGGGATATGCGGGGCCATTTTCGGTGCCTGCGCGATAATCGTAATATCCAGATTACCCAACCGGTAGCCTTTCGCCAGAATGCGGCGATATGCTTCACGTAATAAAGCGCGGCTATCGGCCCCTTTAAATGCAGGGTCAGTGTCAGGGAATAACTTACCGATATCACCTAGCGCCGCTGCACCCAATAATGCGTCGGTGGCGGCATGCAAGGCGACATCACCATCAGAATGTGCCAACAAGCCCTTTTCGTAAGGAATGCGCACCCCACCAATAATCAGCGGGCCACTGCCATTTTCGCCAAATTTATGAACATCGAAACCATGACCAATTCGCATTAATTGCACTCCAATCACTTTGGATATTGCCGTTGGGTTAAATAAAACTCTGCCAGCGCCAGATCCTCTGGGCGCGTCACCTTAATATTATCCGAACGCCCGGTAACCAATAGCGGATGATAGCCGCAATGTTCTAAAGCTGAAGCCTCATCGGTGACCACTGCGCCATCTTTTAAGGCGCGGGATAAGCACATTTTTAATAACTCAAGCGGGAAAAGTTGCGGTGTAAGGGCATGCCACAGCGCTTGACGATCAACAGTATGGGCAATGGCTTGAACCCCAGCCTCGCTCCGCTTCATGGTGTCACGAACCGGTGCTGCCAGAATGCCGCCGACCTTGCTGTGTTGTGTAATCGCTAATAGCTTTTCAAGATCGCCTTGATGCAAACAAGGGCGAGCCGCATCATGGACTAATACCCATTCTGCTTGCCCAGCCTGCTGCAAACCAGCCATGACAGAATCAGCTCGCGCATCACCGCCGTGAACCATGCTGATACGGGGATCATCGGCGATAGATAACTGAGAGAATTGCGTGTCCTGCGGGTGTATCACCACAATAATCCGCTGAATTCGTGGGTGGCCAAGCAAAGAACAAATAGCATGTTCAATGATGGTCTTGCCCCCCGCGATTAAATACTGTTTAGGGCAATCAGCCTGCATGCGGCTGCCAATGCCGGCCGCCGGTACTATCGCTATAATTTCAGGCGCTATAATTTCAGGCGCAATAACTTCGGGCGCAATAACTTCAGATGCGACAACTTCAGGAAGGGAAACTGCGAAATTACTCATTATTTATTGTTGTGCGTTATTTTGTGTCGAAGGGATACTCGCATTGCGTCTGGATTGGTCAGGAACCAGACGATAGAAACTTTCGCCGGGTTTAATCATACCCAGTTCGTTACGTGCGCGTTCTTCGATCGCCTCTTGACCACCATTTAAATCATCGATTTCAGCAAATAGCTGATCGTTTCGGGCTTTAAGTTTGCCGTTATTGACCTCTTGGAGCGCCACGTCATCCTTAACCCGAACAAAATCATGAACACCATTCTTGCCCAGCCACAATGAATACTGTAACCAGCCAAGTAAAATCAGCAATAGTAACGTAAGTTTTCCCATTCCCGCCCCCCGAAAAACGGCCTAATCATCCCACAACTTTTCATCGGACTCCACTGTGTGACAGAAATAGGCCACAAAGCGCAGATTAAAAGCCTAATCAAATAGGCTCAAAGGACGATTTTCGGCAAAAATACCACGTAAATCGACAAAATGTCATTAAATGCTAATTTTCAGTACACTTTCTCGCCGCTATTATCGATTAAGAAACTAGCAACGTCATCCAGAGATAAACACTGTAAAAATTGAATTTACCATTAGCTTGTGCCAGCCAATAGATTAAATATTCATATTTAATATCGCCATAAATAAATAACTCCTATCACAGTTGAGTTTACGTTTATAAAAGCTTATTTTTATGCACTCAAATTGCATAAATAAAAAATCAAGCTTTTACTTATTTCTAGCTTTTAACCGGGAGATTCACATGCTTAAACGTTTAATGTTAGTCGGGACTTGTCTGGCTGCCGTATTGTCTGCGGGCGCTGCGATTGCCGCCGAACCGACTTATGTGGTCGGTTCCGGTGGCACCTATCGCCCATTCGAGTATGAAAATAGCCAAAAACAACTGGAAGGTTTTGATATCGATATCATTAAAGCTATCGGCAAAGCAGAAGGTTTTCAGGTCAAATTGGTGAATACGCCGTGGGAAGGTATTTTTGCCACTTTAGGCTCAGGTGATCGCGATATCATTATTTCCGGTATTACCATTACCGACAAACGTAAGCAAATGGTTGATTTCTCTGACCCTTACTTCCCAGCAGAACAAACTATTGTTGTTCCTAAAGGCTCCAAAGTTGATTCTATTGCCGCATTGAAAAACCTGAATGTTGGCGTCGTGAATTCCAGCACCGGGGATATCGTGGTATCCGATGCTTTGGGAAAAAACAGCACAGCAATCAAGCGCTTTGATAATACTCCGCTGATGCTGCAAGAGTTATATGAAGACGGTATCGCCGCCGCAGTAGGTGATGTAGGCGTTGCCAAATTCTATCTGAAAACCCATCCGGAAAAAGCCTTTGAGCTGGTGGCTGATGATAAGTTTGAGCGCCAATATTTCGGCATCGCAGTGGCGAAAGGTAACGAAGAATTACGCAGCAAAATCAACAGTGGTCTGCAAAAAATCGTCGCTGACGGCACTTACGCCAAAATTTACGAAAAATGGTTTGATGCTCAGGTTCCAACCCTGCCAACAAAATAAATATCGTCTTATTTTAGCCACCGAGTAGCTGCGGTGGCACTTGTTTTACTTCATTGACCAGGTTGTTTGTCTTATGTCGGGATTTCGTTGGGAAATCATTCAGGAATACGCCCCACTGTTTATGGACGGCGCCTGGATGACAATAAAGTGCACCATTATTTGTGTCATTCTGGGAACCACCTGGGGGTTAACTCTTGGTCTGGGGCGGTTAGCACAGGCACCTCATGGTATCTGGAAGCCCATCCTGTATTACTTTGTTCAATGGCCAGTGCGTATCTATATCAGTGCCATTCGAGGAACCCCGCTCTTTGTGCAGATAATGGTGGTGCACTTTGCTCTGGTGCCACTGTTTATCAATCCACGGGATGGCATTCTGGTCACTAATGGCATTATGTCCTCTGATTTTGCCCGAATGCTGCGTTCTGATTACGGCGCATTTCTATCTTGTATCGTCGCTATCACATTAAATGCCGGAGCTTATGTTTCCGAGATTTTCCGTGCGGGGATTCAATCCATTGATCGCGGTCAAATGGAAGCTTCCCGCTCACTGGGGATGAGTTATGGCAAAACCATGCGCAAGGTTATCCTGCCGCAGGCTTTTCGCCGCATGTTACCGCCGCTCGGTAACAATGCTATCGCTATTGTAAAAGATTCATCGCTGGCATCCGCCATTGGACTGGCTGACTTAGCCTATGCCGCGCGTACCGTCTCCGGTGCCTATGCGACTTATTGGGAACCCTACCTGGTCATTTCCGTGGTGTATTGGGTTATCACATTCTTACTTTCGCTGTTAGTTCGGCATATGGAAACGAGGTTCGGTAAAAGTGATTCACGTACATAACCTGCAAAAACAATTTGGCGAAACCCATGTGCTGCGCGGTATTTCATGTGAAATCCAGCCAAAAGAAGTGGTTTGTATCATCGGCCCCTCTGGCTCAGGTAAAAGCACCTTTTTGCGCTGCATTAATGCACTGGAAACCTTATCGGGTGGCGAGATAACGGTGAATGGCTTTGAGATTCATAACCCAAAAACCGATCTCAACCGTATGCGCGAAAGTGTCGGCATGGTGTTCCAACGTTTCAATCTGTTCCCTCATATGACGGTGTTGGAAAACCTGATTATGGCACCCATGGATGTCAAAAAACTGCCACGCGTGCAGGCCATCGAACGGGCTGAATTGCTACTGCGTAAAGTGGGTTTGCTGGACAAAATTGATGCCTATCCCAGCAGCCTTTCAGGTGGGCAACAGCAACGCGTCGCTATCGCCAGAGCCTTGGCGATGGAACCTGAAATCATGCTATTTGATGAGCCAACCTCGGCACTCGATCCGGAACTGGTGGGCGAAGTGCTGGCAGTGATGAAAGCATTGGCTCTGGAGGGAATGACCATGGTGGTAGTCACGCATGAAATGGGCTTTGCCCGTGATGTCGCTGACCGGGTACTGTTTATTGATCAGGGCGTAATTCAGGAAGAAGGCAAACCAGAAGAGATCTTTACTGCACCAAGCAACCCGCGTACGCAGGCGTTTCTTAGCAAGGTGCTGTCGGCGCAAGGATAAACACTACCCGAACAAACTTGTCACAAATTGAAGCGGGCTGTCATAAAATCAAACCGGACAACCCGCCCCCCTCACCAGCCGGTGAGAAATGAAAACAGCATCCAGAATAAGCACACCACCGCAATACCAGCGCCACCTACAGTAATGAGCACATTACCGCGCGATAGCATACTCAGCGTAATCCCGATCAACACTGACACCGGCATCAAAGCTAAAAAGAACGGCCAAGTGTAGAGCAAAAAGAAGACGGTATTGGGGCCATAGACAAAGAAGGGGATCGCGAACGCCAGCCAATAGAAGACAAAGCCTGTAACGCCACCGAGAAAGGAGTAAGACGGCTCCTCCCGTTCCCGTTGTTCGTCGATAGTAATCTGGGTGATATTGAGCATAGAAATCCTGTGGGTACAGTTTACCGGCACGCTCTGAGGGCGTTTTGCCTATACATAAAATACCCAAGGTCATTGGCTCAAGAACGAAGGGTATATATCAGGATTTGATAATAGCTCGACCACGCAGCACGTCTAACAATTGTTCAATCAAATTTGTTACTAATTGTTCACCCTGCAAATGAATATCGGGATGCTCAGGAAATTCGTAAATAGAGTCAATGCCAGTGAAGTTTTTCAGCTCACCGGCACGGGCTTTTTTATACAATCCTTTCGGGTCACGGGCTTCGCAAATTGCCAACGGCGTATCCACAAACACTTCAATAAACTGGCCTGATGCCAGCATATCCCGCACCATATTTCGCTCTGCCCGATGCGGAGAGATAAACGCCGTTAACACCACCAGACCGGCATCCACCATCAATTTAGCCACTTCTCCAACCCGACGAATATTCTCGCGTCGGTCAGCATCAGAAAAGCCCAAATCACGGCATAAACCGTGGCGCACGTTGTCGCCATCAAGTAAGTAAGTACTGACACCGCGAGCAAACAGTGCCTGCTCCAGCGCACCGGCTACAGTAGATTTACCGGAGCCAGACAAGCCGGTAAACCACAGCACCACCCCCTGATGCCCATGCTGTTGCTCACGATCTTCTCGGGTCACCGCATGCGGATGCCAGACGACATTTTCGTCGGCTGGCGCGCCTTCCCGCTCATTGACACCCACATAATTAGTCTGATCGGCGTGCACGTTATTTCCCCCCTAACAGGTCACGCGCGCCCCAATGTGGGAAGTGGCGGCGGACCAGCGCGTTCAGCTCCAGTTCAAAGGCACTGAACTCAGTATTTTCCTGATAAACCGACTCTAGCGTTTCACGGATCAACCCAGCTCCCACCGTGACATTACTCAACCTGTCGATGAAGATCATACCGCCGGTATCGCGATTACGTTGATAGCTGTCCAACACCAGCGGCTCATCAAACGCCAGTTCAACCAAACCAATACCATTGAGTGGCAGGCTTTCAACTACCCGCTGGGTCAGCGAGTTGATTTCAACCTGATACTGAATATTTTCGACTCGTGCACGGGTCTTTTTCCCGGCGATTTTGATGTCATAACTTTGCCCGGCCACCAATGGCTGTTCCGCCATCCATACCACATCCACCAGCGCATTTTGCGCCGCTTTCAGGGTTTCACTGGCATCAACCAATAAATCACCACGGCTGATATCCACTTCATCGGTCAGCACCAGTGTGATAGCTTCACCGGGGCCAGCCTGAGTTAAGTCGCCATCAAAAGTGACAATGCGCGCAACAGTGGATTCCACTCCTGAGGGCAGTACTTTGATTTTTTGCCCAACCCGTACGATACCGGCAGATAAGGTGCCAGCATAACCGCGAAAATCCAGATTTGGCCGGTTAACATATTGCACCGGGAAGCGCAGCGGCTGCTGACGGCTGGCATTAACCACATCAACACTTTCCAGTACTTCAAGCAGTGTCGGGCCAGAATACCAATTCATCTTCTCACTGGGAGAGGCCACATTGTCGCCATCCAGCGCGGATAGCGGGACAAATTTAATATCCAGATCAGTGGGAAGTTGCTGGGCAAAACTCAGATAATCTTGTTTAAATTGCTCGAAAACACTTTCCTGATAATCGACCAAATCCATCTTATTCACGGCCACCACCAAGTGGCGGATACCCAGCAACGTGGCGATAAAGCTGTGACGGCGAGTTTGATCCAAAACCCCTTTGCGGGCATCGATCAGCAAAATGGCCAAATCACAGGTTGAAGCACCGGTCGCCATATTGCGCGTGTATTGCTCATGCCCTGGGGTATCGGCAATGATAAATTTGCGCTGTTCAGTCGAGAAGTAACGATAAGCGACATCAATAGTAATGCCCTGCTCACGCTCTGCCTGCAAACCATCCACCAGCAATGCCAGATCCAGTTTTTCGCCTTGAGTACCCATGCGCTTACTGTCTGTGTGCAGCGTAGTGAGCTGATCTTCGTAGATCTGGCGAGTATCATGCAATAAACGGCCAATTAGCGTACTTTTGCCATCATCCACACTGCCGCAGGTCAGAAAACGCAGCATGGTTTTATGTTGTTGCGCATGCAGATAGGCTTCCACCCCGCCTTCGTTAGCGATTTGCTGGGCGATGGAAGTGTTTTGTAAAATCATTGATTTACTTTCTATAATCGGCTGTTCTTCTGCCACTGATTGGCCTTGAAATTTGCTGTTCATTGGGCGCTCCTCAGAAATATCCCTGACGCTTTTTAAGCTCCATGGAGCCGGATTGATCGCGGTCGATCATACGACCCTGACGTTCGCTGGTGGTCGAGATAAGCATCTCTTCGATAATGGCAGGCAAGGTTTGCGCCTCGGACTCCACCGCACCGGTCAGTGGCCAGCAACCTAAAGTGCGGAAACGCACCATCTTCTGAGTAATCACTTCGCCCGGCTGCAAATCAATACGATCGTCGTCCACCATCAGCAACATCCCGTCGCGCTCCACCACTGGCCGTGGTTTCGCCAAATACAACGGCACAATGTCGATTTTTTCCAGGAAGATATATTGCCAGATATCCAGCTCAGTCCAGTTAGACAGCGGGAAAACGCGGATACTTTCACCTTTGTTAATCTGGCCGTTGTAGTTATGCCACAGCTCCGGGCGCTGGTTTTTCGGGTCCCAGCGATGGAAACGGTCACGGAACGAATAGATACGTTCTTTGGCACGAGATTTCTCTTCATCTCGCCGCGCTCCACCAAAAGCAGCATCAAAACCATATTTGTTCAGCGCTTGTTTAAGGCCTTCAGTTTTCATGATATCGGTGTGTTTGGCACTGCCGTGAACAAATGGGTTAATCCCCATCGCCACCCCTTCCGGATTGCGGTGCACCAGCAGCTCACAGCCAAACGCTTTGGCTGTGCGGTCGCGGAATTCATACATTTCACGGAATTTCCAGCCGGTGTCCACATGTAACAATGGGAATGGCAAGTTACCGGGGAAGAATGCCTTGCGCGCCAAATGCAGCATCACAGAAGAGTCTTTACCGATGGAATAGAGCATCACCGGGTTACCGAATTCGGCGGCCACTTCACGGATGATATGGATACTCTCCGCCTCCAATTGCCGCAAATGAGTGAGTCGTTTTTCGTCCATAACAGATCCTTTATGCCAAATTCACGACTGACGGGCTGATGGCCTGTTCAGTCTGAGGTTGTTGCCCAAACCAGGCAATTTGGTGATGTAAATCCACCACTTCGCCGATAACCAACAGTGCTGGTGTCGAGGCCTGATGTGCTAATAATTCCAACTCTGCCAATGTGCCCGTCAGGACTTGTTGATCAGCACGCGTGCCCCGACCAATCACCGCCACTGGTGTGGTGCTGGCCCGGCCGTGGGCGATTAATTGCTGGCTGATTTCAGCCGCTTTCACTGTGCCCATGTAAATCGCCAACGTCTGGCGGCCACGGGCGAGCGCCTGCCAATCCACATCATCACCATCAGCGCGGCAATGCCCGGTAATAAATGTCACGCTTTGTGCGTAGTCACGATGAGTCAGAGGAATACCCGCATAGGCTGTCGCCCCGCTAGCGGCTGTCACCCCGGGCACGATATGAAAGGGTATGCCCGCACGTGCCACAACTTGCAGCTCTTCACCACCACGACCAAAGATAAAAGGATCGCCCCCTTTTAGCCGAACCACTCGTTTGCCGCGCTGCGCTAAGGTGACTAATAATTGATTGGTTTCTTCTTGGGCAACCGAGTGCGCCCCCGCTCGCTTACCTACACAAATGCGTTGTGCATCACGGCGAACTAAATCCAGCACTTCTGGGCTAACTAAATGGTCATACAGCACCACATCAGCCTGCTGAATAACTTGCAGACCGCGTAAGGTCAGCAAACCGGGGTCACCGGGGCCAGCCCCCACCAAAGCGACTTCCCCCTGATTGCGGTTCTGCCCCTCCAATGATAATTGCAACTCTTCTTCAGCCTGCGCTAACTGACCACGGCTGATCAAGCTGGCAAAACGACCACTGAACGCATTCTCCCAGAAGCGGCGGCGCTCGCCCATTGAAGCTACGTGCTGTTTAACCCGACCACGCCAACGCCCGGCGACAGCGGCCATATCTCCCAAGCTGCTGGGTAACAAGGTTTCCAACTTCTCACGCAATATACGCGCCAGTACCGGCGCCTGGCCGGCAGAGGAAATCGCCACCACCAGCGGAGAACGATCGACAATCGACGGGAAGATAAATGAGCAACGGGGTTGATCATCAACCACGTTCGCCAGAAGATGCCGTTTATCTGCTGCCGCGAAAACTGCTGCATTCAGCGCAGTATCATTGGTAGCGGCAATCACCAAAAATACCTCATCCAACTGCTCGGGCAAGAAGTCTAATGCCAGCCAGTGAATGCGGCCGTCCTGATGAAGTTGCTCGAGTTCGGATGAGAGAGTCTGTGCCACTACCCGCACCTGTGCGCCCGTGCGGTGGAGTAAGTCAATTTTTCGCGCAGCAACTTCACCTCCACCAACGACCAGTACCGGGCGTTGTTTCAAGTCGGCAAAAAGAGGTAGATAGTCCACAGCATCCTTCAATTACATAATAAGCATATACGTAGGGTGACTATAGGGGGGGGTTATGGCCTTATGAAATGACTAAAAGTAATTACAAGTTCCATAATGATATATAGGCGTAATAGTAAGGTTCCCAGCGATATTACTCAGATTATCACTGCGAACAATTTTCTTATCTTCTGACATAAATATCTGCACTTTAGGAGCCATACGGATTGTCTATTACACACGACACTCCCATACTAATGACGTTATCTATGCCAACAGGTATAGCGCAGACTATAAACAAGGATATTTCGGTATGCTTTCCCGTCGTTGCCTAAAGTGGGCACTCTTTACGCTGAGTTTAACGACCGTCCTGCCACTTCAGGCAGCGACATCTCCCGCCACCGGTCAAATAGCTGAACAACAAGTTCGCCATATCAGTACCTACTTTCCTGGCCGCATGGCAGGCAGCCCTGCTGAATTACTGGCAGCTGAGTATATTAATCATCGTTTTCAGCAGATGGGCTATCAGAGTAATTTACGTGGCTTCAATACCCGTTATCTTTATACCAGTAAAAATGGCAAGCAAAGCTGGCGCAACGTCAGTGCCACCTCGGTCATTGCTGCCCGCAACGCATCAACCAATAAAGAAGATGATCAAAAGCAGATAGTCATCATGGCGCACTTTGATACTTACACCCCGCAAAGTGATAAAGATTTAGATAAAAATCTGGGCGGTCTGACCTTACAAGGTGTTGATGACAATGCCGCGGGGGTCGGAGTGATGCTGGAACTGGCGGAGCGCCTCAAAAAAGCGCCGTTGCGCTATGATGTGCGTTTTGTCGCGCTCAGTGCCGAGGAAATTGGCGCGCAAGGCACTGAAAATTATCTACAACGAATGAGTCCAGCAGAGAAAGCCAACACGTTGCTGGTGATCAATTTAGATAACCTGATCACTGGCGACCGCCTCTATTTTAATGCCAGTAACCAACCCTCGGCTCAGGCTGCCAGGGATCAGGCACTGACACTGGCGCGCCGCTATGGCATTACAGCTTCCACCGTAAAAGATAAAGTGACTTCGCCATGTCGGGTAGAGAAGGATGCTTTTGATTCTACAGGGATACCGGTGTTATTCGTCGAGGCCAGCAACTACACATTGGGCAATAAAGATGGCTGCCAACAACGAGCTATCAGTAAGCATTTCCCACAGGGAACCACTCGTCATCAAAGCCAACTGGATAACTTAAATTATCTGGATAAATTCTTACCGGGGCGAATCACCAAACGTACACACGATACCGTACAGATATTGCTGCCACTGATACAAGAGTTAGCTGCCGCTAAAAAATAGTTTCCACTATGCGAAACATCACGCAAAACAAGTAAAAAAACCAATTAATTCAAATCAAAGGCGATCAGTACGGTCGCCCTTTTCCGTGTTTTCAGCGTATAACTTTTGGTAGGTATGATACCTATAAATAATTGACTCAATCTTGTTGGTGGGTATGATACCCACCAGCGCTCACCAGGAGGTCACATGGAGAGTGGCGAATTAATAAAGCGATTGCAGGATGCGGGCTGGCAAATCAGAGGAGGTAAAAAAACCAATGGTGGGAGCCATATCACTCTGTGTAAATCAGGTATCCGTAAAATTATTACGCTCCCTCATCCACGCCAAGAGTTATCCAAAGGCATGCTGCGGCAAGCCCAGCAGATTTCCGAGATTAAATTGATTTAAGCAACGCGGTATACCCTAAATAGTTCAAGTTGCAACTCCCCAAGAGCTTACACAAGTAAGTAGCTGGGGCAGCCAACACAGATGCAGCTTGCTGTATAACGGGTATAAACAGCTTGGGGAGTTAACCATGATCTACCCTATTTTCATCTTCAGTACTGTAGAAGGATTCGACGGCTATTTTCCCGATATTGACGGCTGCTTCTTTGCGGGTAATACCTTTGCGGAGATTAGTCAGAATGCTGAAGAAGCCTTTGCCACTCATATTGAGGCGCTAATGAATGAAGGTTTTCCATTACCAACGCCCGCCAAAGATCCACAACGGTATATCAATGATCCGCGTTTAAAAGAGGATGGCGGCATTTTGGGGTTTGTCGAGATCGACCCGGCCAAGTATGAAAGTAAGGCAATAAAATTTAATCTGACGATGTCACAGAATCTACTCACTGCGATTGATAAGTTTATCGCCACCCACCGTGGTTATAAGAATCGTAGCCAGTTTCTGGCTGAGTTGGCACGTGAGCGAATAGCTCGTTAGTGGCCACTAAAAGAAAGGGCGCGATTAGCTCTCTCAGACTGCTGACAAACCCCAAAAACTCGATCTTGCAAGGTGAAGGCAGGTAGAAGAGTAAAGCGTCCGCGCCAAGGATGGCGCGGCTCGAGCCTCCAGGGATGGATTGACGGCGTCTTTACGATCTGCCTGTTTCACCGACACGGGCACTTTGTCATTAACCTCAAGGCGCAATTAGCGCCCTATTCTCAATCTGTCGCGATCAGCCTTCATGCAAACCGCATTCACGTTTTAGGCCGAAGAAACGCGTCTCTTCTTCACTCATACCCGGTTCCCATTTACGGGTGGTATGGGTATCACCGACCGAGAGATAACCCTGCTCCCACAGTGGATGGTAGCTCAAGCCATGTTGCGTCAAATACTGATAAACCTGACGGTTATCCCAATCAATGATAGGAAGCAACTTGAAGACCCCGCGTGCAATTGCCAAAACAGGTAGCTTTGCACGACTCCCCGATTGTTCACGACGCAGCCCCGCAAACCAGGTTTGAGCACCTAAGGTTTCCAGTGCGCGATTCATTGGCTCAACTTTATTCAAATCATTGTAGCGCTCAATCCCCTCAACACCCTGCTCCCACAGTTTGCCATAGCGGGCTTCTTGCCAGGCAGGGCTTTGCTGCGCGCGAAACACCTGCAAATTGAGCTGAAGTTTTTCGGTGAGAGAGTCAATAAACTGATAGGTCTCTGGGAATAGATAACCGGTATCAGTGAGAATCACCGGGATATCAGGCTGCTGGCGTGTCACCAGATGCAAGCAAACTGCGGCCTGAATACCAAAGCTGGAAGAGAGCACAAACTCACCGGGTAGATTTTCCAACGCCCAGCTGACGCGCTCCTGTGCGGTTAGATGCTCCAATTGTCCATTAACCAGCGCCAATGCCGCCGCTTGTTCCGCTTTCGGCAGCGCATTAAGTTCATTGAGATTAAATTGGCTCACACCGCCTCCTGAACATCATAAAAGTCGCGGGCTGAATCTATCACCGGAGCAATAACACCGACGCGAATAACAAAATCACCGAAACCTTCATCAGTATGACGTTCCTTCGCCCAGCGCCCGACCAATTGATCGGTAATGGCCAGAATTTCATCTTCGGTAATGTTTTCACGGTACATCCGCGGTATTCGTGTACCTTCGCGATTGCCGCCCAGATGCAGGTTATATCGGCCAACCGCTTTCCCCACCAGCCCCATTTCCGCCAATAAAGCACGGCCACAACCATTCGGGCAACCGGTGACTCGCATCACAATATGCTCATCAGGCAGACCATGCTGTTGCAAAATACCTTCAATACGGGTGACAAACTCCGGCAGGAAGCGTTCAGCCTCCGCCATCGCCAATGGGCAAGTTGGGAACGAAACACAAGCCATTGAATTTTCACGCTGCGGGCTGACACTGTCATCCATCAGACCATGTTCACGGGCCAATGCTTCAATGCGCGCTTTGTCTTTTTCCGGCACGCCAGCCACAATCAGGTTCTGGTTAGCGGTTAAACGGAAATCGCCCTGATGGATTTTGGCAATTTCCGCCACGCCGGTTTTCAGACTGCGGCCTGGGTAATCCAGCAAACGGCCATTTTCGATAAATAAGGTCAGATGCCACTTTTTATCAATGCCTTTCACCCAACCAATACGATCGCCACGACCAGTAAATTGATAAGGTTTGATGGCTCCGAAACTCACACCGGCGCGCTTTTCAACTTCGGCTTTAAACACATCAACACCGACGCGCTCTAGCGTATATTTGGTTTTAGCATTCTTACGGTCAGTACGGTTACCCCAATCGCGTTGGGTCGTCACCACCGCTTCAGCGATAGCTAAAGTGTGTTGTAGCGGGATATAGCCAAATTCACTGGCTTTACGTGGGTAAGTATTCTTATCACCGTGGGCAATAGATAACCCACCGCCTACCAGCACGTTAAAGCCGACTAACTTGCCTTTGTCCGCCACAGCGACAAAATTAAGGTCATTGGCATGGAGATCCACATCATTTTGCGGCGGAATAACTACCGTCGTTTTAAATTTGCGTGGCAAATAAGTAGCACCGAGGATCGGTTCTTCATCCGTGGTCGCGACTTTTTCTGCATCCAGCCAGATTTCAGCGTAAGCACGGGTGCGCGGCAGTAAATGTTCAGAAATCTTCTTCGCCCATTCATAAGCTTCCTGATGGAGCACTGATTCCACCGGATTCGAGGTGCAAAGCACGTTACGGTTAACATCGTTTGCCGTCGCCAATGCATCCAAACCTAATTGATTGAGCAACTGGTGAGCTGGTTTCACATTCCCTTTCAAAATGCCATGAAACTGGAATGTCTGGCGGTTAGTGATACGGATACTGCCGTATAAGGTGTTATCCGCAGCAAACTTATCAATACCCAACCACTGTTGCGGGGTGATGATTCCGCCGGGTAAACGGCAGCGCAACATCATGGCATGACGTGGTTCCAGCTTCTGTTCTGCGCGCTCGGCACGGATATCACGGTCATCTTGTTGATACATGCCGTGAAAGCGGATCAGCAAGAAGTTATCGCCGTTGAACCCACCGGTCAGCCCGTCATTCAAATCTTCTGCAATCGTCCCGCGTAGGAAGTTGCTTTGCGACTTCATGCGCTCGCCGTCAGAAAGTTTTCCCGTCACGACCAACGGCCCAGGGTGTTTTTCACTCATCAGTACACATCCCGCTGATAACGGCGCGCCAGGCGCAGCTCACTTAAATATTCATCAGCCTGCTCAGCATCCATCGCGCCGTGCAGAGCTACCACGTCCAGTAAAACCTGCTCAACGTCTTTCGCCATGCGATTAGCATCGCCACAGACGTAAATATGGGCACCTTGTTGGATCCAGTTCCACAGTTCTGCACCTTGTTCGCGCAGTTTGTCTTGTACATATATTTTATGGGCTTGATCGCGCGACCATGCCAGATCAATACGAGTCAGCAAGCCATCTTTGACATAGCGTTGCCATTCGACCTGATAGAGAAAATCTTCAGTAAAATGCGGATTGCCGAAAAGTAACCAGTTCTTGCCCGTAGCACCATCGGCTTCGCGCTGCTGCATAAACGCACGGAAGGGGGCAATACCGGTTCCTGGCCCGATCATTATGACTGGCGTTTCTGGGTTAGTGGGTAAACGGAAGTTATCGTTATGTTCGATAAAGATGCGAATATCACCATCCACTTCCAGCCGATCCGCCAGATAACCCGATGCACCACCTGTACGTGGCCGGCCATCAATGTCATAGCGCACCACACCGACGGTAATATGCACTTCACTCTCGGTTTCAGCCTGTGAGGAGGCGATAGAATAGAGGCGGGGTGTTAGTGGCCGTAACAGCGCAACAAGTTGATCGGCATTCAGGTCTGAAGGTGCCTGACGAACCATATCAACAATTGGGGTATTCTTCGCATAATGTTGCAGCGCTGGTTTATCCGCCAGCAAAGCAATCAATTTTTCATCACGGGAAAGTGCTGCATATTTATCGACGATCAGGGTGGTATTTTGTGTCAGTTCAAGCTGGCTACGCAGTGCTTGCGACAGCGATATATTCTGCCCATCAATACTGACCTGCTCATCGCCTTTAAGCCACAATAGCGCCAACAACTCTTCGACCAATGCCGGGTCATTATCAAACCAAATACCCAGAGCATCGCCCGGCTGATAGCGCAGCCCGGAGTCCCCTAAATCAATTTCAATATGGCGTACATCTTTCTCCGAGTTACGGCCCGTCACTTTTTGCTGCACAGATAACTGTGCGGTCAGTGGCGCAGCCTTGCTGTATGGGCTGGAGGTAATTTCATCAACCGCACCGCTTGGTGTTACTGCTACCGCAGCCGCTGATTGCGCGGGGACTCTTGCCTGCAATGCCGCTACAATCTGTTGACGCCACTGCTGTGCGGATTCTTGATATTCCACATCAGCATCGACTCTCTCCAATAACCGCTGTGCACCCAACTCAGCCAATTTGTTGTCGAAGTCTTTGCCTGCCTGACAAAAATGCTCGTATGAGGTATCGCCTAAACCAAATACCGCAAAGGCCATTTCTGGCAATTTCGGCGCTTTTTTAGAGAATAGGAACTTATGCAAGGCAACAGCCTCTTCGGCCGGCTCACCTTCACCTTGAGTGGAAGCCACAATCACCAGCAAGCGCTCTTGCGCGATCTGCTTAAACTTATAATCACCGGCGTTAACCAGATTGACGTTAAGTTTGGCAGCCAAAAGGTCATCGCGTAACTGTTCGGCCAAGCGGCGTGCATTACCGGTTTGAGAGGCAGAAATCAGGGTAATAGTTACCGCCGCAGGGGCCGCTACAGCAGGAGCAACAACCGCACCGGGTTGCTGATTAACCATGCCCCAAAAGTAGCCAGATAACCATGCCATTTGGGTTGGGGAAAACTCACCCACCGCCGCCTGCAAGCGGGCTAACTGCTCCGGCGATAGCGGAAGTAAAGAACTAGGAGGAACCTGAGTCGTCATTGCAGTACTAATTCCCTTAAGCTATAGCCAGTGTCAGCTGATATATTCAGCAAATAAATCTTGATGTTTGTAAGGTTAACCATCCCGATAATAACAATTAAAGAAGCAATAGAAATAATAAATAACCAAAACGACTAAGCGGTTTTTCAGGTAATAGATATGAGTTAAAGTGTTCAACTTATTAGGAAATTTGCGCCCACTGATATTGCGCCACAGATTGAGTTCGTCTGTATATAAATCAGTAGGCTACGCTATAGATAAGCACAACGCGTCAGGCTCGGGAGGCCACACCGCTAGCGCATTCATAGCCAGCATCGATGCTTTCCGGTACTATGCGGCGGTTTTTTGAGTCAATAAGGTCAGAATGATGAGCACCACCCTATTTAAAGATTTTCAGTTTGAAGCTGCCCACTTGTTGCCCCATGTACCAGAGGGCCACAAATGCGGTCGTTTGCACGGCCATTCATTTATGATCCGTATCGAGGTCACCGGTGAAGTTGATGCTCACTCCGGCTGGGTGATGGATTTTGCTGAACTCAAAGCTGCGTTTAAACCGATTTGGGAACGTTTGGATCATCACTATCTGAATGACATTCCCGGTCTGGAAAATCCGACCAGTGAAGTGCTGGCCAGCTGGATTTGGCAACAGCTTAAACCGCAATTACCAGAACTGAGCGCCGTCATGGTAAAAGAGACTTGTTCTGCGGGTTGTGTTTTTCGCGGCTAATAAATCGCGGCAAGTACAATTGATTCATCAGGGCGCTACCACGCCCTGCCTATCAAGCGATATTTAAATACTTATGTGTCTGCATCGACAGCCGCCAGTTCCTGGCAATACAGGTTTCGATACAAAGCTTGGTAGCCTCGTCTTTCTGGCTGATGGGCTGTAACGCAATAATCCGCTTTTTATCATCCGTCAGTGTTTCCAGCAGTTGCTCAAGTGCTTCGATATCCCGTAAACGCCCCACCGGATGCTTAATTTCATCTGCGCGCTGTAATGCCTGAGGCAACACTTTCAGTCCACCACGCATATTCACTTTTGGCGAAACTGTGACCCAAGTGGCGGCGGAACACTGCACTTCATGAGTGCCGCTGGTTTCAATCTGGCAACTGTAACCGGCCTGTTCCAACTGAGACGTTAAAGGGAACAAGTCGTAAATAGCGGGTTCACCGCCGGTTATGACCACATGGCGAGCGGTATATCCCTGCTGAGAGAAAATATCCAATAATTGCTGTGCACTGGCGGTTGCCCAGGCATCACTTTCCGCAGTTTTTACCATGATACGCTGCATATCGACTTCCCGATCGGCCTCTTTTTCCCAGGTATGTTTGGTATCGCACCAGCTACAACCGACTGGGCAGCCCTGCAAACGCACGAAAATCGCCGGTACGCCGGTGAAGTAACCCTCGCCCTGCAAGGTCTGGAACATTTCATTAATCGGGTACTGCATCAGTATCTCTATCGTCATTCAAACCAATGGGTGATTATCGCAGATTCCATAGCTGTGACCAAACGGGTAACACCGTCGCTACCCGTTTGTTTGTATCAGACAGTTACTCAATCACTCCACAAGCCATTCGTGCACCGCCACCGCCCAGAGGCATTGGATGGTCGGCATAATTATCCCCACCAGCATGGATCATCAAAGCATGCTGCTTCAGTTCAGAGAGTGATTTCAGCCGTGGAGCCAATACCTGATAAGTGGCAGTCCCATCGGCATTCACCACCAGTCCAGGTAGGTCGCCTAAATGCCCTTTATCATTGTACGGCCCGAGATGAGCAGCAGTTTTTTGTGGGTCAAAATGTCCGCCAGCAGTAAGTGCGGGCACGGCTTTACCGTCTTTCTGCCCCGGTGTACAACTTGGATTTTCATGCAGATGGAAACCATGAATACCCGCTACCAGCCCAGTCAGGTTCGGTGTGAACAATAAACCATAAGGTGTTTCGCTTACTGTCACGGTACCCAAAGCTTTACCATTGCCTTCCGGTAGCGCTTCATTCATGGTCACAGTAATATCCGCAGCCAGCGCGCTACCAGTCAAAAAGATCGCGGGTAAAAGTAGGTATTTCAGTTTCATCAGTTATCTTCCTTTATGCATTATTGTCGAGTCATTCGGGTACTCATTAATGATAACCGGTGATGAATTATCTGCACGGGTGTGGTACTTGGGATGTGAGTCAGATGAGGTCGCTCCTACGAGATTCAGATTAATCTCGCAGGAAACAAACAGTAATAATAGGTTAATTGGCGAAGAGTCAAACGGGCTTACGGGTATGCTACGGTATTTAAGTCTAGCTCACGGCTAACATATTACCGAGGCTTTCCAATGAATTAGAATACGGTGATGAGAAATTAGTGGTGACTAGCTCACGATTATCAAGAGTTGCGGAGATATTATCAGTTAAAGAATTGATGTCCGATTCACTGGTGTGTGAATTACGAGTGATAGCTTCCTTTAATAAAGGCTGACCAATATCCCCTCCCTGTTTATTGTCATCCATTTCATGATCACCTAGGGAGTCATATAACATATCAGTAAATTCATAAATACATATTTCCTCGTCATACAACATACTGAATAATTCCAATGTCTTTTTCTGCCCACCTTCATAATTTAGTGCAACGTAAATCTGTGCATAATTGATATTTTCGTTATAAGAAAAACCTAATAACTTTTTAGATGCGCCATTATCTTTCAAAACCATAAGCTTTGCTAAATTATAATCTAGTAAGTGGCTATAACTATAGTGACGATAAGACAAACAGAGTGAATCTATATATTCCGGTGCGTTTTTTTTTAAAAAATGAGTGTAAATCAGAGAATCGGCTTTCATCTGATATCTCAATACCAGAGATGTAATTAAGCCTTTCATGCACTTTATTTTCGAAATCACTTAAAAGATATTCTATTTTAAAGCTTTTACTTGTAAATAAAGTGCTAAAGAACCCTTCCATGGAACTATTATTATTTTTAGCGAATTTATTTATTTCAGAAAAACTGACCCCTTCGCGTTGTAAAATGACCAGTTTTGCCACAGTAGTAAAATCACCAACATCATGATTTAGCATTATATTTGCGATATTTTGGCTAACACCATATGCCTCTGCGACACTCTTGGCATTAACTTCTGACATTCCTTCCTCCACACTAAATTTTTCACTGATTTTTTTCTCCATCTCTTTTATCCTGATTAAAACCTCATCTGAAGCAGACTGTTTTACATATACTTGAGTAGGTGAGTTTTCCATATATATCCTTATAAGAGAAAAATAGATTAAATAGCCAGAATATTATTTACGCTAAATAATTATACATACTTTACATAATATCCCGTCTCAAATCATCTTTATAAATATTATTATTCTTCAAAGCCAAAATAAATCCGATTAAGGTGGTTTTTTCAATCAACTTTTACAGAAGAGTTTGTATCAGACAGTGACTCAATGACACCACAGGCCATTTGGATACCACTACCGCCAAATGGATCTGCCAAAGATGAGAGGATCTTGTTTATCAATACGCGATTAACTGGCAATCTCATTGGCCTGTATTGGCAACATCTAATGCCTGAATTAAATCGTTTAATAAATCATCCACATCCTCTAATCCAACCGATAGTCGAATCAACCCATCGCTAATTAAATGATGATGTCGCTCTTCAGGAGTATAAGAGGAATGGGTCATGCTGGCAGGATGCTGCGCTAATGTTTCACAGTCGCCCAAGCTGACTGCACGGTAAATGAGTTGCAACGCATTAAGAAAAGCGATCCCCGACGTCATACCGCCACGGAGTTCAAAAGCAATCATTCCACCAGGCCCCGTCATTTGCCGTTCAACCAGTTCGCGTTGGGAGAAGTCGGGTAGTCCGGGATAATAAATCTTCTCGATCTGTGGGTGCTGAGATAACTTTTCGGCGATAATCTGGGCACTGGCACAATGTCTTTCCATACGAACAGCCAATGTTTTCATGCCACGTAAAATCAGTGTCGCATCCTGCGCGGACAGCACCGCGCCATTCATATCTTTTAGCCCTACCAGCCGAATTTGGTCGGCCAGATTCTGGCGTGTCACGACCAAACCTGCCAATAAATCACCGTGTCCGCCAAGATATTTGGTGGCAGAGTGCACGACAATATCAGCCCCTAGTGCTAACGGCGTTTGCAGATAAGGTGTGCAGTAAGTGTTATCCACGATAAAGAGTGAGCCATTGGCACGGGTAATTTGGCTAAGTGCTGCAATATCGACAATACGCATATTCGGGTTAGCAGGAGTTTCGCAATACACCAATCTTGTCTGCTCTGAAATAGCCGCAGCCAGCTTACGTGAATCGGTTAAATCGACATGAGTAATTTTCACCCCAAATCGAGCCAGTCCATGATGAAAATAAGCATAAGTACAACCATAGATGGTTTGGTCGACAATAATTTCATCGCCCGGTTTCAGAAAGGTCCAACAACAGGCAGTAATTGCCCCCATACCGGATGAAAAGGCTACAGCGCCTTCTCCCCCTTCCAGAATGGCAATGCGACGCTCCAGTAAGTCTAGTGTTGGGTTACTGATTCTGGAGTAAAAATAACCTTTCTCCGTTCCGGCAAAACAAGCTCCACCGTATTCAGCGCTAGGGAACGTAAAAGTGGAACTCATATAAACCGGTGGAGATAATGCGCCTAAATGCTCTTGAGGGTCATAACCATAATGTATGGCTCGGGTAGAAAAAGACTTTGCTGATTGCATCGACATCAATATGCCCTCATTGGAATAGTTTTATAAACTCAAGATGGTGATATTTTTGTGGCATTAATTCTTTGGCCGATTATCTGTAACGTCCGTAATAACAAGGTAATTCCAACTAACGTATCGCGATCACGGAATAATGAGTATAAAGAACGGTAATTAACGCTCTCTTGATTAAGTCTTAGTTCAGTATTAGCTATTCTTAATGCATTACCACTTTCCCAACCAACAGCAACAACCCCTTCAAATACACCAGCAAGTTTCTCAACCAAAGCATTATCTGCAATATCAAACACATCAGATAATAATGACAACATATCTACCGCATTATTTAATCGTCCTCCGGCTAATAATGGCTGTAATTTATTGAGTAATTCAGTGAAATCAACTTCAGGAGTTATTGTTTTCTCAACGTGATTTTCATCAGATTGTTGTTCGCTCATTATTTACCCTTATTAAATCAAGCCACGAACAGTGGCCCAATATAAGCCGCGGTTAAAACCATTACGTAACATTCCTCCCACCTTAGTCGGTGGTGTTGGCATAACATCATTGCGGTAGTCGTACCACAATGGCATACCCGCATTCAGCCCCATTTGGGCCAGTGCTTGTACTTTTCCATCGTAATAACTGGTTGGATAGCCGATACGCAGTTCAGAGACGATATTGTCTGCAATAACAGGTGCTTGATTATGGCAAGAACCCCCTGCTTTGCTGATAGGTAAATCAACGGTATCACCAATGACATAGACCCCTGGCTGCCCATAGACTTGCAGAGTTTGATGGTCTGTCGGCAACCAGCCTTCTCCGTTATCCCACTCACTCAAACCGGTATTGCGCACAGCATCAACAGCTGTAATAGGAGGAGTGCTCATTAAGATATCAAAAGGTTGCGCATCTCCCTCAGCAGAATAGGCAATCTTTTTATCGGGATCGACTTTTTGTAGCGTAAAACCGCGTTGGTGCTTTATATCTTTAGCTGCGAAAATATTGGGTAAAACCTCACCTGTAGGCCGCTGTAAGAAAAGACAATTACGCAAAAGCTGAGAAACCGTAGGATAGGTATAGACTATCTCAATGGCATTACGCACCCCACGTCGGCGAAGATAGTCATCCAGCATCAGGGTAGTTTCAATTGGGGCAATACCACACTGATGGGGCACGTTGGGAGTTTGTGGGAAAGATACGGTGATAAAAATGCGACCTTTCTCTATTTTAGCTAATTTATCGGCCAATTGACGAGAAGCCGCATATTGATAAAAATGATCGCCAGCCTCCGCAAGACCTTCAATTCTATCAGGCCGAGGGACGCACCCTGTCGCAAACACTAAAAAATCATAGTTATATTTTTTCCCGCTGCGGCATGATATTTCTCTTTTAGAGAAATCGAAACCCTCTGCTTTATCAACAATGAAAGTGACTTCTGGCCGTAATAAACTCTGCTGTGCACGTTCCAACTCTTGCCTATAAAATAAGTTAAAAGCAATATACATAAAAGCAGGTTTATAATAGTGAACTGGTGAATCAGAAATAAGAATTAACTCCACTTTTCTTTCAAGAATATCTCGATGTAATTTTGAGGCTAATAAATTAGCGAGAATAGTTCCACCAGTACCGCCACCTAGAATCACAATTCTATTGAGCATGTAGTTTTCACCTCATTAGATGAAGATAAAAGCCTTCCATATTTATGGCGCCAGAATAAATTATAAAAAGCAATTAGATATATCAGAATAGATAAGGAGTTTTAATTTATAAAACCTATGAATTATTAATTGTAGTAATAAAAAATTAGACAGCAAACAATATTTCGTGATAACCATCACACCATTAAAATTAACACACAAGAAATATTTATATAACATGGCGAGATTATATAAATTTAAACTAGTTATAATTAATATGATGCTACTTTTCTGAACTTCTGATGTAAAAAAACCCGCCGAAGCGGGTTTTTCAATCAACTTTTACAGAAGATAAGGCGCAGTAATTACTGACCTTTGACTTCTTTCAGACCGTTGAATGGTGCGCGGTCGCCCAGCGCTTCCTCAATCCGAATAAGCTGGTTGTATTTAGCAACACGGTCAGAGCGGCTCATAGAACCGGTTTTGATCTGGCCTGCTGCAGTACCTACTGCCAGGTCGGCAATGGTAGCATCTTCGGTTTCGCCTGAACGGTGAGAGATAACCGCGGTGTAACCTGCATCTTTCGCCATCTTGATAGCAGCCAGAGTTTCGGTCAGAGAACCGATCTGGTTGAATTTAATCAGGATAGAGTTAGCAACACCTTTCTCGATACCTTCTTTCAGGATCTTGGTGTTGGTTACAAACAGGTCGTCACCAACCAACTGGATTTTGTCACCCAGAACTTCGGTCTGGTATTTGAAGCCAGCCCAGTCAGATTCGTCCAGACCGTCTTCGATAGAAACGATTGGGTACTGTTTGGTCAGGTCTTCCAGGAAGTGAGTGAACTCTTCAGAAGTGAAAGCTTTGTTGCCTTCGCCAGCCAGAACATATTTGCCATCTTTATAGAATTCAGATGCAGCACAGTCCATCGCCAGAGTCACGTCTTTGCCCAACTCGTAACCAGCCTGTTTTACCGCTTCAGCGATAACAGCCAGTGCTTCGGCGTTAGAACCCAGGTTTGGCGCGTAGCCACCTTCGTCGCCTACTGCAGTGCTCATACCTTTAGCTTTCAGAACTTTAGCCAAAGTATGGAACACTTCAGAACCGATGCGAACCGCTTCTTTCAGAGTTTTAGCGCCGACTGGCTGAATCATAAACTCTTGAATATCAACGTTGTTATCAGCATGCTCGCCGCCGTTGATGATGTTCATCATAGGCAGTGGCATAGAGAATTTGCCTGGGGTGCCATTCAGTTCAGCAATGTGCTCATACAAAGGCATGCCTTTAGATGCTGCTGCTGCTTTCGCTGCTGCCAGAGAAACAGCCAGGATGGCGTTAGCACCAAACTGGGATTTGTTCTCAGTACCGTCCAGATCGATCATGATTTTATCGATATTAGCCTGATCTTTGGCATCTTTACCGATAACTGCCTGAGCAATTGGGCCATTTACTGCTGCAACGGCTTTCAGAACGCCTTTGCCCAGGAAACGGGATTTGTCACCGTCACGCAGTTCCAGTGCTTCACGGGAACCAGTAGAAGCACCTGATGGTGCCGCAGCCAAACCAACAAAACCGCCTTCCAGATGAACTTCGGCTTCTACAGTTGGGTTACCACGGGAGTCGATGATTTCGCGACCGATGACTTTAACGATTTTGGACATTAGATTTTCCTCAGTACAAGTTAAACTAAAACTCCAGACAGAGGGGGCGACATCGCTGCCGCCCCTTCTACCAAATATTTTATTTCACCTGGCGCTTCTGATACTCACCAGCCGCTTTCACAAAGCCGGCAAACAACGGGTGACCATCACGTGGCGTCGAAGTAAATTCTGGATGGAACTGACAAGCTACAAACCACGGATGATTTGGCAACTCGATAATCTCCACCAGTTTGTTATCCGCAGAACGCCCTGCTACACGTAACCCGGCGGCTTCAATCTGCTTCAACAACATGTTGTTTACTTCATAGCGATGACGATGGCGCTCAACGATGGTCGGCTCGCCATACATCTGACGAACCAGGCTACCTTCAGTCAGGTGACATTGCTGCCCACCCACACGCATGGTACCGCCCAAATCGCTCTCTTCCGTGCGTACTTCAACGTTGCCGTCTTCATCACGCCATTCGGTGATTAATGCAACCACCGGATACTTACAGTCTGGCACAAATTCTGTGGAGTTCGCGTTTTCCATTCCCGCTACATTGCGGGCAAACTCCATCAGTGCAACCTGCATACCCAAGCAAATGCCCAGATAAGGAATATTGTGTTCACGGGCATAACGTGCCGCCAGAACTTTGCCTTCCACACCACGGTAGCCGAAGCCGCCTGGAATGAGGATAGCATCTAATCCTTTCAGCATTTCTTCGCCGCGCGTCTCAACATCCTGTGAATCAATCAGCTTGATATTCACCGTCAGGCGATTTTTCAGCCCACCGTGCTTCAAGGCTTCAATCACAGATTTATAGGCATCCGGCAATTCTACGTATTTGCCGATCATCCCAATGGTCACTTCGCCACCTGGATTCGACTCTTCGTATAATACCTGTTCCCATTCTGCGAGATTTGCTTCAGGACAAGTTAAGCTGAATCGTTTACAAATATAATCGTCAAGGCCCTGTGATTTCAATAGCCCTGGGATTTTATAAATAGAATCAACATCTTTTAGGGAGATAACTGCTTTTTCTGGCACATTGCAGAACAAGGCAATTTTAGCTCGTTCATTAGCAGGAACTGCGCGATCAGAACGGCAAATCAGCACATCTGGCTGAATACCGATAGAAAGCAGCTCTTTTACCGAATGTTGCGTTGGCTTAGTTTTCACTTCACCAGCCGCTGCCAGATAAGGAACCAATGTCAGGTGCATGTAAAGAGTATGCTCGCGGCCAACATCAACCGCCATCTGACGAATAGCTTCCAAGAATGGCAGGGATTCGATATCACCTACGGTGCCACCAATTTCAACCAATACCACATCGTGGCCTTCGCCGCCTTCGATGATACGTTCTTTGATTGCATTGGTGATATGAGGAATAACCTGGATAGTCGCACCCAGATAGTCGCCGCGACGCTCTTTGCGCAGAACTTCAGAATAGATACGGCCAGTAGTGAAGTTGTTACGGCGGGTCATTTTAGTGCGAATGAAGCGCTCGTAATGCCCTAAATCCAGATCGGTTTCAGCACCATCTTCGGTGACAAAAACTTCCCCGTGCTGTGTCGGGCTCATGGTGCCCGGATCCACGTTGATATACGGGTCCAGTTTCATGATGGTAACGTTGAGGCCACGGGCTTCAAGTATAGCCGCCAGAGAGGCTGCGGCAATGCCTTTACCCAGAGAGGATACGACCCCGCCGGTCACAAAAATATAATTAGTTGTCATGCTGAACCTGAGAGTTTAGGTTTAAAGACGATGGAAGAACCAAGACGGGAAAGTAGTATACCCGAACCTTGGTTTCGCTACAAACTATCTCCGCACCAGTGGCCGTTTTCGCCGTTTTTTCTGTGCGGAACATCGTCTTGCTATCCGTTATAATTCAATATATTAACGTAATTAAAATTCAACAACCATCCATCAAATGAATTAAAACACCTTACATTTCAGTTTCTTGCTTTTTAACTTGCTGCCAGGCAGATTCCATTTCATCCAGTGTCGCGCTCTCCATAGTCTTACCTGACGCCGTAACTATTTGTTCTACCTGACGAAAACGACGTTCAAACTTACGATTTGCCGCCTGTAAGGCATTTTCAGCTTTATGGCCTAAATGGCGAGATAAGTTGACGGTGGCAAACAGTAAATCGCCAATTTCCTCACCCAACTTCTCTTCATCCACCACTACCTGGCGAGCTTCAAACATCACTTCATCGATTTCTTCGTAGACTTTATCCAGCACCGGTCCCAGAGTGTCCCAATCAAAACCGACTGATGCGCAACGTTTCTGGATTTTATGCGCTTTCATCAGCGCGGGCAGCGCGTCAGGGATATCATCTAATGCCGAATATAAGGCCTTCTCCGCCCTTTCCTCGGCTTTACGCGACTCCCACCCTGCCAATGCAGTGTCACTGCTAATTATAGCGTCTGAAACGTTTTGCGGCGCATCAGGGAACACATGTGGATGCCGGCGTACCAACTTATCGCTGATGGCATGACAAACATCATCGAACGCAAATAGCCCTTGCTCCTGCCCCATCTGTGCATAAAACACCACCTGAAACAGCAAATCCCCCAATTCATCACGAAGATCGTCGAAATCCTTACGCTGAATCGCGTCAAGCACCTCATAGGTTTCTTCTAATGTATAAGGCGCAATAGTGTCGAAGGTCTGTTTACGATCCCACGGGCAACCATGCTCCGGATCACGCAAAGTACGCATAATATCCAGTAGACGTTGTAGTGCTAAAGCGGTGGTACCAGGGGAAGTCACTGATTGGGTCATCTGAATTTATTCACTTTTTTTAAAAAAATTTGAGGCGTAGCGAGCGCAGGCAGATTGATTGCGGCCAGCGCACAGCCCCCGGAATGTACACCTGATCTTATAAAAATCGGTACATGAGGAGGGCAAGCACTGCCCAATATCAATATGCCAAAGCGCAGTAGCCGTTTAGAGATAACTAATTGCCGTGTAGCCGACGGGCGTCAATAACATCCGGCAACTGATTCAGCTTGGCCAACACCCGGCCCAGCACCTGTAGATTGTAGATCTCGATATCCATATCGATGGTCGCCATCATCTTTTTGGTATCACTACGGCTGGCAACCCCCAGTACATTGACCTTTTCGTTCGCCAGAATGGTGGTGATATCGCGCAGTAAGCCGCTACGATCATTGGCGGTAACCCGCACCACCAGCGAATAGCCACTGGAATAGCTTTCGCCCCAGACCGCATCAACAATCCGCTCAGGTGCATGGGATTGCAATTCAGCTAGCTGCTCGCAATCAGCGCGGTGAATGGATATCCCCCGCCCTTGAGTGATAAAGCCAATAATTTCATCACCCGGAATAGGCTGGCAGCAGCGCGCAATATGGTGCATCAGGTTGCCAACACCTTCGACGACAATACGCCCACTGTCTTTGCTGGCATTACGTGGCGGTGCCTGATGTTTATTATTCAGATGGCGTAACGCCTCTAAATCCGCCTCTTCCGCCGTTGGCTTATTCAGTTTCCCTTGCAGGAAGTTGACCATCTGATTCAGCCGGATATCACCACCGCCAATAGCCGCCAACACTTCATCCATAGAATTCATGTTATAGCGTGGTACCAGCAGCTTCTCTGCCTCTTTCAGGCTGATATCCAGATGCTCCAGCTCGTCATCCAACATCTGCCGGCCAGCAAGAATATTCTTGTCTCTATCTTGTTTTCTAAACCAGTTATGAATCTTGGAACGACCACGGCTGGTGGTCACATAGCCGAGGTTCGGATTCAGCCAGTCACGACTCGGGTTAGGCTGTTTCTGGGTGATAATCTCAATCTGATCACCCATCTGTAACTGGTAAGTAAACGGCACAATTCGGCCACTGATTTTAGCCCCAATACAACGGTGGCCCACATCGCTATGAATATGGTAAGCGAAGTCCAGCGGTGTCGAACCTGCTGGCAAATCAATGACATCACCTTTCGGCGTAAACACATATACCCGATCGTCAAATACCTGACTACGCACTTCATCCAGCATTTCACCGGAATCCGCCATCTCTTCCTGCCACGCGATCAATTTACGCAACCAGGCAATGCGCCCTTCGTAACCGGAGCGACCGGCAGCCACCGCACCTTCTTTATACTTCCAGTGCGCAGCAACCCCCAGTTCAGCATCTTCATGCATCTGACGAGTACGGATTTGAATTTCGAGTGTTTTGCCGCGTGGCCCAAGCACTACCGTGTGGATCGACTGATAACCATTGGGTTTAGGGTTAGCAACGTAATCATCAAATTCATCAGGCAAATGGCGGAAATGGGTATGGACAATACCGAGTGCGGCATAGCAATCCTGTAAGCGCTCCACTACCACCCGTACGGCTCGCACATCAAACAGTTCATCGAAGGCCAGCGACTTCTTCTGCATTTTGCGCCAGATACTGTAGATATGCTTGGGGCGGCCATAAATGTCGGCTTTGATCCCTTCATCTGCCATAGCTTTGTGCAATGTGGCTACAAAATCATCAATGAATTGCTCACGATCGATACGACGCTCGTGGAGTAATTTGGCGATTTGCTTATATTCATCTGGATGCAAATAGCGGAAGCAGAAGTCTTCCAACTCCCACTTGATCTGGCCGATACCCAAACGGTTAGCCAGTGGTGCATAGATATTGGAACACTCTTTGGCCGCCAGCACGCGTTCGTCTTCCGGTGCATCCTTCACTTCGCGCAAATGAGCAATACGCTCTGCCAGTTTGATGACCACACAGCGGAAATCTTCCACCATCGCCAATAACATACGGCGCACGTTATCCACTTGCTCAGAGCTCATGGAGTCATTATGGGTCGCTTTCAACTGACGGATGGCATCCATATCGCGCACACCATGCACCAGATAAGTAATACCTTTACCGAATTGTTCGGTCAGCGTAGCTTCATCCACCACGTTGGCATCCACCAGCGGAAACAGTAGCGCCGCGCGCATACTGTCATTATCCATGCTAAGGGTGGAAAGAATTTCAACCATTTCAAGGCCGCGCCACAGCAACAATGAGGCATCGGGATGGTTTTGCGTCTGCTGCTCACAATACCGCCAGGTTTCGGCCAGGCGCTCACCTGACTGCGGATTAGGAAGCCCCAAACTGGCGATCCAATCGTCGAGAGCAAACTCGCCCGCTGGATTCAAATGTGCACTTCGTACCGCAACCATAACTTCTCCCTACTTTGCGACCCCTGGCTCCTGCATAAACAGCGCCATAGATTCAAGATGCCCGGTGTGGGGAAACATATCCAACATTCGCACCTGAGCAAGACGGTAACCGGCGGCTAACAACACCTGACTATCTCGTGCCAGCGTAGTGGGATTACACGAAACATACACCACCCGCTTTGGCGCCAGTTTAACTATATGTGACATGACCCCGGCAGCACCTGCGCGGGCGGGATCTAACAATACTTTATCGAACCCTTGTGTTGCCCACGGCTGACAACTTATGTCAGATTCCAGATTTTCATGGAAAAAAGATACATTGGGCAACGCGTTATTCAGAGCATTATACTGCCCATTCGCCACCAACGCCGCAACTCCTTCCACGCCAACCACTTCGCGAGCCAACTTTGCCAGCGGCAAGGTGAAATTGCCCATACCGCAGAATAGATCCAGCACCCGCTCATCAGGCTGCACATCCAGCCATGCTATAGCCTGAGCCACCATTTGCTGGTTGACCATATCATTGACTTGAATAAAATCGCGCGGATGAAACGCTAAGCGTAGACCCTCAATCTGGTAATAGGGTTCCTCACCAATGAGTTTTTCCACATTATCACTATCACCAGCCAGATAGACGGCGACCTGCTCTCGTTTGGCAAAGTCAATTAACGCCGCACGGTCTACCTCTTTAAGGGTATCAAGGTGGCGTAAAACCATCAACGGACCATTAGCGGCTAATACCAGCTCCACATGCCCAAGGCGGCGAACAGCCTGTAAGCCCGATAAACATTGATAAAGTGGTAATAACAAGCACTCCAACTCAGGTCGTAAAACCGGGCAGTGCTTGATGCAAACTAAATCATGAGACTCGGTTTGGCGAAACCCCATTTGCAATCGATGCTGCTTGGGATGATAGAGCAGCCCTAACCTCGCCCGCCGCCGATAGCCGTATTCCGGCCCGCAAATAACCGGGTCTAATTCAGGGCAAGCGCCAGCCTCTCGTATAATCAAACGCTGGAGTGAATCTGCTTTGCTCATTTGCTGTAGCTGACTATTGGCGTGTTGCTGCTGACAGCCTCCACAAATTCCGAAGTGAGGGCAAGCAGGAACGACCCTTTCGTTGCATCGGTTCAACAAACGTTTAAGCTTACCGCGACTATATTGGCGCTTTTGCTCGGTAAGCTCTATTTCAGCTTGCTCTCCTGGTAGAGCTCCAAGAATAAAGATAGCTTTGCCTTGGTGGTGCGCTACCCCTTGCCCAAAAGGGTCAAGCGAGTTTACGGTCACAGTTAGCGTTTGTTTGGTCGTCACACGTCGGTTTGGAGAGTAGAATTGCGCCATATTGATTGATCAAGCATCGGTTTCGTAAGCTGCTAATTCTCCCACATTGGAATACCATGACCAAATACAGTCTTCGCGCGCGCATGATGATTTTAATCCTGGCCCCCACGCTGCTTCTTGGGCTGTTACTCAGTACGACCTTTATGGTCAATCGTTACAATGAACTGCAAAAACAATTAGTTAACGCAGGTACAAATATTATAGAACCGCTGGCGGTTGCCAGTGAATACGGAATGACCTTTCGCAACCGCGATACTGTCCGTCAGTTAATTAATCTTCTTCACCGCCGCCATTCGAATATTGTTCGGTCAATATCTGTTTTTGACGCAGATAATAATCTTTTTGTCACATCTAACTATAATTACAATTCCTCACAATTAAGATTGCCGAAAGACGACGCTATTCCCAGTTCACTGATGCTTTCCTATCGTGGCGACTCTTTAATTCTGCGCATGCCTATTGTTTCAGAATCCAACCTATCCAGTGATCGGTCTTCTGATTCAGATATAACCAATCGGCCATTGGGCTATATCGCCATGGACTTGGATTTACAATCCGTACGCTTGCAGCAATATAAAGAAATCTTTATTTCGACTCTACTGCTGCTGTTCTGTATGTGTGTGGCTATCTTATTTGCTTATCGGCTGATGCGTGATGTCACTGGCCCCATCCGTAACATGGTGAACGCTGTTGACCGCATTCGCCGCGGGCAATTAGACAGCCGGGTGGAAGGGCATATGCTTGGCGAGTTGAATATTTTGAAAAACGGCATCAACTCGATGGCAATGTCACTGGCGGCCTATCACGAAGAGATGCAACAGAATATCGATCAAGCCACGTCAGACTTGCGTGAAACACTGGAGCAGATGGAAATCCAGAACGTGGAATTGGGGCTGGCGAAAAAACGTGCGCAAGAAGCCGCGCGAATTAAATCTGAATTTCTGGCTAATATGTCCCATGAGTTACGTACGCCACTCAATGGGGTGATTGGCTTTACCCGCCAGACACTGAAAACGTCACTGACCCCAACGCAAACTGACTATCTGCAAACTATCCAGCGATCAGCAAACAACCTGTTATGCATCATTAATGACGTGCTGGATTTCTCCAAGTTAGAAGCTGAAAAACTGATTCTCGAGCATATCCCGTTCTCACTACGCGGCGCGCTGGATGAGGTCATTATTCTGCTGGCACACACCGCTCATGAAAAAGGCCTGGAACTGACCCTGCATGTTAATAAAGATGTGCCGGAACAAGTGATTGGCGATGCCATGCGTTTGCAGCAAATAGTCACAAACTTGCTGGGTAATGCGATTAAATTCACCGAACAGGGCAATATCGATATTCTGGTGGCAGTACGAGCAATAGCCAGCCAGCAGGTGACGTTGGTGGTAGAAATTCACGATACCGGCATTGGTATTTCCGAATCTCAGCAAGCCCAACTGTTCCAGGCATTCCGTCAGGCCGATGCCAGTATTTCACGTCGGCACGGGGGTACCGGCCTTGGGCTAGTTATCACCGAAAGATTGGTGAAGGAAATGGGTGGTGATATCAGCTTCCACAGCCAGGTTGATCGGGGTTCGACTTTCAGGTTCCACCTGACATTGGATCTCAATGAAGCCATTCCCTCCCGCCGCCCAGATATGTCGCATCTGGAAGGGAAAACGCTGGCCTATATTGAACGTAATGCCGCGGCGGCAAGAGCAACATTAGATATTCTCAGCATCACTCCTTTACAGGTGACTCATAGCCTGACGTTGGCCCAGTTGCCGATACAACATTATGATTTCCTGCTCGTCGGGGTGCCTATCCCGTACCGCAATAATATGGCTGTTCATCAAGACAAGCTGATCGCAGCAATGAAAATTTCCGAACAAGTTATTTTGGCATTGCCGAGTCAATCACAGGTAGAAGCGGAGCAACTTAAACAGATCGGCGCTAAAGCATGCCTGGTTAAGCCTATATCCTCTAACCGGTTAATTCCTCTACTGTCTTATGAAAAGGCGCATAGTGAATTACCGGTGGTAGAGCAAGCACACAAGCAGCCCAAGCTGCCTTTCAAAGTAATGGCGGTTGATGACAACCCAGCTAACTTGAAATTAATGGGGACTTTGCTGGAAGAACAGGTGGAAGAAACGGTGTTATGTGACAGCGGAGCAAAAGCCATAGCTTATGCCCGTGAAAATACGCTAGATATCATTTTAATGGATATTCAAATGCCGGAAATTGACGGTATCCGCGCCAGTGAAGTGATCCATCAGATGTCACATCATCAGGACACTCCGATCATCGCAGTCACGGCTCACGCCGTTAGAGGGCAGCAGGAACAATTACTAAAATTGGGTATGGCGGATTATCTTGCGAAACCTATTGATGAAGCTCGGCTGATACAAGCACTTTCGCGCTATCTACCCGATGGTGTTCCACAGCCCCATGATGAACAGCCTCACGCTTTACAACAATCTCATGTTTTACAGCAATCCCACACCTTACAACAACCCCACTCCTTACAACTGGGCGAGAGTGAGGCTCATATTCAGTCAGTTCCGCAATCTGAATGTAAAGAGTCAATAGACTGGCCACTTGCGGTGAGGCAAGCAGCAAATAAAGAAGCGCTGGCTAAAGACCTTTTAACTATGTTGTTAGAGTTTACGCCACAAGTGGCACAGCGCGTGCAAGCGATTCTAGCCGGTAGCCATGACGATGATATTCTGAATCTGATTCACAAGTTTCATGGCAGTTGCGCATGTAGCGGTGTGCCGCGACTGCGGCAATTGTGCATGACGATTGAACAACAATTGCGCCAACAAACTGACGTACAAGACTTGCAACCTGAGTGGCTTGAGTTGTTAGATGAGATAGACAATGTCCGCTTTGCTGCACGGAATTATCTCGGCGCAGCCTAATACCGGCCGCCACAAAATCTAAATAGAAAGGGCACAACGATAAGCGGTTGTGCCCTTTGTAGCGGTAACTATACTTTTACTACATAAATACTTGTCACTGCATCAGTGGTGATTACTGCATCAGCAGATAGAGTGAAGTATCACCACGCTGAATGCTCAATGCCAATACCGATGGTTTGGTATCAAGGATTTTCCGCAGCTCACCCAGATTCTGAACTGGTTGCTGGTTGACACCCATGATGACATCGCCTTTTTTCAGGCCGATACGCGCAGCAGCAGTGCCGGGTTTCACACTATCAACTTTCACGCCTTTCTTACCATTCACATCAGAGTTGCTCAGCTCAGCCCCTTCAATACCAGTGTAGAGATTACCGGAATCAACTTGTGTTTGGCTGCTTTGCTCTAATGTCACTTCCACGTTGACAGGCTTACCGTCGCGCAACAGACCCAAGGTCATTTTGCTGCCCACAGGCAAAGTACCAATCTCTGCACGGAAGCCAGCGAAGCTATTGATGGCTTTGCCATTCATGCTGACAATCACATCACCCGCTTTAATCCCTGCTTTAGCAGCAGCAGATTTTGGCAGTACCTGACTGATGAAGGCCCCTTTCTGCGCATCAACCTTCATGGCTTTCGCCAGCTCAGAGTTCAGCTCTGTACCCATAATGCCCAGTTCACCGCGTTTCACCTGACCAAATTCAACCATCTGTGAGGTCAGGTTTTTCACCATGTTACTTGGGATAGCAAAACCGATACCGATGTTGCCGCCATCCGGTGCCAGGATAGCCGTGTTGATCCCGATCAGTTCACCGTTCAGATTGATCAATGCACCACCGGAGTTACCACGGTTAATTGCCGCGTCAGTCTGGATAAAGTTTTCGTAGTTTTCCACATTCAAACCACTGCGGCCCAACGCCGACACGATACCGGAAGTGACGGTTTCACCCAGGCCGTATGGGTTACCGATAGCTACGGTATAATCCCCAACGCGCAGTTGATCGGAGTCCGCAATTTTAATCGCAGTCAGATTTTTAGCGTCTTTCAGCTGCAATAGTGCAATATCAGTACGCGGATCTTTACCAATCACTTTTGCTTCATAACTACGGCCATCACTGAGCTTAACGTTGATTTTGGTTGCATTATCGACCACGTGGTTATTGGTAACGACATAGCCTTTAGCAGCATCAATAATTACACCAGAACCCAGTGCGCGGAAATCCTGCTTGCTGGGTGCTCCCCCCTTGCTACCTGGCCCACCCTGACACATTGGTGACCCTTGGAACGGAGAACCGTCCTGGCAGAATGGCGAATCATCACCAAAGAATTGCTGGAACTGTGGTGGTATGCCGCCGGCATTACTTACCTGAGCACTTCCCTCCACATTGATACTCACAACCGAAGGCATTACCTTCTCTAGCATTGGCGCCAGGCTAGGGAGCTGCTGGCTGCTGGAAGAGGCCGTTTCTGCCGCAACGACAGAAGAAACCGGCCCCATGGCTAAACCGATGCTCAATGCCAATGCACTTAACACTAAAGTTGTTTTTTTCATGTATTCTGGCTCTCGCTATACAATTAATAATGAGTCAATAAATGGTGTATAACAGACTTATCCCATAATAATTGGCCTTGCCGCAGGTGAAGCTGGTGAACCCGATAATCGAACTCAATTTAGTGAATCGGGTAAATGCAAACAGCCAACACCACGGCAATCTCAAGCAAGAAGGATATAGTCGTCTTGCATAGTAAGATTAAATATGGGGGATGAAGTTCAGAGAACCAATAATGAGAAAAGTAAAAAATATTGTCCGTCTTTACAAATCTATAGTTAATTAAACGGACATTTTAGTTTTCCTGCATACTATTCCGCAGCCATCAAACGCCGATATTCATCATAGGCATAAAGATCGGTCATGCCACTGATATAGTCTTGAATTAAACGCGCTCGGTAATAATATTCATATATCTCATGTTGTTCTGGCGATAAATGACGCAACCGCTCTGTTGACTCTGCATAAGCCAGGCGGTGTTTAGTCGACAACTTATGGAACAATCTCGTCTCAATGGGGTATTCCCGATGGCTGTCTTCAGCGACTAATTGCGTAAATGCCGTTTGCGGCATCGCTAATAGCGGGCTATAAATATCAAGCAAGCCACTAATAACTCTATATCCTTGCAATTCAAGCTGTTCCACTTCTGGATAATTAAATACGTGTTTCACTGCTACCTTTTTAAAAATTTGCAGTAATTTACATGCCGGACTGGAATCTTCTAATAAAGCCTGATTAAACGAACCAGAAAACACCGCGGGCAGATTCTCAATAAAACGCTGAGCAGCATGCGGAACTAATTTCCCGACAGTATTCACCCGTAAATACATAAAGAATTGGTCTTCCGAACTACGCCGACCTTGCCCTCGACCTAATTGACGAAATGCACCGCCAACTACTTTATCAAACAAATCACCATGAGTAGTCTCACCCCACTCTTGCACCATATGATCATAAAGTTGTTCAACACTGAAAATATTTTTTTCGACTGCGTCTTCTAAATCGGCAATGCAATAAGAGATATCATCCGCAGCTTCCATAATATAGGTCAACGGAAAACGATTAAACTCCCCCATATTAAGTTCACGACGTAAATCTTTAACATACTCTTCTTCAGCAAGATAAAAGCCTGGTTTCTTCATCAAATAGTTATGAGAAGTTGGAATATCGCCAGACCAATAAGCCGGTTTGGTATATTTAAGAATACAGCCAACCTGTGCATAAGTGAGGTTAAGCTTTAATAAGCTGTAAACCAAACGAATCGCTTGTGCATTACCTTCAAAATGGCTTAAATCCTGGCGAATTTTACTACGTAGAATATTGAGTTCAGTCTCCCCTTCCCGCAATTTTAATGTATTAACCAGGCATTGATCCTTGCCCCGCGGCTCTGCACCGCCACCATTAGGATCCATTTGTTTAGTAAACCAATTATTAATTGCTGATTCACCAAAATGCCCAAAAGGCGGGTTACCGATGTCATGCATCAGACACGCCATTTCTACAATACTTTCAAAAGGATCCAGCAGTTTATCCAGCCCATAGGCGCTGATTTTTTTATCTTGCTTAAAACGATTGAGGATCTCTTTGGCGATATAACGGCCAACTTGCTGAACTTCCAGCGAATGAGTCAAACGGCTACGGACAGCGGCATTACGCTCCAACGGGAAGACTTGTGTTTTTTGTTGTAAACGCCGGATAGCGGCAGAGTTTACAATTCGGCCGCGATCACTTTCAAATACCCGGGTAATATCATACTCATCTTCAGCCGAACTGGGTTTACCAAATGGCCGCTGAACACTAATTTTCTGTTTAAAGTCGATCCCGGACATATTACCCCCTGATCATTCATCTAAATACAGTGATACTCACTCTCAGCAGAAGATGCAATTGATTACGTGTGAACTTTGGCTGATTGCGTATGAACTGCGGCACATTACGCATTATCTTTGGTGAACTACCCGGCAATCTCACTTACCTGATAAACTGTGTATGGCTTATTACAGATTAATTAATCCTTTAAAATCGGTGGGTATCCATATGAAAGTAGGAATTATTGGCGCAATGGAAGAAGAAGTCACATTGCTACGTGACAAAATTGAAAATCGCCAAACCTTGTCTCGCGCGGGTTGTGAGATTTACACCGGCCAGCTCAATGGCGTTGATGTCGCCTTATTGAAATCCGGTATCGGTAAAGTGTCTGCCGCAATGGGCACCACTCTCTTGTTAGAACATTGCCAACCCGACATTGTTATCAATACCGGTTCTGCTGGTGGCCTGGCCTCTAGCCTGAAAGTCGGTGATATCGTGGTTTCTACCGAAGTTCGCTATCACGATGCTGATGTGACGGCTTTTGGTTACGAACCTGGCCAAATGGCCGGTTGCCCAGCAGCTTTCATTGCTGATCCAAAGTTGATTGAATTAGCTGAAAGTTGCATCAAACAATTGGATTTAAATGCAGTACGCGGCCTGATTTGCAGTGGCGATGCCTTTATCAATGGTGCAGCTCCTTTGACTCGCATTCGCGCCACCTTCCCGAGCGTTGCAGCAGTTGAAATGGAAGCAGCGGCTATCGGTCATGTTTGTTACCTATTCAAGACACCTTTTGTTGTCGTACGAGCTATTTCTGATGTTGCCGATCAAGAATCTCATTTAAGTTTTGATGAATTCCTGGTTGTCGCTGCTAAACAGTCGACGCTGATGATAGAAGCAATGTTAACGTCACTGGCTAAACGCAGTTAATGGTGCGGTTTAACATTATCTCCTTGCTACGAGCAACAATAATCCTGCCCCAAGCAGCGATGTTATTGTTGCTCGGCCTGTTTAACTCACCCGCTCTAGCGGCAGAGCGGATTATCAGTTTATCACCCAGTACTACAGAAATGGCCTATGCCGCTGGGCTTGGGGATAAACTGGTTGCCGTAAGTGCTTACTCTGACTACCCTGCAGCCGCTAAAAAACTAGAACATGTTGCTTCGTGGCAGGGGGTAAATGTCGAACGTATTCTGGCATTAAAGCCTGATTTGATCCTCGCCTGGCGTGGGGGGAACCCGCAACGTCCACTAGATCAATTAGCCTCTTTTGGTATTCCGATCTTCTATTCTGATCCCGTTAATATTGATCAGATAGCGGATGATCTGGATAGATTGGCCCAATACAGCCCATATCCAGAGCAAGCACATCAATCTGCGCAACAGCTACGCCAAGAAGTTCGCGAGTTACGTAGCCATAATACGCGCAGCCAACCATTACGCACGTTCCTGCAATTTGGTTCTCAGCCTCTGTTTACCAGTTCCGGACATACATTGCAGAGTGAGGTTATTTCCCTTTGTGGTGGTGAAAATATTTTTGCTGGCAGTCGCGTTCCCTGGCCACAGGTCAGCCGTGAACAAGTGATGATCCGCCAACCACAGGTGATCGTAGTCAGCGGTGATAAGTCTCAAGCAAATAACATCAGCGCTTTCTGGCAGCCCCAACTTACAGTACCAATAATAACTCTTAATGAGGACTGGTTTAATCGCGCTGGCCCACGTATTCTGCTGGCCGCTAAACAGCTGTGCCAACAAATGGCCAGCCTTCCATCCTCTGTGGCGGAGTCACATTAATGCTGGTTTATTGGCTGGATATTTTAGGTACTGCGGTATTTGCAATCTCTGGTGTATTGCTGGCGGGGAAGTTGCGTATGGACCCGTTTGGTGTACTGGTATTGGGTGTGGTGACAGCCGTTGGTGGTGGCACAATTCGCGATATGGCCTTAGCGAATGGCCCTGTATTTTGGGTGAAAGATCCCACGGATCTAGTTGTTGCGATGGTAACTTGTCTGGCAACTATTTTGCTGGTGCGGCAACCACGACGAACCCCAAAATGGATCCTGCCCGTACTGGATGCTATTGGTCTAGCGGTATTCGTGGGTATCGGGGTCAATAAAGCCTTTGCTGCTGGTGCCAGCCCGCTAGTAGCTATCTGTATGGGGGTGATAACCGGCGTCGGAGGTGGGATCATCCGTGATGTATTAGCCCGCGAGATCCCAATGATCCTGCGTACTGAAATCTATGCCACTGCCTGCATCATTGGTGGCATTGTGCATGCTACTGCGTTTTATACTTTTGGTATGCCACTGCAACAAGCAATGATGCTGGGCATGGTGATAACCCTTGGTATCCGGCTTGCCGCTATCCGCTGGCGCTTAAAACTACCCACATTTGAAATAGAGCAGTAGTCATAATTTTCAGTTTTTGATTGTCAGACGTAGGTTATATTTTATACAATATGCTTACTTGTAGGCTCTTACTGAGCCTACAAGTCCTGTAAATAAAGATGAAATACGTTTTTAGTGTGAGTTAAATCTTCAAGTTTTTAAATAATTAGCCGATATCTAGAGTTATCGCTACCGACTCCGGTAGCTGCAGTTAAAAATGTTGTTATAAATCATGAAATATTTTTTGTTGATGTTTTGGCTGGTCTTTCTTGCCAGTCCGTCGCTAGCCCAGGGGCTAAGCGGCACAATAAATTTACAACTGACTATAGTGCCATCTTGTCAGGTACAATCGCCAAATCAAAGCGAACACATAGTTAATGTCCCAAAAATAAATTATCCAGAAATACAGTGTCATAGAGGAAATGGATTGGTTACAGAACCTAAAATCAGCCATTCTTTTATTGCCTCAAATGGCCCGCATGTTAGCAAAACCCGTGCCGACCAGATGGCGCAATTGATTACTGTAGAATGGTAATATTCAGATATAAAAAAACCGCAGTTGTTAAAGCTGCGGTTTTTTTATCGAAAATCTAGCAGTGGTCTTATACCCTAACTCATTGCTGTTAAGGGTAAATTAGATGCTGAAAGAAGAACCGCATCCACAGGTACTCTTCGCATTCGGGTTAGTCACGATAAAGCGAGAGCCTTCTAAGCCTTCCGTGTAATCCACTGCACCACCAACCAGATATTGTAGGCTCATGGGATCAACGACCAACTCGACACCTTGCTTCTCAATGGTCATATCGCCATCATTGATCTGATCATCAAAAGTAAAGCCATACTGGAACCCGCTGCATCCTCCACCGGTAATGTAAACCCGCAGCTTCAGATTTGGATTTTCCTCATCAGAAATCAGCAGTTTCACTTTTTTTGCCGCTGCCTCGGTAAACTGCAGGGGCAGTACTGTTTCATCGCTCATACTTATCACTCCCAACCGGTGTTCGAGGTGCAGGTTACTACAATGGCAGCCTGATCTGTGTATTGATTATCTAATACCCGAGTAATTCATTCAAGTATTGTGGCTTAATGTTATATATTATCTACCTGTTTGAGTGCTACTTTCAACCGCTGCCTGTCGTTCTGCTGCCTGTGCTGCCTGCTCTTGTCTTTGTAATGTGCGGGCCAAAATAGCTGAATACAAGGGCTGCCCCCCCATAAACTGCGCTATTAAAGTCGCCCCCAGACAAGTCACAATCATTGGTAAAATGAGCTGATAATTATCGGTCATTTCCAGCACCAACACGATCCCAGTCAATGGCGCACGTACCGAGGCAGCAAACAACGCGCCCATACCAGCAATAGCAAAAGTACCGGCATCAATGCTGTACTGTGGGAAAAAGTGCGCGCAGGACAAACCAAAAGCAGTGCCCAGAATGGTTCCCAGAGCTAGCATCGGGGCGAATATCCCACCAGGGGCACCAGAACCAAAACACAGCAAAGTGGTAATCACTCTGGCAACAAAAATAAAGAGCAACATACCAATGCTGAAATTGCCGGCGACAGCAATAGGAATTAATGCAAAACCGCCGCCCACGGCCTCGCCATGAATCAATGCAAGTAAGCCACACATCCCGCCCAGCAGACCACCTATCAGTACCAACTTACGCCAGTCGCCGCCATGAAAACGCATAAACAGATCTTGTGTACGAAATATTAGCGCATTGAACATCACTCCCACTGCGCCAAAAATAATGCCTAGTAATAAATAGAGCCATAAGGTATTCAGAGGAACATCACTGAGTTTACCTACATCAATAATTGCACGCTCACCATTGAAATAGCGGTAAACGATTGTTGAAGTAATAACCCCCACAAAGACAGCTTTAATTGAAACTAAGCTATAGCGGAACTGCGAGCGCATCTCTTCGATAACAAATAAAATCCCAGCTAGCGGGGCATTAAAAGCAGCTGATAGCCCCGCAGCGGCACCGGTTGCTAATAATGAGTGACGCGCTTCAGCGCTGCGTAGGCGGAAGATATCGACAACCATTCGCCCACTGTTGCCCCCCATTTGTACCATTGGCCCCTCTCGGCCTAATACCATGCCAGCACCGAGCGTACCAAGCCCACCAATGAACTTGACCGGGATGACGCGCCACCAGCGAACGGGCCGCATCTCTTCCATTGCACCCTCTATTTCAGGTATTCCCGATCCTCCCGCCTCAGGAGCAAAACGGCGCACCAGAAAATAGCCCACCATAGCCAGCACTGCCGACATAATAAAAGCCAGCGGCCAAACTAAAATCGCACTATCAGCAACTTTAGCCAAGGTTGCCAATCTCTCTTGCTGGATCCAATCAACGCCACGATCGAATGCCACACCCAATAAACCAGTAACTGCTCCAACGACAGCAGCCATGATAAGAATGACCAAAGGTGTTGTGTCACGATTAACCAGTGCGTGAATAAAGCGACCACGCTTAACTTCAGAAATACTTTCAGCAGCTATATTTTGGGTTGAATCAGTCATAGTTTGTATGCTTGTCAGTTAAATAATAAGTAATACAAATCCGCTGTATGAGTCTAGCCTACACGCTGCTAGTGCGCCTGTTTAAACGCCGATGAAATGATCTTGCTCAGAAAAAGCTTTTTTCTTGAGTTTGCGGCACATCGCGCAAGCTATACGTAAAATATGCCCAATCATTTGATAACCGCTGCCAGTCCTTTAGAATAAGCCGCATTGTTATAACCAAGGCTAATACCAAGGTTAATGTCGCCAAATTCAGGAGCCAGTTTATGAGTAAGTCCGAAAGTCTGTATGCCCAGGCTAAACAGTTGATCCCAGGCGGGGTTAACTCTCCAGTGCGTGCATTCACTGGTGTCGGTGGAGTCCCATTATTCATCGAACGTGCCGATGGCGCTTATCTGTTTGATGTAGACGGTAAAGCCTATATTGATTATGTTGGTTCTTGGGGACCAATGGTCTTGGGGCACAATCATCCGGCAATTCGTCAGGCCGTGATTGAAGCCGTGGAGCGCGGCCTGAGCTTTGGTGCACCGACAGAGATGGAAGTGAAAATGGCCGAGTTGGTCACCAATTTAGTCCCAACTATGGACATGGTGCGAATGGTCAACTCAGGAACTGAAGCAACGATGAGTGCCATTCGTCTGGCCCGTGGCTTTACTGGCCGCGATAAAATCATCAAGTTTGAAGGCTGCTATCATGGCCATGCAGACTGTCTGCTGGTTAAAGCCGGCTCAGGTGCTCTGACACTGGGTCAACCTAACTCGCCCGGCGTACCTGCTGATTTTGCCAAACATACCCTGACTTGTACTTATAACGATTTAGCTTCTGTGCGTGAAGCCTTTGAGCAATACCCCCTCGATATCGCCTGTATTATTGTCGAGCCTGTCGCCGGTAACATGAACTGCGTGCCACCATTGCCAGAGTTCCTACCGGGTCTGCGCGCATTGTGTGACGAGTTTGGCGCACTGTTGATTATCGATGAAGTGATGACCGGTTTTCGTGTCGCATTAGCGGGTGCGCAGGATTACTACAATGTGATTCCTGACCTGACCTGTCTGGGTAAAATAATTGGTGGTGGTATGCCAGTGGGTGCCTTTGGTGGCCGTCGCGATGTGATGGATGCACTAGCACCAACTGGCCCGGTCTATCAAGCAGGAACCCTGTCTGGTAACCCAATAGCCATGGCTGCCGGTTTTGCCTGTCTGACTGAAGTTGCGCAGGTGGGTATTCATGAAACGCTGACTGAATTGACCGATTTACTGGCAGATGGTTTGCTACATGCAGCTAAAGAAGAAAATATCCCACTGGTGGTTAACCACGTTGGCGGTATGTTCGGCTTATTCTTTACTGATGCTCCAACAGTGACTTGCTATCAGGATGTGATGAATTGTGACGTAGAACGCTTTAAACGCTTCTTCCATTTGATGCTGGAAGAAGGTGTTTATTTGGCTCCTTCAGCCTTTGAAGCTGGCTTTATGTCAGTGGCGCACAGCAAAGAAGATATCCAGAAAACGGTTGATGCTGCTCGTCGGTGCTTTACACAGCTTTAATATCAATAAATTAGCCATCTCCCTATGCTGGGAGATGGTATTAATAAAATCTAGTTACCGCCCCTGTTTGCGCAATAAATAAACAAAATACGGTGCGCCAATAAATGTCGCCAATAAACCCGCTGGGATCTGATTCGGGAACAACAACATCCGGCCGCACCAATCAGCAAATACCATTAATAAACCACCTAAAATGGCCGCAATAAATAGCTGTGGAATGGCTCGACGAAAGCCCAACATGCGAGCCATATGAGGCGCCATCAGGCCGACAAAACTTAATGGCCCAACAGTTAGTGTGGCTGCCGCTGTCATAATGGCGGCCAATAACAAAATAGCTAACCGGCTAGGTGCCAGCGCTACGCCTAGAGCTCTTGCCGTGACACTCCCCAATGGCAAAATCATTAACCAACGGCGGCACAGCGGTGCTAATGCGATCAGAACCAGAGCAATAGCACCGGTACTGAGTGCTTGTGAACCATCAACAGCATAGGTAGAGCCTGAAATCCATGCCAGCAAGCCGCGCATTCGTGGATCACCACTGGCGAGTAACATGGTGATTACCGTGGTAAAAGCGGTGCTCAGTGCAATCCCGGCCAATAGCATTCTCCCGGTAGAAAAACCGCCCCGCCCTGCAACGATCAGAATCAATAATAAGGTCGCGGCCGCACCTAAACTACCTGCGGGTAGCAGCCATGCCAGTGCATTACCTGGCACGATAAACATCATTATCACCACACCAAAAGATGCGCCAGAGCTTATCCCCAGAACTTCGGGGCTGGCCATCGGATTACCTGTTAGTTTTTGAATTAATGTTCCCGCGACCGCCAGCATCATACCGGCGGCCAATGCCGCTAATACTCGTGGCCAGCGCCAGTGTAATAATGCCTGAATATCATCACCGCTAATCCAATTCCAACCGTAACTATCACGACCAAACATCAGTGCCACGGCTAATCCAGCGAGCAGGATGAGTAAACCACCGCTGATCCATAAACCCAAATGTTGCCGTTCAGCGGGAACGTTATCGCCAAAATCCATGCTGGGGGCCGTCGCGCTATGTAAGCGCGGCAACAGCCATAATAGTAGTGGTGCACCAATCAGCGCAGTCGCCGCCCCTGTGGGAATTTCTTGCCAAATCTGTGCCAACCAGATTAGCCCTTGATCCGTTACCCACAACAATAAAGCCCCCAATACAGGTGCCAAAATCAGGCGTTGCGATAAGCGGCGAGCACCGAGAATTTTTGCCAACAAAGGTGCAAACAGGCCAATAAAACCAATAACCCCAACAGCATTGACCAACATTGCACTAAACAGGATTGCCAATCCCAGCGCACACAGACGTGCTAATGACAACCCTAACCCAAGATTACGAGCGACACCATCATCCAGCCCGAGCAAGGTTAAAGGGCGAATCAATAAAGCAGCCAATACACCGGTTATCAGCAAGCGAGGCAGTAAAAACTGTACCGTGCTCCAATCTTGTTGATTCAGAGCACCGCTACTCCACAGGAACAAGCCTTGCAGTTGGTCATAATTAAATAGCGCCAGCAGATTACTGACCGCGCTACAGTAAAGACCGAGTACCAATCCCGCCAGTATCAGTGTGACGGGTGACATGCGTTTACCCCAAGCCACACCGAACACCAACACACCAATAAGGATGCCACCGGACATTGCTGCCAGTTGGCGGGTTAGTTCACCACCGGGTAGTATCCATAACGTCGCGATAGTCAGGCCAAGCTGGGCTCCCGCAGCCACGCCCAATGTAGCTGGTTCCGCCAGTGGGTTACGTAAGACTTGTTGGAACAAAACCCCTACCAGCCCCAATCCAGCACCAGTTAACAATGCCACCGTCAGCCGAGGCAGTTGGCTGTAATGGAATAACATTTGGCGCACGTCATCGCTGTCAGGCTGCCATAGTGCGGCCCCCCAGAGCGAGGCTGGTAATACCTGACTAAAATTGTATAACGTCAACACCACGGCAAAAATCAGCAGTAAGCTCAGTAAGCTCAGTAAGCCAGCCGGCAGAAACCAGCTTTTACGCAGAGTCTTGGCCATCATGAAGATTTACCCCATGCCGATTCTAATAACCGCACAAATCGCATGGCGGATAATGTCGCGCCATAGAACCATACCGCAGGCAGTATCTGTAATTGATTTTGACGCACAAATGACATGGATTGCCATAATGGTGTACGGGTAACCTGTTGTAGCATTTCACTATTACCATGAACAAAGCACATTGCTCGCCCTGGTTTTACTGTCGCTAAACGTTCGATTCCCACCACTGCACTGCCCCAGATATTAGTCTCACCCTGCCAGGCATTTTTAATATTCAATTCGTTTAATACATCCTGGAACAAGCTACCTTGGCCGATGACCAAGGCATGGCGAGTGTCCAACAGAGAAAACATCAGTAATGATGTGTTACGGCTAGCGGAAAAGCGTTGGCGGGCAGCTTGCATAAATTTATTAAAATCATCGAGATGTTGTTCGGCTGCAGCCTCTAATCCAAGACGCTGGCCTAGTGCGCGCAATGAATTTTTGCCGACAGCAAGGGGAGTACTACCCTGTTGGCTGAAAGCAAAACTCATTGAAGGGGCGATCGGAGCGAGTTTTTCCGGTGAAGGGCCGAAACCTTCAGACATCAGAATCAGTGACGGAGCCATTTGCTGTAGCAATTCCAGATTAGGTTCTGTGCGCTGGCCGACATCAATGACAGTTGCGGGTAATTCAGGTTCCTCAACCCATAAACGGTAATTATGGGTATCTGCCACACCATACGGCGTAACCCCCAAAGCCAGCAACAACTCAACAGGCAACCATTCCAGAGCAACCACCCTGCGGCTATCAATCTTAGGAGAATTTACCGCCCATCCGGGTAATGAATACAATAATGGCGATAAGGCCAGCGCAGTGAGCAATCTACGGCGGGTAAGGTCTGGCGGCGTCAGATGAGTGTGTTTGATGGGTAAATGCATTTTCATTAATACACGAAACTTACCGGCGCACCACCGGCCGGATGGGGCAATATTCCCATAGGAATACCGTAAATCTGTTCCAGAACAGCGCCTTGCATCAGGCTGTCAGCAGGGCCTTGCGCTATCATCTCACCACCACGTAGCGCTACCAAATGGTCGCAATAACGGGCCGCCATATTGATATCGTGTAATACCGCAATAACTGTCAGGCCACGCTCTCGACTAAGGCGCTGAATCAGCCCCAGCACCTCAACCTGATGTGCGATATCGAGTGCCGAGGTCGGCTCATCAAGCAGCAGACATCGGCTATTTTGCGCCACCATCATCGCCAGCCAGGCGCGTTGGCGTTCACCACCGGATAAGCTGTCGACCAACCGATTCGCCAGAGGTTTTAAATCCACCAGTGCAATCGCTTCTTCCACCTGTTCGCGGTCTTCCTGACGAAAACGCCCCAGCGCACCATGCCATGGATAACGGCCAATCGCGACCAACTCGCGCACTGTCATCCCTTCAGCTGCCGGTAATTGCTGCGGCAAATAAGCGACTTCGCGGGCAAAAGCCTTGTTGTCCCATAGCGATAATGGCACATCATTGAGCAACACCTTGCCACTGGAAGGCGGTTGATGGCGACCCAGCATTTTTAAAAGCGTCGATTTACCGGAACCATTATGACCAATCAGCCCGCAAACTTTCCCTTGCGGAAATGTCAGTGACAAAGGTTGCAATAAGGTTCGGCCAGGAACCGAAAAGCTCAGCTCGTGAAGTGAGAATACGCTGGATTGGCTTGCCTGTTGGTCCAAGATGGTGCCCTACAATTGAAAAAGTGAACGGGTATATACCCGTCATACTTCAAGCTGCATGTGCGTTGGCTGCTTTCGTTCATCCGAATCATTGACTGGTGTCAACTCACCGGAATTCACTCTATTGCTGCCTTCCTGCAACTCGAATTATTTAGGATATAATTATTATTGCAACCCGAACGTTATCGATAAATAACGAGAAGGTGAATCGAAACGATAATAATTATCAAAGCGAGTAGTTTATGCGTAACCGACGATGAACTGCAAGCGCAATGCCAGCCGATTGATCCGGATGAAATACAGAAGATAGGTGCGAAGAGTGAAAGTGAAGAGAAATGAACAATTGGCACGATAACAGTAACCGTGCCAATTGTTTGAGCTTTATTGGCCGAACATATCTTTGATCCAACCCGCGACACCATCGCCATCAGGTTTGGCTTGTGCCGCAGGCTGAGCAGCCTGGCACAAACCTTGTGGATTCTCTGTCCAGACTGGGATTGAGCGCATACCGCCGCCATCACCGCAGACAAAATTCCCCGCCGAATCAATATTCATCTGGCTAATCCCTTCCGGTGGCTGCAATACCAGCGGTAATGGAGTTTGATTCTCAAGATAGCGGCGATACAAGGTCAGTGCACCATTAGCACCGGTCAATTTGGCTGGGCCATTATTATCACGCCCCACCCAAGCAATCGCCACCTCTTTGCCATCAATACCCGCAAACCAGCTATCTCGCAGGTCGTTGGTGGTACCGGTTTTGGCCGCCAGATTGTATTTAGAGAATTTCACTGACAATGAACGAGATGTCCCACGGGCTACCCCTTGTTGCATCGCGTACAGAGTCAGATAAGCGGCCTGTGCCGGGACCATGCGTTCCGCTTGCGGGAAGCTCTGATACAACACAGTGCCATCTTCGGCGATGACCGAGCGCACGGCAGATAACGGCGCACGATTCCCGCCACTGGCGATAGTCTGATATTCCTGTGCGACTTCAACCGGCGTCAGGTCAATCGCCCCCAGCAACATCGCCGGAACTGGGTGAATAACGTCTTTCGGAATGCCCAAACGTTGCAGCATGGCACTTATCTGATCCAGCCCGACTGACATCCCCAGATTAACTGTCGGCACGTTTAGCGAGTTAGCTAAGGCATCGACCAACATCACCTGACCACGGAACTGGCGATCATAGTTTTTCGGTTGCCATGATGAACCGTTGGGTAATTTGATCGACAGCGGTTGGTCCGACAGCCAAGTATTCAGGCGATATTTATCCGGTTCACTCAACGCAGTCAGATAGGTCGGTGGCTTGGCGAGTGAACCCACCAAACGGCGGGCTTGCATCGCGCGGTTAAAGCCAGCAAATTGCGGCTGTGCGCCGCCCACCATGGCACGAACTTCACCACTGAAGCGGTCAACAATCACCATCGCCGCTTCCAAATCATCCAAATGACGGGCCGCTTTCAATGCCGGAATCCCATCTTCGATGGCTTTTTCTGCTGCATCCTGTGAAACCGGATCCAGCGTGGTGAAGATTTTCACACCGGACAAATCGTTGATCTTGTCGCCCAGTTTCTGCTGTAACTCCTGACGCACCATCTGCATAAAGGCCGGTTGAGGGGTAATTACTCCCCCTTTCGGCTGCACACCTAATGGACGGGCGCTAAGCATGGTGTACAACTCGGCATCAATCACCCCCTGGTTCTGTAACAAGCGCAGCACCAGATTACGGCGTTCGAGGGCCAGAGTCGGATTCCGCCACGGGTTATACAGCGATGCTCCTTTTACCATCCCCACCAGCATGGCTTGCTGATCGAGACTTAATTCATTCACTGGCCGACCAAAGTAATATAGGCTCGCCAAGGGGAAACCACGAATCTGATCACTGCCACTTTGGCCGAGATAGACTTCGTTCAGATACAGTTCCAGAATTCGGTCTTTGCTGTAACGGTAATCCACCAGCAATGCCATATAGGCTTCGTTGAGCTTACGCCACAGTGAGCGTTCATTGGTCAGGAACAGGTTTTTGACCAACTGCTGCGTTAACGTACTCCCCCCCTGAACGGCCTTACCAGCAGTCAGATTGGCAACCACCGCACGGCCAATGGAATATGGGCTAATACCATCATGCTCATAGAAATGGCGATCTTCTGTTGCCAGCAAGGTATCGACCAGTAAATCAGGGAAACCGGCACGTGGTACAAACAAGCGCTGCTCACCATTTGGCGATTGCAGCATGGTGATCAATTTAGGATCAAGGCGCAGGAAGCCGAAATCGCGCTGGTTATCCAGATTTTGGATCTGGGCCAATTGATCATTTTTAAACACCAAACGCGCACGAATTTGGCCCTCTTTCGCGTCTGGGAAATCAAACGGGCGGCGTAAGATATCAATACTGTCACCCTGCACGGTAAACTCGCCCGGGCGAGTCATTCGAGTGACCTGACGGTATTGCATCCCTTCCAGCAAATCGATCATCTCTTTTTTGCTGTAGGACATCCCTGGTTCAAGGCTCACCATGCGGCCATAGACGGCAGCAGGTAATTGCCAAACCTTGCCATCAATTCGACTGCGGATTTGCGAATCCAGGTAAACCCCATAGATTGCCAATACCACGGCACCTACCAGGAACAATTTGATAAATAACCCAAGCCAACGGCGTTTTTTGCGGGGTGGACGTGATGCTACCTTTCTTGGCATCGGTTCTTCCTCGTCATCATAGTCATCATCGTCGTGGTCTTCGTCATCCAGATACTCTTCTTCTTCGTATTCATCTTCATCACGCCGCCGGCGCAATGGCCGTTTCGGTGTGGCTTTGGGTTGGGCTTTCTTGCCCTTGCGCCCTATCGGCTCGCGGTCATCCCCAGACATGTCTTTCTCTCCACGCGCATTGGCGATTATTGCGGCTTAATGTGTTCCCCAATTCATCAGATAGAAAGGGGAAACATCTGAAATTATTAGCTCCAGGCCGAGTGTTCTCAGTTATCCTGATACTTCTTGGTTCTGCGTGTTGGCCGGGTATTCGCGGGATCATCCGGCCAGACATGTTTGGGATAGCGCCCTTTCATCTCTTTTTGTACCTCGCGATACGCTCCCTGCCAGAAAGCGGCCAGATCGCCAGTAATCTGTAATGGGCGATGCGCGGGTGAAAGTAACTCAAGCACTACGGCTACCCGCCCATTGGCAAGCATCGGGCTGTGCTGTTCACCAAAAACTTCCTGTAAACGCACTGCCAGTATCGGTGGCCGATCGACATAATAACGGATTGGCAGACGGCTACCGGTCGGCACAGTGTAATGAGTTGGCAGCTCAGTATCCAGCCGTTGACGTAACTGCCAGCTCAACAAACGAGTCAATGCTTCTGCGATATTCACCTGCCGCAGCCCGCGTAAATCCCGCACACCGGACAACGACGGCTGTAGCCACAGTTCAAGTTTGCCCAGTAAATTGTCATCATCTACCACCGGCCATTGCTCTTCGGGTAGCCAACGGCTGGCGCATTGTAAGCGGGTGCGTAGCTGTTCGGCATTTTCATCCCAATTGAGGATCTGTAACCCTTGCTCACGAACCCAGTTTAACAACGCGAATTGCAATGCTTCATCACTCGGCTTTGCTAAGGGTTGTGCTCGTAGGGTCAAGCGCCCAATTTGCCAGCGTCGCCAGGTGCGTAATGTCCCCTTATCTTCATCCCATTCGACCGCGGTTTGCTCTTCAACCAAATGAGGTAACTGTTTCGCCAGTTGTTCAACCTCAATGGGCAGCGCCAATAAAATGCGCGCATCCGGCCCGCTGTTGCTTTGCAATAAGCTGGCAGCCACCAACCAAGGCGCACGTGATAACGCCTCGTCTTGCGCCATAGCAGCGCCCATACCGTTAGCCAATAGATAGCGGCCATCTTGCCCACGTTGTTGCGCGATGCGATCCGGATAAGCCAGCGCCAACAACTGACCAGCCAGATCACTATCCACAACGCCTACCCGAGCATTAATTCTTTGTACCAATTGCTTCGCCCGCCGCTGCCAATACGGCTGTGGGCGGCTAAGCCAATCATGTAAATCAATTTGTCCGGAACGCGGAGGTTCTTCCAGAATAGCGGCCAACAGTGCCGCCGTGGCCAAGGCGTTTGGACTTTGCCCCGCGGCAAAACATAACATGGCGGCCAGCCGTGGTTCACACCCCAAGTTTGCCATACTGCGCCCGGTACCGGTAAGCTGCCCCTGAGAGTCGATAGCCCCCAAACGGCGCAGTAAATCTCGAGCAACGCCCAGTGCCGTTTGTGGGGGCAGATCCAGCCAACTGAGCTGTGCCGCGTCCTGGCATCCCCAATTCAGCAATTCCAGCCACAAACTGCATAAATCACTGTTAAGAATTTCTGGTTCGCTATATTCGGCCGCCCGCTCGCTCTGTTCTTTAGCAAACAGATGCCAACAAATCCCCGGTTCCAGTCGCCCGGCTCGCCCGGCGCGCTGTACCATTGAGGCCTGACTAACACGCTGAGTCACTAATCGGGTCAGGCCGTTTTTGACATCAAAGCGCGCAACCCGTTCCAACCCACTATCGACCACCAGCCGAATACCTTCAATCGTCAGGCTGGTTTCAGCAATATTGGTCGCCAGCACCACTTTTCGCCGCCCCACAGGAGCTGGTTGAATGGCTTTCTGCTGCTCAGTGAGTGGCAAAGCACCATACAGTGGGCAAAGGTCGGTGTCTGTGGCGACATCGCCTTGCAACCGTTCCATAACACGATGAATTTCGCCAACACCGGGTAAAAATAGCAGCAAAGAGCCAGATTGCTCGTTCAATAATCGTTTAACACGATTGGCAACCCCATCCTCCAGCCGTTCGTGGCTAGACAAGGGCTGATAGCTGCGCTCGACAGGAAAGCTGCGCCCCGCTGAAACAATCGCAGGGGCTGATGGCAGCAGTGTAGAAAGGCGTTGGTTATCCAGCGTTGCGGACATAATCAGCAGTTTGAGATCATCACGCAGCCCTTGCTGCACATCAAGCAATAGTGCCAGTGCCAGATCAGCCTGCAAACTGCGCTCATGAAACTCATCGAGGATAACCAAAGACACGCCGATCAACTCGGCGTCTTGCTGGAGCATGCGGGTCAAAATACCCTCGGTTACCACCTCAAGGCGGGTATTCGGCCCGCTTTTGCTTTCGGCTCGCATCCGATAGCCCACGGTCTGCCCCGGCTGTTCACCCAATTGCTGAGCCAAACGGTAAGCCACATTTTTCGCCGCCAGCCGTCGGGGCTCCAACATAATAATCCGACCTGGCAATCCGCTATATTTTAGAATTTGCAGCGGTAGCCACGTCGATTTACCGGCTCCGGTAGGAGCGTGGAGCAAAACTTGCGGTGAGGTTCGCAACGCAGACAAAATCTCACTGAGCACTTCACCTACCGGTAAAGCGCCCATCTGCGCATTATTTTCTCTCTGACTCACCACATTCTTCCCCATACTCTCTACTTTCATCGTCAGCCATTGTAACATCATGACCGTATAGCGTATTTAGCCGAGTGATTATGCCAACCTAATGATTAATGCTGTTGATAAAACTATCGTTAACAAACGTCTGTTCTTTGCCCTGGCACTGCCTGATGCCCTGCAACAGCGCATTGTACAATGGCGAGCAGATAACTTTCCGCCAGAAGCTGGCCGCCCTATTGCTGCAGCAAACCTCCACCTGACGCTGGCGTTTCTCGGCGAGGTCAGTCACGCCAAAGCACAGGTCTTACAGCAACAAGCCGGGCGCATAAATCAGTCAGGTTTTAATGTGACACTGGATGATATCGGCCATTGGCCCGGCTCCGGAGTGGTATGGCTCGGGTGTAAGAATCCACCACGTGGGTTGTTACAGTTGGCTCAATTGCTGCGCTCCCAAGCGGCACGCAGCGGTTGTTACCAAACACCGCTGCCATTTCATCCTCATGTCTCCTTATTCCGCGGCGCTATTCGACCCGTCGCCATACCGGCTAAAACCACCAACGAAAGCTTTCAGGCGGACCATTTTTCGTTATATGAGTCGGTATATGCGCGTGGCCGCACGCGTTATAACATGGTGCAAAGCTGGCCGCTGGCTGACAGTGAATAAAAGGAAATTGAATGCCACTTGACACAAAATTGTTATCTTTTAACCCACGGTTACAGCCCGCCACACTTATTAGGCGGTATAAACGCTTTTTAGCTGATATTGTGACGCCCGCTGGAGAAGTGCTGACCATTCATTGCGCTAATACTGGGGCAATGACGGGTTGTGCCACGCCAGGGGATACGGTCTGGTATTCGACTTCGGATAACCCAAAACGAAAGTATCCCCATAGTTGGGAATTAACCCAGACCCAAACCGGTGACTGGATTTGCGTAAATACATTACGTGCCAATGAGTTAGCAAGCTTAGCGATAGATAATAATCAGATAGTTGAATTATCTGGTTACACTTCTGTCAAAAGGGAGATTAAATATGGGGATGAGAACAGCCGTATAGACTTGTTATTGCAGGCAGAAAATAGGTCTAACTGCTATATTGAAGTCAAGTCGGTTACCTTATTACAGCAACAGTGTGGGTATTTTCCGGATGCCGTCACCCTGCGGGGTCAGAAGCATCTTAGGGAGTTACAAAGCATGGTTGCCAACGGTCACCGGGCGGTACTTTTTTTTGCCGTATTGCATACGGGTATCAGGCAAGTTGCCGCTGCCCGACACATTGACAATCGCTATGCAGAATTGCTGGCCCAGGCTCAGCAAGCAGGAGTGGAGGTTATTTGCTACGGTTTTCAACTATCGCCTGACGGTATTGCGCTGGATGCTCGCCTACCGTTATTACTGGACGAAACACCAAATTCATAACGCTGAATAAAGAAGCGATTATTGGATAAAGTTGCTCGCCAAATACGCCTTCCTTCACACCATTGTCAAGCAGGCGACAGGAATAATTGCCAACCTACCTTCCTTCTGTTATTTATAGCGGCCTGATTTTTCCCCGTATTGGGGATTTCGATAGTGCGTATGAATGTAGGAGAAGCATCATGCAAGAAGGGCAAAAACGTAAAACCTCGTCCTTGAGCATTCTCGCCATCGCTGGGGTAGAACCATACCAAGAGAAGCCAGGCGAAGAGTATATGAATGCCGCCCAATTGGCGCATTTCAAGCTTATTCTTGAAGCATGGCGCAACCAGCTCAGGGATGAAGTGGACCGTACTGTATCGCATATGCAAGACGAAGCTGCTAATTTCCCGGACCCGGTTGACCGCGCCGCGCAGGAAGAAGAGTTTAGTCTTGAGCTTCGTAACCGCGACCGCGAGCGTAAACTGATCAAAAAGATCGAGAAGACGCTGAAAAAAGTCGAGGATGACGATTTCGGTTTCTGCGAGTCTTGTGGCGTAGAAATCGGCATTCGCCGTCTGGAAGCACGGCCAACTGCAGATTTATGCATTGACTGTAAAACTCTGGCCGAAATCCGCGAAAAGCAGATGGCAGGCTAACACAGCAATAATATGTATATCCAAAGAAGTTGGTGCTGTAGGTAGCTAACAATCCTACAGCTTCAAGTACAAAGGATGTGACACGGTGCCAGAGCCACCTCCGGCACCGCATTTATCACGCTGGATCTCCCTTTCCCTTTTATGTCCGAAAATATCAATACTCGACAATCAGGCTATGTAGGGCGTTTTGCGCCGTCTCCCTCTGGTGATTTGCATTTCGGTTCGCTGATTGCAGCATTGGGCAGCTATCTGCAAGCTCGCGCTGAAGGTGGACGCTGGCTGGTTCGCATTGAAGATATTGATCCCCCCCGTGAAATCCCTGGTGCTGCAGCCCGTATTTTAGCGTCTCTTGACCACTACGGCCTGCATTGGGATGGCCCGGTTATCTACCAATCCCAGCGCCACGAAGCCTATCGCGCCACCTTAGACTGGCTAAAACAACAAGGGTTAAGTTATAACTGCACCTGTACCCGCAGCCGAATTCAGCAGATCGGTGGCTTATACGACGGCCATTGTCGCGATCGCCATTTACCCTCCGTGGGGGCGGCCATTCGTCTACGCCAGACTCATCCGGTTTATACCTTTTGTGATAAATTACTTGGCGAGCTACATGCTGTGCCCGCGCTAGCCGAAGAAGATTTTATTATTCGTCGTCGAGATGGCTTGTTTGCCTATAATCTGGCAGTAGTGGTTGATGATGCCTTTCAAGGTGTGACCGAAATTGTACGCGGAGCCGATTTAATCGAGCCAACCGTGCGCCAAATAGCGCTCTATCAGCAGTTACAACAGCCGGTACCCAGCTATTTGCACTTGCCACTGGCACTAAACCATGATGGTAATAAGCTCTCTAAGCAAAATCATGCGCCGCCACTGCCGAATGGCGATCCGCGCCCGATTTTGGTGGAAGCGCTGAAGTTTTTGCATCAACCACTACCTGAATGCTGGCAAGATCTTGATTTGCCGTTATTATTACGTTTTGCAGTCGAAAATTGGACATTGGCAGCTATCCCACTTCAAGGGGCGATAACCACCACTGAAAACACAACGGCATTCTCAAAGGAACCACGGTGAGCTATGATTAGCCGCTGTTTTTCTGTTGTTCTGTAATTTATTAGCCACTATCGAGGTGTACCATTTTTACCCGAGTAGCCAATTTCTGCCGTAAGGTACTGATTCGCGATGATAAATCAGCTCGCGATGACAAAGCTGTCCGTGAAGACACGGCCCGTGATAGCAGTGCCCGTAAAGATAAAGTGCCCGGTGAAGATAACGTGGCCCGCAAAGAGAAAAGGCCTGCCAGAACGAATACTGGCCGCAAGAATCATGCGGTGCCTGCTTCACAACAGCTTTCTTCACAACAGCGTTCTTCACAACAAAGTGCGATGACGATTATTCCACGAGATCAGCACAATATTTCCCGTAGAGATATCAGCGATAATGCGCTGAAGGTTCTCTATCGCCTGAATAAGTCAGGGTATGAAGCCTATTTGGTCGGCGGCGGTGTCCGTGACCTGTTACTGGGTAAAAAACCGAAAGATTTTGATATCACCACCAGTGCCACCCCAGAACAAGTCCGAAAGTTGTTCCGTAACTGCCGCCTGGTGGGTCGCCGCTTCCGTCTGGCCCATGTAATGTTCGGCCCGGAAATCATTGAAGTTGCGACTTTCCGTGGTCACCACGAACAGCAACAAACAGAAGACAGTGACAAAAATTCTTCTCAGCAGGCACAAAATGGCATGCTACTGCGTGACAACATATTTGGCACGATTGAAGATGATGCCCAACGCCGCGATTTCACCATTAATAGCCTCTATTACGGTATTTCTGATTTTGCACTGCGCGACTACACCGGCGGTTTGCGTGATCTGAAAGAGGGTATTATCCGTCTGATTGGTGATCCTGAAACCCGCTATCGTGAAGATCCGGTGCGGATGCTGCGCGCAGTTCGTTTTGCCGCCAAGCTGGATATGACGATCAGCCCGGAAACAGCAGAGCCAATCCCGCGTCTGGCCTCGCTACTGCATGAGATCCCACCCGCTCGTTTGTTTGAAGAATCACTCAAACTGCTGCAATCGGGCTACGGCTATAAAACCTATTTAAAACTGTGTGAATATCAGCTTTTCCAGCCGTTATTCCCGCTGATTGCCCGTAATTTTACCGAACATCATGATTCAGCGATGGAACGTATTTTGGTTCAAGTGCTGAAAAATACCGACCATCGTTTGCATAACGATAAGCGCGTCAATCCGGCATTCTTATTTGCCGCTATGCTTTGGTATCCGCTTATCGAACATGCGCAGAAGCTGACACAAGAAAGCGGCTTGGCCTATTACGATGCTTTCGCACTGGCAATGAATGATGTGCTGGATGAAGAGTGCCGTTCGCTGGCCATTCCAAAGCGTATTACTTCATTGGTGCGTGATATCTGGCTGCTGCAATTGCGGCTGTCGCGCCGTCAGGGTAAACGTGCGCACAAGCTGATGGAGCATCCAAAGTTCCGTGCGGCTTACGATTTACTCGTATTGCGGGCAGAAGTGGAAAACAACCATGAACTACTGCGCCTGGCGCAGTGGTGGGGAGAATTCCAGGAAGCAACGCCGCTGCAACAGAAGAATATGCTAAATACTTTAGGGGCTGATCCGGCACCGCGACGCTCTCGTCCTCGCCGCCCACGTAAGCCCGCACCACGTAAAGAAGGGGCATAATACGCACTATGATCCGGGTCTATATTGCGCTAGGCAGTAATCAGTCCATGCCACTGCAACAGGTCAAAACCGCACTGGAAGCGCTGGAGCATCTGCCGCGCACCCGGTTGGTGGCCTGTTCGCCGTTTTATCGCACTAAGCCGTTAGGGCCACAGGATCAGCCGGATTTCCTTAATGCGGTCGTGGCGTTAGATACCGCCCTTCCACCAGAACAACTGTTGGATAGCACCCAAGCCATTGAGCGCAATCAGGGGCGAGTAAGGAAAGAACAGCGTTGGGGGCCACGTACTCTGGATCTCGATATTATGCTGTATGGTAATCAGGTGATAAAAACCGATCGTCTGATCGTGCCACATTATGGCCTGAAAGAGCGGGAGTTCATGCTCTACCCCCTGGCTGATATCGCCCCTGACCTTATTTTCCCCGATGGCGAACCCCTGTCAGACCGCCTTAAACTCGTGGATAAAAATGGCCTGGTGCCTTGGTAACTGACCCAATCCAACACGCTATATACCTATCTGATATCCCACCATTTTAACCTACCGTCTCAGGAGAAAGAGTGATGAAAGCCACCACCATGAGCCACTTGCGCCAATGGAAACTCGAAAAGCGTAAGTTCGCCACACTGACTGCCTATGATGCCAGCTTTGCTCAGCTATTTGCCGAACAGGGAATTGAGGTTCTGCTGGTGGGTGATTCGCTCGGTATGACATTACAAGGCTTCGACTCTACCCTGCCGGTCACAACTGCAGATGTGGCTTATCATACCCGTGCCGTACGCCGTGGTGCGCCTCATTGCCTGTTATTGGCAGATATGCCGTTTATGAGTTACGCCACACCTGAGCAAACATTTGCCAATGCTGCCGAGTTGATGCGTGCCGGGGCCAATATGGTCAAATTGGAAGGGGGTAGCTGGTTGTGCGATACCGTTCGCATGCTGGCAGAACGCGCTGTTCCGGTATGTGGGCATTTGGGGTTAACACCACAATCAGTCAATATTTTCGGCGGTTACAAAGTACAGGGCCGCGAAGAAGTGGCGGCTAACCAGCTATTGAAAGATGCTCAAGCGCTTGAAAATGCTGGCGCACAATTATTGGTACTGGAATGTGTTCCGGTGGAACTGGCACAGCGCGTAACGGAAGCACTGGCTATCCCGGTGATTGGTATTGGCGCGGGGAATGTTACCGATGGGCAGATTCTGGTTATGCATGATGTGCTGGGTATTACCGGTGGTCATACACCTAAATTCAGCAAAAACTTCCTGGCGCAAAGTGCGGGCGATATTCGTGCTGCCATTAAGTTGTATATTCAAGAAGTTGAGAGCGGTGCTTATCCCGCTGAAGAGCATACTTTTCAATAAGTTTTTGTTGATAAATATTCAGGGGAATTAGGATGCTGATTATTGAAACTTTGCCACTGTTACGCCAGCAAATCCGCCGTTGGCGTCAAGAGGGTAAGCGAGTCGCACTGGTGCCTACTATGGGCAACCTGCACGAAGGGCATATGACATTGGTGGAAGATGCCAAAACTCGTGCCGATGTTGTTGTCGTGAGTATTTTTGTCAATCCGCTGCAATTCGAACGCCCAGATGATTTGGCCCGCTACCCACGTACTTTACAAGAAGATTGCGAGAAGCTAACCCGCCACGGCGTTGATTTAGTTTTTGCACCCGCAGCCGCTGATGTCTACCCGGCGGGTCTGGAAGCTCAGACTTATGTTGACGTCCCGGCCCTCTCGACCATTTTGGAAGGCGCCAGCCGCCCCGGCCATTTCCGTGGCGTATCGACTATCGTTAGCAAGTTGTTCAATCTGGTTCAGCCGGATGTAGCCTGTTTTGGTGAAAAAGATTACCAACAACTGGCGCTGATCCGCAAAATGGTGGCGGATATGGGCTATGACATCAATATTGTCGGTGTGCCCATTGTGCGAGCCAAAGATGGCCTGGCACTCAGCTCTCGTAATGGCTATTTGAGCGCTGAAGAACGTAAAATCGCGCCACAGCTTTATAAGATAATGCAGATGTTGGCTGAGAAACTCGCCTTGGGCGAACGGCAGATTGATGATTTACTGGCTGATACCGCAGAACAATTGCGTGATGCTGGCTTTACCCCAGATGAACTGTTTATCCGCGATGCTCAAACCTTGCAGCCACTGACGGTTGACAGCAAACAAGCGGTAATACTCATGGCCGCCTGGCTAGGTAAAGCACGCCTAATTGATAATCAACAGGTTGATTTGCATAGTTAATTTTAAAAAGCAGATTATGGCAAAACGAGCATATAAAGTCAGCCATAGACAAGCGATATAAAATCAGCAAAACTGAGCACTTCTCCCTAAATCGGTCGATTATGGGATAGGGTGCCAGACTTATTCTGGGCAATAACCGGGGTCAAAGGTAAGAGTTATGATACGCACTATGTTGCAAGGCAAACTGCACCGGGTGAAAGTCACTCAAGCTGATTTGCACTATGAAGGTTCCTGCGCTATTGATCAGGATTTTCTGGAAGCCGCTGGGATTTTGGAATACGAAGCCATTGATATTTATAACGTTGATAATGGTCAGCGTTTTTCGACTTATGCCATTGCCGCCGAACGCGGTTCGCGGATTATCTCTGTGAATGGTGCGGCCGCACGCTGTGCCTGTGTGGGTGATAAATTGATCATCTGTTCTTATGTCCAGATGTCTGATGCTGATGCCCGCCTGCACCACCCTAAAGTGGCGTATTTTGAAGGTGAAAATCAGTTGCAGCGCAAGGCTAAAGCCGTCCCCGTTCAGGTCGCTTAATTACCCTTTGTACTTGAAGCCGCACAATAAAAAAGGCGCTTAACCACAGCGCCTAAAACTGCTGACAAACCTTGATAACTCGATCTTGTAAGGTGAAGACAGGTAGAAGAGTAAAGCGTCCGCGCCAAGGATGGCGCGGCTCGAGCCATCAGGGACGCTTGTTTTAACAAAAGAAGTACGGCGTCTTTACGATCTACCTGTTTTCACCGCTGCGAGCACTTTGTCATTAAGCCCGCCTTTTTCATATCTTAACGTCACACTATGAAATAACTAATCCGACTCCATCACCGCAGGTGCGGGGGCAACCGGCTGGCCAGGTTCATTGGCAATACGCTCTGCCATAGTCGGAATTGAATCTGTACGCAAAATATAAAGCCGTTTGAGGGTATACGGATTATCACCGGGTTTAACCTTGCCCTGCATCGTCGTTACCGCCAAATGGAAACCGGCATTTTTAGCAGCATCAATCGCAGTTTGATTAAAGCCACCGAACGGATATGACAGGAAAACCACGTGCGGATTAAACTGCGATAATGCACGGCGAGAGTGCTCAAAATCAAAAACAATATTGTGATAAGAACGACTCAATAAGATTGGATTACGTTTAGTGTCCGTCCGGTGCAAAAAGTGTGTATGAGATTGAATATCAAATACATCCTGAATCTCTTTCAATTCAGAAATACTCATAAACTGTAATGAGTCAGGATTCCATTTCTGTGGGTGACGTTTTATACGTGATGAAATAATAAAAGCGGTAGCCCGGAAACCATTTTCTTTTAGAATCGGGTAAGCATAGCGATGGACTGATTTAAGGCCATCATCAAATGTCAGTACTACAACTTTCCCCGGCAGATTAATCTTGTTATTGAGATAACCTTCAAGCTGATAAAGAGAAATCGTGTCGTAGCCCGTCTGCTTGAGATAGGTCATCTGGTTACTAAACGCGGCATCAGAGGTTGTCGTCGAGGTATTGAGAAAACGTTTATTTTCCTCATTCTTCAACATATGGTGATAAGTCAGGATAGGAATGCCATTATCTATTTCAGCATCACTACTACTGACATAGCCCAAACGATCGCCAATATTAACCTGATACCAAGTATTACTTAGCTTGTCTTTTAACTTACCCACAATCGGGTAGCGCAAATTTTCTGCTAAGGTTGCAAATTGTTCGCTGTCTACATCTGCGACCAAATAAACTGGGGTCTCGCGTTTAATAATAATGTTTTGGTTTGGCAGAGGTTTATTCAAATCCCCCAATATATCGTTGTTTTTTCGCGCTTTATTGATATCACGTAAATCGTCTTTATCAATAAAGCCGATACCGTTACCAAATTTAAACTCATAGTATTCTGCCGCTGCGGGCAAAACCTGAATAAGTTGATCTTCTTTAACCTCACCGACAGGAATGACCTGTTCACCCACCAGCGAATATATTTCGCTGTCACGGTCTGTCACCATATATTTAGGGGTAAGCACTGCTTCGTCTGGCAGAAGATCTGCATGGGTTGCCGGCATCATTACCGACATGACAATACCGAGTAGCATCCCAATAGCTATTCTGTTTTTATGCCACATTATCGTTCTACTTATGCGCATTTGGCGCTGAATTAAAAAAGGGAAAATCTGGTGCGCCAGCATAGCACGAGACACTTGAAGTTGAGAAAGACGATATTAGACGGGAACATTATTTATTACGATTAAATTCCAGCATTAACAACAATTAACTAACTAATGATTTACGAGTGAACCTTAGAATGCGATCCAAAGTCACTGACGTTGCAGAGATACGCATAGCCAACACCGCTGCAACGTCTAGCCCGAAGAACATCCCCAAAATCATTGGTGTTACAGCAAGGCGGCAAGTCAACGCATCCCGATGAGCTTACATTAGTAAGTGATTCGGGTAAGTGGACGTAGCCAACACCGCTGTAGCGCCAAGGCCGCAGGGGATTAGGTGCGTAGGCCGCGACCACGCTCTATCAAATACCAAGCCCAAGCATAAAATACCGCGATAAACACCACTAATACACCGATGGTAAATACCAGTGGTACATCGGTAATTCCGAGGAATCCGTAACGGAAACCACTGATCATATACACGATAGGATTAAGTTTTGATACCGCTTGCCAGAACGGTGGCAGCAAGGCTAACGAGTAAAAGACCCCGCCCAGATACGTCAGAGGTGTTAACACAAAGGTCGGCACCAAACTGATATCATCAAATGTTTTGGCGAACACGGCATTCAACAACCCGCCAAGCGAAAACAGAATCGCCGTCAGCATTAATGTCAGTGCAATCATTGACCAGGAGTGGACATGCAGCGGCACAAAGAACAGCGAAACAATGGTCACCAGAATGCCGACACAGATCCCACGCGCGACCCCACCGCCAACATAACCCACAATCACGATATGGGTGGGAACCGGTGCGACCAGCAATTCTTCAATGCTGCGCTGGAATTTTGCGCCAAAAAATGAGGCTGCGACGTTAGCATAGGAGTTTGTTATCACCGCCATCATTATCAGGCCAGGAACAATAAACTGCATATAATCAAAGCCACCCATATCACCAATTCGGGAACCGATCAGGTTGCCGAAAATAACGAAATAGAGCGACATAGTAATCACCGGTGGCACCAGAGTTTGAATCCAGATGCGAGCAAAACGGGTGATCTCTTTGATCCAAATACTCTGTAGTGCTACCCAATACAGGCGGGTCATGCTTTTTCTCCCCCGTTGCCGTTAACCAAGGTGACAAATAGCTCTTCCAGACGGTTAGCCTTGTTACGCATACTTTGTACCTGTATTCCCTGAGCATTCAGTTGGCTGAACAGACCATTCAGGCCTTGTTCACGCTTAACATCAACTTCCAACGTTGAGGTATCTGTTAGACGATAACCATACCCTTCCAGCTTCGGCAGCGGGCTTTTAATCGCCAAATCAAAAATAAAAGTTTCTGATTCAAGTTTGCCAAGCAGCTGTTTCATAGTGGTATTTTCCACCAGCTCGCCATTCTGAATAATGCCGATATTACGGCACAGCATTTCAGCCTCTTCCAGATAGTGGGTCGTCAGAATGATGGTGGTTCCCTGCGCATTTAGCTCTTTGAGGAACCCCCACATGGAGCGACGCAACTCGATGTCTACCCCTGCGGTCGGTTCATCCAGAATCAGTAATTTTGGTTCATGCATCAGCGCACGAGCAATCATCAAACGGCGCTTCATCCCACCGGATAGACGAATAGCGCGCTCATCACGTTTACTCCATAAATCTAATTGGCTGAGATATTTTTCAGCTCGCTGCATGGCCTCTCGCCGCGTGACGCCGTAATAACCCGCCTGAGTAATCACAATCTGTAATACTGTTTCAAACGGGTTAAAGTTGAACTCTTGTGGTACCAGCCCGAGTTGGCGTTTGGCATTCACGATATCTTGGTCGATGTCGTAACCAAAGACCTTCACCTTGCCAGAGGTTTTATTCACCAATGAGCTGATAATGCCAATAGTGGTGGATTTACCCGCCCCATTAGGCCCAAGTAGTGCATAAAAATCGCCTGCCTCTACGTGCAGATCAATGCCACGCAGAGCCTGAACGCCACCTGCATAGGTTTTGGTCAGCTGCGTTATTTCCAGTGCATATGTCATAAGTAAAAAAGAACCTTATTCTATGAGTTCCCAGCGGTCACTGCATGTCCGTGACTTGCTTAACCCTCCCTGTCAGGGCAAGTTACGGGGGCAAAGGGAAGCAGTTAGATACAGAGAAGATGTTGCGTAGACAAAATTGTACCAACAACAAAGTCACTGTTCCGATTTTAAAATCGTGATCCTTGTCGTATATTATCCTATCGCAATCCGTTCATTACAGGCTATTTACATTAATGAAAGAAATAGAGAAGCTCCTCGCGAACAATGACGTCTGGTCTAAAGCCATTAGTAAAGACGATCCCGGTTTCTTTGAACACCTGGCAGAAGCCCAGAAACCTCGGTTTTTGTGGATTGGTTGTTCAGACAGCCGCGTTCCCGCAGAACAGTTAACCGGCCTGAAAGCTGGGGAATTGTTTGTTCACCGCAATGTTGCCAATTTGGTTATCCATACTGATCTGAACTGCCTATCAGTGGTGCAATATGCTATCGACGTTCTACAGGTCGAGCATATCATTATCTGTGGTCACCTTGGCTGTGGTGGTGTTGAAGCCGCAATGAAAAAAGATCTTGAATTAGGGCTTATCGACAACTGGTTACTGCACATTCGCGATCTTTGGTTTAAACACAGCACGCTGCTGGGTGAACTTCCTGCCGAAGAACGTAGTAATATGTTATGTAAAATCAATGTAGTAGAGCAAGTGTATAACTTGGGACATTCTACTATTGTTCGTTCCGCCTGGAAGCGTGGGCAGAAAGCCATGATTCACGGCTGGGTCTATGGTATTGAAGACGGCAAACTGACGGATTTAAATATCTCTAGCACCAGCCTCAGCGAACTGGAAATCAAGTACCGCGAAGCAATGGCTAAAATACTGCAACCAAACAGACAAAACTAATGAGTCGCTATGGGAGGGTGTTCAAATGCACCCTCTCCCATTAACTACGCGGCTCAATCAGCCTAAAATGCCCGCACGCAGTCGCCGATCACTCGTCAAACATGACAACTTTACCGACATAGGGTAAATGCCGATAGCGCTGAGCATAATCAATACCGTAACCCACCACGAACTCATCAGGAATAGTGAAGCCGACCCACTCAACAGGCACCTGTACTTCGCGGCGCTCGGGTTTATCCAGCAACGTACAGATAGCCAATGATTTCGGGCCACGCAGTTGCAGAATTTCACGCACTTTACTTAATGTGTTACCTGAGTCGATGATATCTTCAACAATCAGCACATCTTTACCGCGGATATCTTCATCTAAATCTTTGAGGATTTTCACATCGCGGGTGGTGCTCATGCCATTGCCATAGCTAGAAGCGGTCATAAAATCGACTTCATGGGAAACATCAATGGCGCGGCACAAATCAGCCATAAACATAAATGAGCCACGGAGCAACCCGACCAGCACCATTTCACTGCCACTGTCGCGGTAATGTTCGGATATTTGGCGGCCTAGTTCGGCAATTCGGGTTTTGACTTCCTGCTCGGAAATCATGACTTCTACAGTGTGTTTCACAGCCAACATACCTATTTAAATTTATTGATTTGATATCAATGAGTCACCGGTGCAGATAGCTTCACTGATACAGATTGATGCCCCTAGTTTAACACAATTCACAGGACATCCTGCCACTCTCCCCGCGGAGTGGCGGGGCGAAAGTATAACAAAGATAAACAGCTGGCGTATTGAGAGATATACTAGCGCCATAAATTTGGCTCAGGTATTTTCTCTGGATAGCCCCTCTACAAGGAATGTTTGAATGAATTATCAATCAACCAGCATCTGGCTTTATTCCGTCACTTTTACGGTAATCGCCGCCATCAGCTTGTTTGTCGCCTTTTTTGGCCTGAGCGCCCCGATCTTTTACTACCTTATTGTCGGTTTGGTCTTCAGTGTTTGGGTTTCATTACATTTGCACCGAATGGCAGAGAAAGGGGTGGTTTATCTGATGACAGAAAAGACACAATGGATGGTTTATGTCCGGGGGATCCCGGTGCAAGAAACGCGTACCTCCTTAAAAAACCCCTGTTTTCTCAGCATCGTGCATCTCATATCCTTCTTCCGCCGTTTTCTGGTCATCAAACTGTTGCTTCAAGCTGTAACCCTTTATTTAGCTCTAACACAAACCCTTGAACTGGCCCCCTCTGATACCCCGTATATGCTCTGGGTGATAGTGGGGTTAGCGATAGTGATTATCTGTTTTCTTATCAGCAAGATGTGGCTGACCGCCAAAAGTCTACTCGCTCTCCAACGTTCAGAATGGCTGATAGAAGAAATTCAGAGAGATAGCTTTAGCTATTATCAGGGATTTATCATTAAGAAAGATAAAAGCGGTCATCAGATACTCCAACCCGCCTTAACTGAACTGCTAGAAGTATAAAAGAGAGAATATCCCCGGCCAACTCACCGGGGAGTGACTTAAGCACTGACAGTAAAGCCCAGCATCATGCCGGTATCTTCATGTTCCAGCAGGTGACAGTGAGCCATATAAGGGTTGCTGGTTGGGGCCTGGTGATTAAAACGCACCAATATTTCACTGCGAGCGCCTTCCACTCGTACGGTGTCTTTCCAGCCACGGCGATGCTCCGCAGGTGGGTTGCCGTTTTCGCTCAGAATACGGAACTGCGTACCGTGGACATGGAATGGATGCAGCATCATGTCGCCTTCACCAGAAACCGTCCATTTCTCATATTTGCCCTGTTTGGCATCAAACGCCGCTTCGGTCATGGAAAAAGCTTTGCCATTGATCATATTGGCATGGCTGAAATCAAAAGCTGGAGCCGCGGTCATCGCTCCATGATTCATACCTTTCATATTGCCGTGGTCCATACCTGCCATCGCACCACTATCCATCCCCCCCATATTGCCGTGATCCATACTCATCCCTGCCATAGCTTGCATACCATAACGGCTCATCAACGCCTGCATGCCCAGCATATCCAGTTTAGGGTCCATCATCAGTTGGAACCAACGCTCTTGCAGCCCCGTGGCATCAGCAAGTGGCGGCACCACGACCAATGAATCCGGCAGCACTTTACTGCCTGCAACTAATGAAGGTTGGAGCCGTAATACCGGCAGTGGCTTATCAAATGGCGCTAATGTCATGCCCATCTGTTTTACCGGCAAAGTGACCAAATCAAGTGCCTTGCCATCTGAGGTATCCACCAACACCTCGAAACGCTCGCCCATCAGTATCGGCAATTCGCGCACCGCAACGGGTTCGGCCAAGAGACCACCGTCACTGCCAATCACATACATTGGGCGGCCATCGCTAAGAGCCAGATTCAGAGACCGCGCATTACATCCATTCAGCAGCCGTAAGCGCACCCAGCCGCGCGGGGTAATTTGCTGCGGATACTCGGCACCATTGGTGAACATTCGATCACCGAACCACCCCACCGCAGCCGTCATCACATCCAATTGATAGTCAATTTGACCATCTTTACCGAGTAATTTGTCCTGCAAAATAACCGGGATATCATCCACGCCCCACTGTTTCGGGAGCGGCAGTTTTTCGCTGTCACTATCATCTATCAGCACTAATCCCCCTAGCCCCATCGCGACCTGACGGCCGGTAATACCGTGAGTATGGGGATGGAACCAGCAGGTGGCGGCGGGTTGTTCTACTGTAAATGCCACCTGGCGTTTAGCCCCCGGCTGAATCAGAGCCTGTGGCCCACCATCGACGTCGCCGGGAATTTCCAGTCCGTGCCAGTGCACAGTTGTGGCTTCCGGTAAGGAGTTTGTGACATTAATCATGACTGGCTTACCGCGCTGCAAACGAATCGCTGGCCCTAATAAGTTGCCGTTATAGCCCCAGGTTTGAGTGGCGGCGGAGGGTAACCAGGCCATAGAGCCCGTTTGGATGTTCAGATTAATGTTGCCGCTGGCATCTGGTTGAAGTAATGGCGGGATGGGTAAAGGTGAAAAATCTGCGGCCAAAGCCGCGCGGCTCCATAAAGGCAGTGAAGTGGCGGCTCCAAGAGCTGCCGTTAACTTAATAAAATCACGGCGATGCATGGTCGTCTCCATTCTTGATTGTGGGTAAGTGATGGTGGGTAAGTGCCTACAGGGCACAAAAACAGCATTGTACGCCAGCATAAACCTTCCCCTTGAGGGAAGGTCAAGGAGTAATCAATCACTTTGTGAATCAATCCCCGTATATACCCACACGGGGAGCATAATAAAATTTACTCTGAACCATCACAGTGTGATAACGTCTGCTAACAATGAATAAGCCAGTCTCCGCTATGAAAAGAACAACATTAGTTATGCTGCTGCTCACTCTGTGCGGATTCTCATCTGCCAGTTCTGCATTAAGTGAATCTGAAGCAGAAGATCTTGCAGATCTGACTGCGGTATTCGTTTATCTGAAAAATGATTGTGGCTATAACGAATTACCCAATAATGAAATCAAACGGGCAATTGTCTATTTTGCTCAACAAAATCGCTGGGATCTGCGTAACTACAATAGCTTTAATATGAAAGCCTTGGGTGAAGAGAGCTATCGCGACCTGCGGGGCATTGCGATCCCGGTTCCTACCAAATGCAAATCTCTGGCTCGTGACTCTTTAAGTTTATTGGCCTACGCTAACTAGCGATCCCGCATTTACCCTTTCAGCCTAAAATTCAACCGTGCAACCTCAGCCAGAGTTGGCTATGATGTTGCCCCCATTTTTCATGGCTGTTACTGCGAAGGAGAAGCCCCGAACATGTCACAGAAAGAACTATGGTATGAAACATTACATGCCAACTTCGGCCAGTATTTTTCAGTAGAAAATGTACTGTACCGCGAGAAAACCGAGCACCAGGATTTGGTGATTTTTGAGAACCCTGTGCTGGGTCGGGTAATGGCGTTGGATGGCGTGGTGCAGACCACCGAACGCGATGAATTTATCTATCACGAAATGATGACGCACGTCCCTTTGTTGGCCCACGGTCAGGCAAAGAAAGTGCTTATCATCGGTGGCGGTGATGGCGCGATGCTACGCGAAGTTAGCCGTCACAAAAATATCGAACAGATTACCATGGTAGAAATTGACGCCGGTGTCGTCGAGTTCTGTCGCCAGTATCTGCCCAATCATAGCGCGGGAGCCTATGATGACCCCCGTTTCAAGCTGGTTATTGATGATGGCGTCAACTTTGTTAATCAAACCACTGAAAAGTTCGATGTCATTATCTCTGACTGTACTGACCCCATTGGGCCAGGGGAAAGCCTGTTCACATCGGCTTTCTATGAAGGATGTGCCCGTAGCTTGAATGAAGGCGGCATCTTTGTTGCACAAAACGGCGTGTGCTTCCTGCAACAAGATGAAGCGGTTGATAGCCATAATAAGCTTAGCCACTATTTTAAAGATGTCAGTTTTTATCAGGCAGCCATTCCGACATATTACGGCGGTATCATGACCTTCGCCTGGGCGACGCAAAATCCACAATTGCGCCAGTTGGATATCACCACGCTACAACAGCGTTTTGTCGAAGCGGGTCTGACCTGCCGCTACTATAACCCAGCCATTCATGTCGGCAGCTTTGCTTTGCCGCAGTATCTGCTGGATGCCTTAACGACCAAACGTTGATAATCCGTAAGGAGGTGAACTAAATTGTCCAAGCTTAAACTGCACGGCTTCAACAACCTGACTAAAAGCCTGAGTTTTTGTATTTACGATATTTGTTATGCCAAGACCGCAGACGACCGCGATGGCTATATCGCCTACATTGACGAACAGTATAATGCCAACCGCCTGACCGAGATCTTGACTGAAACCTGCTCGATCATTGGCGCGAATATTTTGAATATCGCCCGCCAGGATTATGATCCTCAGGGGGCAAGTGTCACGATTTTGGTCAGCGAAGAGCCGGTTGATCCACGCGATGTTGATACATCAGAGCACCCAGGCCCGCTGCCAAGTGCCGTTGTCGCCCATCTGGACAAGAGCCATATCTGCGTCCATACCTATCCGGAAAGCCACCCTGAAGGTGGATTATGTACTTTCCGTGCAGATATCGAAGTCTCGACCTGTGGCGTCATTTCACCGCTGAAAGCACTGAATTACCTTATCCACCAGTTGGAATCCGATATTGTCACCATGGATTATCGGGTGCGTGGTTTTACCCGTGATATCAACGGGGTAAAACATTTCATCGATCATAAAATCAACTCGATTCAGAACTTCATGTCTGACGATATGAAATCTCTGTATCACATGATGGATGTGAATGTTTATCAAGAAAATATCTTCCATACCAAGATGATGCTGAAAGATTTCGATTTGAAGCATTATCTGTTTAACGCCAAGCCAGAAGAGCTAAGCGCGGAAGAGAGAGAGCGTATTACCCACCTGCTGTATAAAGAAATGCAGGAAATCTACTATGGCCGCAATGTGCCAGAAGTGTGATGTTGTTTGGGTAATAACAAGTCAAAAATCCCGGTTTTCGCCGGGATTTTTGATTAAGGTAGTTGGGTAAGTAAGGCTTTAACTATCAGCCTTTGCAGCAGCTTCGTATCAATCTACCAATACCTGAACGGGTTTACCAATACGACTGAGCATATTAACTAGTGCATCGATGGTGAATTTGCTGGTTTTTTTGTTCACTACATCGGAAACTCGTGGCCGAGAAATATGCAACATAGTGGCTACATCTGCCTGCTTCATTTTTTGCTCAGTAATCCATACGGTAATCTCATCCATCAGCTTTTCCTTTATCGCTAATGTGTTTTCTATTTCACGCATGGAATCAGCATAAAGCACCGAGGCTTCTTTCTCGTCAAAGCCAAGGTCAGCAAAAATATTTGCTCCAGCCGGAGTGATATGGCGAGTTTTAGTATCAATTTGGGCGGTCATTTACTGTGCCTCCTTTGTTCAACTAGCACGCTATAGCGCACTTTAGCGATATCTTTATCGAGTTTACTCGTTTGCCGGGTCTTTTTCTGGAAGCTATGTAGAACATAGATAGCTTCATCGAACTTTGCCACGTACATCACGCGGTAGATTCCATTAGTATCACGCACCCGGATTTCATTTACGCCGGAACCTACATCAGAAAATGGTTTCCAGTCTTCTGGTTCAATACCATGTTGTATCTTATGAAGCTGATAACCGACATCTTTGCGCGCATCAGTAGGAAAGACCATCAAATCTTCAAACGAGGAACCCATCCAGATAATTCCCTTTTCCTCTCTTGCTGCTTTGTTTTGCATAGCACTTCCTTTTGCATAACACCTCCATTGCGTACAAAATTTTATACATAAAGCATGCGCAGTACAAGAAAGAATAGTGGATGAAGTTCTCAACCCGCGGTCAGTTTTTCTTGATCACTACGGTAAACACCGCACCAGCCACACCACCGAAAAATCGGATAATCTGAGCCTGATGTTCAGCTTTCTCCTGCCACGGCTGTGACCCGATGATATTCTCACCCATCACCATACCGGCCAGCTCACTGGGTTCAGGTGTTCACTTTTTAATGTGGGCAATATCAGACTAAAAAACCCGGTTTTTGACCGGGACTTTTGATTAAGGTTGTTGGTAAATAAGAGAGAAATATCAGCCTTTACAGCGACTAAGGGCTAATCGAAATGCAGCACCGATTTCACTTGGAGGGCTATTAACAGGTAGAATAACTTTATCTCTTCCGCCGCGCCCCGTTCCACCCCACGCCTCCAATTTTTCATGGCGCATGGGCGAGATAGTGATCACATCATTAAGACAATGAATAGAGCAGTTTTTCATATCCTTAAATAGTGCCCGCTTGGTTTTATAACCGTACCTCTCCATTAGCATCGCTATCCAGGCAGCATATTGCTCTTTGCCTTTCTCAAGATCAAAAAAATCAGCGGACTCTTCAAGTGATAATGTCCGGCTGTTTGATAACGCAATAAGCACAGCTTCACCGATAGTTTGATCATCTGCATCTGGTGGTAATAGATGGGGAGGGAAGAGTGGATCGCTCCCCACCATACCAAGGCCAGAATCAGTCTCAATACTCAAAAACTCATTGGTGCAATAGCAACTGACCCAATAATCCTGATTTTGGTTAAATTTCATCATTTCACCTGCGTTACCCTAACGTTTACCCGCTGACTTTTCCCATACTCGATTGCCCGATTTATCTCAGCCCACTGTACTTTGGTAGTATTGGCAGGCACGGCCAACTGGATTTCTTTGCTGGAAATCATTGAAGAATCGAGTTTCCGCTTTGAAAGACTATATTCCTGAAACTTCGCAACCGTATCTATATTCCCTTTCAGCGAATTGTAGATTTGCCTTGGGTTTGCCACTCTGGCGGCAGTGGTGGTATCCAGAGTTTTTACACTAATGGCCGTTCGGGAGATGCGATTATAGTAATCAAAGGTTTTAAAGTTTACCGGTAACCGTGAATTTTGCGGCAATTGAGTCCCGACATAATTTTCCCACGGCATTCCTTGCTGGCTAATACCTTGCCCCCATTTGATACCGGTTGTCGACTGATTTACCGTCGCAATCCTTGGCACCGCAAACTTCTCAACCTGCCTTGCTGCAAAGCGTGTGCTGCCTTTCACCAAGACGCCAGCACCTGTGACATAACCGCCATACTCAACCAGCAGCTTACCCGCTTCAACACCTGAATCATAGGCACCGCTGCGACCCGCTTGCTGGTAGTGTGCTTCCATTCTGTCAATACGGGCCAGCCAGTCTCGTTTGACACTTTGCGCCACCTTGCCCAATACATTATCGCCGTTTACCAGCTCTTTTAACGCCATAAAGGTTTGCTTAGGTTCTTTCAGCACGCCAAGCAGCCCTATCGCACTGTCATGCAAACCCTCCGGTACACCCGCAACAATACCTGCTGCAAAGGCTCCATCCTGAGTCGCACTGGTTAATCCCCAATGAACAAAAACGCTACCTTTATCTGCCAGCGTTTTGGCAGCAGCCATCTCTGTTTCCATTAACTTTTGTTGATGATGGCTGAGGTAATTATAACGAAATGCCGTTTCAGCAGCGCTGGCTCCGCTGTACGCGCCTTCTGCTTTGCCGGTAAATACCGCACCGGCCACACCACCGAAAAATCGGATAATCTGAGCCTGACGTTCAGCTTTCTCCTGCCATTGCTGTGACCCGATGATATTCTCACCCATCACCACACCGGCCAGCTCGGCGGCCAGTGCTCCGGCGGCGGCGCCTTTCGCAGTACCGCCACCAATTTCAGCCGCAACCCCAGCAACCAGCGCATGGCTTAAGGCTTTGCCCGACACGCCTAATACATCGCCATTATTGCCGATTAAATGAGCGCCCTCAGCATGCAACTGAGACCCCACACTGGTTAGTAATGCCGTGGCCAGATTATCTTTAAAGCTGCCACCATTGATGGCGGTGTTCAGGCTGGAACTGATAATCGACTGACCGGCCACCCGTTGGGCGACCTTGCTCCAGTCGCCATGACTAAGCTGCGGTAATCTGGCACTGGTCGTGCTCGCTGTTTTAGCACCTTTAGCCGCGCTATCGCCCCCGATCGCAGCATCGAACCCAGATAAAGCGCCCCCAATAGCCATGGAGGTCACCAGAGATTTGACCGACGATTTACTCCCCATGTCTTTGAAAGTTTTGGAGATATCGCCCTTGTTATTCATCAAAGACACCGCGGCCTGCGATGCCAGTGCCGACATTCCAGCAGAAACCGCACCACCAGCCACCCCACCACCGGCAGCCGCTCCGGCAGCGACCACCAGCCCCGACCCCGCCGTAGCAGCTGCTATTGCAATCGCTATCACGGCCGCCACTACAGGGTTCAGGTGCTCATTTTTGTGATCCCAATGGTGGTAGGCATCCATGACTTTTTGCCACTGCACATCATCGCGCAGATTTAAATCATTAAGCCATTCATTACCGGGGGTCTTGCTCAATGCAGTAATAGCACTGCGCAATGACTCACCATTCTTCACTTTTACATCAGCACGGATACCCTGCGCGGCATCAACAGTTAATTCACCGCCGGTGTGGATTGTGGGTAACACCCACTTTTCATCCAGATACCCCTTATCGGTATATTTGATATAGAAGCCTTTCGATAGCTCGGTTTTTTGTTGAAAAGTGATGTCTTTGACCGCTTCAAATATCACTTTGCCGTGGGTACTGGTCAGTTTGGCGTTCTGGCCGGCGGCAATTTTGCTGGCCTGATAGGTGCTGTCATCACGGCTGAGTAAACTGATATCACCCTCAGCGGTAAATTCAGTGACTTTGTTGGTGGCCACATGCTGCACATTGTGGTGTGATTTTTTGCGCCCCCACCACTTGCGGGTCTGCCAGTGCTGCTCCGAATGGCTGGTTTCCTCCATTGCTTGCGCGAACAGGTAGCCGCCTTTGGCGGCGATATCCATCACTTTTTTAACCATCAACTGGGTGGCCTGAAACAACATGCTGCCGTTTGAAATTAACGTCAGCGCACCGCCGCTGTTGAGTTGAGTGGATTGCTGGAGTTTTCTGTAGCTGGAATTATCGCCACCGCCGTAATGACTCTCATTCAATACCGATTCAAAGCGCATATCGCCGCCGGAAGTCAGTGTCATATCACCGCCAGCAGCGAGTTCTGCACCCTGGGTGATAAGCTGGTGATTGGCCACCGCATTCAGAGTGTTGCCGGCTTTGAGGCGAGTAGCGGCATGGCGGGTGTAGCGTGAGCGATCAGTCCAATCAGTACCAGTGTATGGCAGCGCCGCTAGCTGAATATGTTGCCCGGCTAATAAGGTAAGATTATTGTCCACATTAATATTACTGCCCCGGGTCAGAATATCGCGGCCCGCATTAATTAAGGCATTGCCTTTGGCATTTATCTGAACTGTATAATCAGGAGTTTCGGAGCGGGGAAATATATTAAAAAATACAGAACCTTGATGGTTGTTATTATAACGCCCCATAAGATCTGACCAGACAGTTCTATTATAAGGTTCCAGTTGAATATCACGGGCAGCGTGCAAGTTAATTTCTTGCCCAGCGTTTAGCTTAATCCCCTGTAACATCAGATTATTACCGGCATTCAGTGTGATATCGCCACTACTGGTTAATCGATTGGATAACGATAATAGTTGGTTAATCTGTTTCAGATACTTTTCTGGTTCTAAAAATCCATCGGTAATTAGGATTTCTTCGGGCTTGAGCACATGTGAAATATTAATATCATGTCCGGCGGACAAGCTAATGTTAGCTGCCGGATGGATAAGGGTATCGGTTAATTGAATATCTTTAGCGGCAATGGCAGTAAAATCGTGGCTGGCTTTAATGCGATTAAATACCTGCGCATCATCTGGCTGACGCGAAGACCTGTCAGGTGAATTTGTTTTAATATCCCCCTCTCGGCTCAGTAATAAAATGTTCCTCCCCAAAAACTCACTTGATGATGAGTTAATATCATTCAGTGCCGTCAGTGAAATATCCTGACCACGCAAACTGCTGTTGGCTAATGCAATGCGGTCTTCTGCAATAAAGGTAATATCGCCACTGGCCTGTATTAAATCACTGCTGGAAATAGTCTTACCATGCAGTAAAATATTATGCCCTTTTAATACCGGCGGTGTGAATTCGGATAATGATATAGGAGCAGTTTTATCTATCTCCGGCACCGGGCGCTGTAACTGAATCTTGTTGTTAAAGTCCAGTACGGCATTTCCGCCTGCCACGACTGTCGCTCTGTATTTTTCAGCCTCAGTTAACTGGTAATATAATCGTTCGTCATGAAAAACATAATAATCCGGCCACTGATAATCCACTCTATAATAACGAAATTCATCTTTCACCCATTTACTGGCGCTGCTGTTTAAAAAATCATTACCGGTCAGGAAAATATCTTTTGCTGCTCCTATATGACTACTTTTATTCTCTAACTGGCTGGCATTAATATACAGATTACTCCCTGAATGCAGGGTGGCAGCCGGTGATGGTGCATTCAGTTGCCAGATATTTTTTTCAGTGTTGACCCGCCAGACACCGCTTTGCCATTCACCGGTTTCGATAGCACCAAACCATTTTTCGGGCAGTGCTCGGGTGGGCCAATCGTATTCTAATGTGATAATAACTTTGCCCGGAGAATCGCTATCGTCATCGTAATCATTAAGCTGGCGCGAATCTGGCGTTAGTTTCTGCCACCCGGCAGTTACCATCGGGCGACTATTTTCCAGTTTTTCGGTACGAATAATTAAGTCACCACTTTTTGTTTTAATGGTGCCAGACTTATTTTCAACCAGAGTATTTTTATTCCCATCAGCATCTTTTTGTATCCACATATTATTAGCAATAATCTGTGCTTGCTGACCGCTATTACGCACTTGATCACTAAAAATACGCAGGTCACCCTCTGCTGTTACCTGCCCTAAGTTATTAAATTCAGTGTTTACCAATGTAATATCACGCCCGCTGAGCAATTTGTCGCCCTGGGCAAGGCTGGTCTTCTTGCTGGTAATATTCAGATTATTTTTCGCCGTAATATTACCTAAATTAAGATCACCGGCGACATCAAACCTAATATCACCTTGATGGCTGACGATATTTTTAGCATTAACAGTGTTCGCTTTTTCCGTTGATATTAATCGAATACTGTTAGCATACATACCGCCCAACTCTTTGGTATCTAATACTATTAAAGGTTTTGTCTCTTTTGATAATAGTGACTGAATATCACCGCTTTGATAGTTAACCTGATTGGTACCCAGTATCACGTCAAGCTGATTAGCACGGATTTCACCGTGAAGTTTTAACCCACCAGTGATGATTGCCGTATTATTCTGATTGAGGGCATTAACCCCCTTGCTCCCCACAACAATAGCGGTGTTTTTGGTAATATTTAGGCTATCCAGTTCACCCTGAGAATTGAATACCGGCCTACCGGTGGTTAAAGTGATGCCACTGGCATTACTAAAATTGCAGCCATTGCAGTACAAACCATTTGGGTTAGCAATAATCACATCTGCTTTCGGGCCGAAAACTTCCAGCGTGCCGGTCAGCTCGGAGTAATCGCGACCTATCACCTCATTAATGATTAATTTTGCACTATTACCTTCATAAAAATTACGGTTGGCAGCCAATTGCCCGACTAACGATGACTGGCCCGCCTCGGTGGAATTATTCAGCACCATACCGGGTGCGTCGACATTAAAACTTTTGAAGTGGTTATGGGAAATACCGGCTGGATTAGGTGCAAGGATATTAACGATCGGCGTTTGCCCACGGGCGGTAATCTGTAACATATTGATATTCAGTTTACCGTCAATTAACGTGTGCTTATTGGTGTTAATAAAACTACAGCCGTTACATTGCAACCCATTAGGATTGACAATAATCACTTCAGCTTTCTTACCAAAAACCTCCAGTTTCCCTGCCAATGTTGTGGAATCACTACTCTGAACCTCGTTAATGATTAATTTTGCACTGTTGCCATTTAAATTAGGATTGGCAGCTAACTGGCCCGCTAATACTGACTGCCCTGCCTCTGTTGCATTATTGAGCACTGCTCCAGTTGAATCGATATTGAAAGATTTATAGTAGTTATGAGAGATCCCAGATGGGTCCGGTGTAGCAATATTAACCACTGGCAGCTGTCTCTGCTGGGCAGCAATAGCCGGATGTAGAGGTTGTACTGCGGTAAGATAAATCAGAAGCCAACTGGCGATTCGCGTCCGTGTATTACTGAATTCTGCCATAACATCACCGTCCTGGTATGTGCACTGAAGAAGTCGCAGAGTGCTATCACCTCTGCCGGTTATCTTTTATTCCGTCAATCAAAGATACAACTCAGGAATAGCTCGTATTTTAACCAATTAAGGCGCGGATTTTTATCGTTGTTTGGCTGAGTTTATTTATTAATTTATTGTTTATTAAACTAAAACTTATTAGTAGATCATCAGAAAGCACTGATCTCGATGAAATAAAACAGTTCAGGATATATGGCGTAATTAAGCAATAATTGATCTTCCGCTATTCCCATCGCCCTGACCGGCAATGTATAAGAAGATCCTATTTTCTCCGTCTGATATCGCACAAGGATGATGCCCCTGTTATGAATCGCCTCCCGACCCTGTATGGCATTATTGCGATCCTGCTCTGGAGCATGAGTGTCGCCTTGACGCGTGGGTTATCTGAAACGTTAGGGCCATTTGGCGCGGGTGCAGCCATTTACACCGTCAGTGGTATCTTGGTGTGGCTGGTGGCGGGTAAACCGACCGTACGCGGTCAACATCCGGCTTATCTATACGGTTGTGGTTTGCTGTTTGTGGTGTATATGGTGGCTTTTGCCTTAGCCATCGGAATGGCGAATGATCGCCAGCAGACACTGGAGATAGGTCTGATCAATTACCTGTGGCCGAGCTTGACGCTGCTATTGGCGGTACCGTTACTTAAACTCTGTGCACGATGGTGGCTCTGGCCGGGCGCGGCTCTGGCCCTGTTTGGCGTGATTTGGGTGGTCAGTGGTGGGAATGGGCTGGATATCAAAGTGCTCAGTGCCAATGTTAGCAGTAACCCATTGGCTTATAGTCTGGCGCTAATTGCGGCCTTTACCTGGGCCGGTTACTCCAATCTGGTGCGGGTATACAGCCGAGAACCTGGGGCATTACCACTGTTTTTGCTCGCCTGTGCGCTATGCCTGTGGGTGATGTTCTTTATGCTGACACCCGGTAAGTTGCATTTCACCCAACGCGCCACTTTTGAACTGCTACTGATGGGGGCCAATACCGCGCTGGCCTATCTGTGCTGGGATATCGCCATGAAAAAAGGCAACGCCACACTGGTCGCTGCCCTCTCTTACTTCACACCGTTGTTATCAATACTGATTGCCAGTTTATGGCTCAATACTCCCCCCTCAGCCGCATTCTGGCCGGGTGTTGCTATGGTAGTGCTCGGCTCGTTGTTATGTTGGTCTGCCAGCCGCACACCCCTTCGAACTTGAAGCCGCAGGGTTGTTAGCTACGCTTGCTTACCCGAATTACTTACTTATGTAAGCTCATCGGGATGCGCTCACTTGCTGCCTACCTGCAACTCCACGTTCTTTGGGTCGGTATTTTATTTAGTCATGATGAAGTTACGGTAGCCTTGCAATACCAGCAGAAAGTCCTCTAAACCACACAGGCAGAGGCTTTCTTCGTCATAGTAATTCATGCCTTCTTCCATCTCATCGCCTTCAATATCTAATTGATTGGCGCGCACCATCACTTCTTCACCATCCAGCCACAAGGTATATTCATGACCATCCAGCTGCCACTGCCGTTCACTGCCTTTGACTTCAGCCGCTGCGGCTTCAATTTGATCGAGTTTGGCTAAATCGCCTTTAATTTCTTCATTGAGCCAGTGGCCGATCACTTCATGTCCCATGGAGAATCTGACCAGTACTTGCCCGGTTAAATCACGCAAGAATTCATAGTCCATAGCACGTCCTCCTGATGCCCTTCTAATTATTGTAACCGTATTTAGTTATCTCACTTGGCGCAAGCTCGCAAAGCCAGTAAATAGCGGCAATATTTCACTTCGATGCGATGTTTAAAATAGAAACGGGAGGCCATAGGCCTCCCGTGAGTGCTGGAATATAGCGGTTTACACGGCGGTTTGGAAGATCACACCATCTGCTTTATCCGTATATTGGCTCAACTGATCAAAATTCAGATAGCGGTAAGTATCTGCTGCGGTCTTATCAACCTGAGCCATATAAGTTTGATATTCATCAGGAGTTGGCAGACGTCCAAGCAGTGATGCAATCGCTGCCAGTTCAGCCGAAGCCAGATAAACATTCGCCCCATTCCCCAAGCGGTTCGGGAAGTTACGAGTCGAAGTAGAAACAACCGTCGCCCCATCTGCTACACGTGCCTGGTTACCCATACACAGCGAGCAGCCTGGGATCTCAACACGGGCACCACTCTTACCAAAGACACTGTAGTAGCCCTCTTCGGTCAGTTGCGCGGCATCCATTTTGGTCGGCGGCGCGACCCACAGGCGGGTTGGCAACTGACCTTTGTGTTGATCCAGTAGTTTACCGGCCGCACGGAAGTGGCCGATGTTGGTCATGCAGGAACCGATAAATACTTCATCGATTTTGCTATTAGCAACATCAGACAGCAAACGCGCATCATCCGGATCGTTAGGCGCACAGAGAATCGGCTGGGTTATTTCCGCCAGATCGATTTCGATCACCGCAGCGTATTCCGCATCCGCATCACCTTCCAGCAGATTCGGGTTAGCCAACCAGCTTTCCATACCATTGACACGGCGCTCCAGTGTACGACGGTCACCGTAACCTTCGGCTATCATCCACTTCAACAACACAATGTTGGATTGCAGATATTCAATGATCGGCGCTTTATCCAGTTTGATGGTACAACCGGCAGCAGAACGTTCTGCGGAGGCATCGGCCAGCTCAAATGCCTGTTCAACTTTCAGCTCTGGTAAGCCTTCAATTTCCAGAATTCGACCAGAGAAGATGTTCTTCTTGCCTTGTTTCTCAACTGTCAGCAGACCTTCCTGAATCGCGTAGTAAGGGATAGCATGCACCAGATCACGCAGGGTGATACCCGGCTGCATTTTACCTTTAAAGCGCACCAACACCGATTCAGGCATGTCCAGAGGCATTACGCCTGTTGCTGCCGCAAAGGCCACCAGACCAGAACCCGCAGGGAAGGAAATGCCGATAGGGAAACGGGTGTGAGAGTCACCACCAGTACCGACAGTGTCCGGTAACAACATACGGTTGAGCCATGAGTGGATGATGCCATCACCTGGGCGCAGTGACACACCGCCACGGTTCATAATAAAGTCAGGTAATGTGTGATGAGTGGTCACGTCTACAGGCTTCGGATAGGCCGCAGTATGACAGAATGACTGCATCACCAGATCAGCTGAGAAACCCAGACACGCCAAGTCTTTCAGCTCATCACGGGTCATTGGACCGGTGGTATCTTGTGAACCGACCGAGGTCATTTTAGGTTCGCAATATTCACCCGGACGCACACCTGCAACGCCACAGGCACGACCCACCATTTTCTGCGCTAGCGAGAAACCTTTGTTACTCTTAGCAACCGGCTTCGCCACACGGAAGACTTCGCTAACTGGCAGGCCCAGAGATTCGCGCGCTTTGGTGGTCAAACCGCGGCCGACGATCAATGGGATACGGCCACCGGCGCGCACTTCATCCAACAACACGTCAGTTTTCAGTTCGAAAGTGGCTAAAATCGCGCCAGTATCATGGTGACGCACTTCGCCCAGATACGGGAAGATATCAATTACATCGCCCATATTCAGGTTGCTGACATCTACTTCGATTGGCAATGCACCCGCATCTTCCATAGTGTTAAAGAAGATTGGCGCAATTTTGCTGCCCAGCACCACACCACCGCCGCGCTTATTCGGCACGTAAGGGATGTCGTCACCCATAAACCACAGCACCGAGTTGGTGGCTGATTTACGAGAAGAACCGGTTCCGACCACATCGCCAACGTAGGCCAATGGGAAACCTTTTTTATTCAGCTCTTCAATCTGTTTGATTGGGCCAACACTGCCCGGTTGATCCGGATGAATGCCTTCACGGGCATTTTTCAGCATCGCCAGCGCATGCAGTGGGATATCAGGGCGCGACCAGGCATCTTGAGCCGGAGACAAGTCATCGGTATTGGTTTCACCGGTGACTTTGAATACGGTTACCGTGATTTTCTCAGCCAAAGGTGGGCGGGAGAGATACCATTCGGCATCAGCCCAGGATTGCATAATTTTCTTGGCGTGAGGATTACCTGCTTTGGCTTTTTCTTCTACATCGTAGAAGTTATCAAACATCAGCAAGGTGTGAGATAAAGCTTTGCCCGCAATCGGAGCCAGCTTTTCATTATCTAACGCATCAATCAACGGATGAATATTATAGCCGCCCTGCATGGTACCAAGCAGTTCAATTGCTTTCTCAGGGGTAATCAGTGGGGAGTGGGCTTCACCTTTGGCTATGGCCGCCAGAAAACCGGCTTTAACATAAGCTGCTTCATCAACACCGGGGGGAACACGGTTAATCAGCAGATCTAACAGGAATTCATCTTCGCCCGCAGGCGGATTTTTTAATGATTCAACCAGCGCTGCCATTTGTGATGCATCTAATGGCTTGGGGACGATACCCTCAGCGGCACGCTCGGCCACGTGCTTACGGTATTCTTCTAGCACGACTCTCTCCTCGCTTTAATTATCATTTATACCCAACATCTTTCAAACCGCAGATGTGTTGGCTGCTCTCACTCACCCGAATCACTTACCCATGTAAGCTCATCGGGACTCTCTCGTTTGCCGCCTTCCTGCACTTTGAAATCTATTGGATATATTTTCTTGGCTTATCTGTAGTCACCAGCCATCATCAATGATGCACCAGGTGTAAGGTAAGATGCCCAGTTTCGCTCAGCCAGCATACCAGTATTTGAACTCAGTGTTAATTCGTTCACATAAAAGCAACATTAAATTTTTGCTGAATCGTTGAGCGCAGTGTAATCACCTAAACTATTGATAACCGCTCTCAGTTAGCCCCTTGCAAGAGGGCTAATATCCGCAAAACCTCCCCGCATAATAACCATACATTAGGAATGGATACCATCTCTCGGTGAAAATCTCGTGCTGTTGATGGGGCTTTTAGAACGCGGAATGAGGAGGGGAAAATATTGTGGCGATAAATGCAGCAGAAACAGCCGATAATGACTGTTTCTGCTGTAACAAAATAATTTTAGAATTGAGTATTCAAGCTAACAAAATATGTCCGCCCCGGCTCATTATAGGTTGCTGCACCGGCACCGGCGATATTCGCTACGTTCTGGGCATTCCCTTCACGGAACTGGCGTTTATCGAACAAGTTTTCAATACCGGTGGTCACACTGACATTTTTTGTCACTGTGTAGCTGGCGCTCAGACCAAAGATGGCATATGGACTAACTTCATTGCGCGCCGTACCGGTGACTGGCAGACCCTGATAGTCATATTTCTTCGGTTTCTGACGCCCATACCATGTCACGGTAGACAGTAAGGACAAATCATCCGTAGCCTGCCAATTCACTGAGCTGTTCAGGGTAAACTCCGGTGTGATAGATAAGTAATCGCCGGTAGATTTGTTCTTCGACTCCAGCATGTAGGTCAGGTTGCTGCTCCATTGCACCGTGTCAGTGAATGGTACCGTCAGGTTACCTTCCAGCCCTTCAACCAAGGCTTTCGGCACATTTTCCCACTTGAAAATATCGGAATTAGCATAAGTTCCGGTGCCACCACTGGCGGTCCCCAGAGAGACTAAACCTGGCTCAATCTTATTACGGTAATCGTTACGGAAATAAGTGATACCCGCAATAATGCCATCATCATGGAATTCGAAACCAATCTCTTTGTTAACGCTGGTTTCTGCTGATAAATCGTCATTACCCATCAAGTAACAGCTACCGCCGCCGCCATAGCAACCCTGACCACGGCTATACAGCAGATAATTGGGGTTGGTTTGATAGAGGTTTGGCGCTTTATAGGCGCGGGCAATCCCCATTTTCATGGTGAAGTAATCGCCCAGTTCCTGTGACAGGTTTAACCCCGGACTCCAGTTGCTCCCTGCGGTGCTGTGATGGTCAAAACGCAGCGCTGGGGTCAGCATTGTGGTATCTGTCAGCTCGATATTATCTTCAACAAACACCGACGCTATCTGTGCTGAAGTGCGCGTATTTCGGCCTGTTCCCGTTAAACCACTGACACTGCCACCCTCAGTTGTCGTCTGGGTGTTGGAAGTCGGGTCATTCATTTTCTGGTCATTCCATTCCGCACCAACAGTGAGCACTTGATTAACCCCTAACTCAAATGGCAGGTTAACCTCGGAATGGGCCAGATAGTTGTCCAGCTTGATTGTACTGAAATAATTATTTGAGAAGATACCCTCAGTCCCCCCTGCCAGCCCCTCATTAATACGTGAGTTGCGGGTATTTTCATACTGTACATAGGAGGTGGTACTGACGCCGTTATCCCAAAAACCACGGTGCGTTAATGAGAAATTATCGCGATACATCACGTTGGTTTCGGCGCCATATAGGCTGCGCACAATGGCATTGCTGTTGGTGTTTTGTGTATCACCAGCATAAATATTCCCCTGACGGCTATAGCCCGCCTCGAACTCCAGGGATTGGCCCTGCGCAAACTCCCAACGCAGTAACCCGTTGATATCTTTATTACGAACCCCTTCACGCCCAGCAGGCAATGTGCCAGCCTGATTACCGGTTCGGGCAGATTCATGGCCTTGGTTAATATCCCAATCATCAGCATCAGTTTTATTGTATCCACCGTATAAGCGGAAACTGACGGTATCACTGAGTGGCCCCAACAGGCTGAAGTCAGTACGACGGGTCGCGCCTTCTTCGCTATGCTGCGGCAGATTCATGTAAGCATTCCAACTGCCATGCAGTTCTTTGTCCGGCTGTTTGGTGATGATATTCACCACGCCACCTGCAGCACCATTACCGTAGCGCGCTGCGGCAGGCCCGCGTAACACTTCGATTTTCTCAACCATATTCGCCGGTACCCAGTTGGTATCACCACGGGTATCGCGCTCACCACGCCAGCCATAACGCACGGCATTACGGCTCGACACCGGAATACCATCAATCATAATCAATGTGTTTTCAGGCCCCATGCCGCGAATATCAATCTGACGGTTATTCCCGCGCTGACCGCTGGCTGAGTTACCGGACAAGTTAACGCCTGGCATGGTACGGATAATTTCAGACAAATCATTAGCTGGAGGTCGTTTGCGGATATCTTCCGCCGTGATAGTCGATGCACCAAGTGCTTGACGGACTTGCTGCTGGGCCGTGACCACCAAGGTATCGCCAGTGGTTGCTTTGTTGTCAGTCGCCGTTGTTTCTTTTTGTTGTGTTGCGGCTGTATCAGACCCTGCCTGAGTGGTATCTTGTGTCTGCGCCCAAAGCGGAGTCGAAATACAGATACCAATCAAGCTCGCTAAGGTCGTCAGAGAGCGCCGCTGCCATTTTACTTTCATTACACTTTCCCCGATGCAAACGCCCACAGCAAATGTCAGCAGAGGAAAGTCTCTGCCAATCTATTCATAGGGCAACAAAAACGAACAAGATTGATAATTATTTTCATTATCAATTCATCTAGCTAATTGTTACATTTGCAATCAGAAAAATGGTTTGTGCAAACAGCAAAACCCTTTGTTATAAAGTCAATGTTGTCAAAACATGAATATCTTTAGAGAGGCCATCATGTCGGCGGTGAAGAAAAACAAGTTGCGCAATATTTCCCCGTCATCCAAACCGATTTATCGCGACCAAATTGTGCAACAGTCAAATCTGGTCGCCAGCGACTATCAACTGAGTGGCGCGAAGTCATTGTCCACTGATCCGGTTTTGTATGGCGATTTTCAGGTATTGCGTCTGAATCCGCATCTGATCCTGCATACCGCGAATGTGACTAACCTCTACGATATCAAAACCCAGAATCAGCTCAATCCGGCGCTGAAACTAGCCATTGTGGTCAGTGGCAGCGCACATATCTCATTTGGCGGTAAAGAACTGCATTTGCAGGAAAAGGGCGATGCCTCACTGGTTTCCCTGACTGAAAACACCCTATTTACTCGCCACGGTAAGAACAATAGCCATGAGCGCACTCTGACCCTCACCTTTGACCGTGAATGGCTGTATGGCGATCTATTACCGCAAGCCGGTTCTTGGGATGCGTTATACAACTTTACTCAGCAACATCTGGCGATTCATTTATGGCGGCCATCAGTTCACGCCCAAGCCATCGCCCAGAAAATAGCGAGTGCTCCGCCCTTTTCAACGCCACTGGAACGTTTGCATTGTGAAACACAATGTATTGGCTTAATTATCGAAGCATTCAGTTCGCTGGAGCAGCAGGCGTTACAGCAAAATAAAGTCTCTTTACGTGGCATGAATCGAATCCAGCAAGTACGTGATTGGCTGGAAAGTGGCGAGGCAGACCATCTGTCGATGGGTGAATTGGCGCGTTTGGTCAATATGAGTCAAAGCACTTTGCAGCGGCGTTTTCGTGAAAGCTACAACATTACGGTATTTGAGTATTTACGCCATTGCCGTTTAAAGCGCGCCATGCTGGCTATCCAGAAAGAAGGGATCACTATCGATCAAGCGGCAACTATTGCGGGTTATACCAGCCCGGCGAATTTCGCTACGGCGTTGCGCCGCACTTTCGATATTTCGCCCAGCCAATTACGTAATGGGATCTATCCCTAAATAAAGAACATCACTCAGGCTCTATATTAATATTACTATAAATTCCGTTATATTTTATCATCCATAGATTATTCCTTTCGTTTTAAAAAATAAAATTTATTTACATAAGAAAGAAATATAACGTCGTCACGCCAGAAACATTTAAAGCAAAAGTTATTGTATCTATGCAAAAGGACACTGCATGAATAAAACAGCAATGATATCCTTGTCATTAATAATACTATTTATTAATGACACACACGCCAGACCAATAGAACCTAAACGTAGAGTGGGGCAAGATTGGAAAGAATTTCAGCACCAACACTGTAAATGGCGTATGGGGCATACGTGTAAAGAGGTGCACGAAGATGAGGGAAAATTACCCACAAGAACAGATGAAGAAACTGCTTTGGAGGTTGGCCTCGGTCTTCTATTAGGAGGGCCCACACCACAACCTAGAGGATTTAAATTTTCCATAGGAAAGCTACCGATTAAACCGACCACAAAAGCGCCATCCCCCACCAGAATCTCCACAGCACCCAAACTCAGTGCTAATACAGAAAAAACGGCCTTATTATCCGTGAGCTCAAAACCGAAAGCCAAAGGGATATTAAAAAGAATTAATGGCAGCATTGGCTATCTTTTAGGTGATCCAAACACACCGAGTTTTAGTGGAGAACCACAGATTAAGCGTCTAAATATAGACACCTCAGAATCAAATGTAGACTCGGATTCAGGTTCTTACTATGAATATGACATATCAAGTATGAAAGAATCTGATATCGAGGATGTTAATTATCAGCAATTTGAAAAAAGTAAACTCACTGTCATACATAGGAGAAGCCCTATTCAGGAAAGTGAAATAGAAGTCGTCATTAAAGAAATGGAAAGTATTTATAGCGAGGAATTTTGGCATGAAACCAATTTGGATATACATGATGAGATTGAAAAATATAATATATTAAGCACTAATAAAAAAATCAGTTTCCAAGATTACTTTGCCTTCAGAGACTATACTGAAGCTGGCTATGTCAGAGTCAATAATGCCATACGAAGCAACAATATCACGCCAGAAATAAAAATTGAAATAGAGCAATTAACTAATGCACTAAAATCTCATTCAGATATGAATACCTCATTAAAAAATAGATCATTAAAAAATTTAAGTTACGATGATATAGACATTGTTTATCGAGGTGAAGTCAGAAACAGGGCAGAATTTGAAGCCGAAATAGTCGAAGAAAAAACCTACAGCAATGATGCTTTTTTTAGTACAACGTCAGACGAAGAATATATCACAAACTTTAATACTGAAGATCTCAATGACGGAGAAGTCAATGTAAGATACACCATTCAATATCCCAAAGGGTTAACATATAGTACTAATGTCTCATCCCTGCTAGATAATACCGAAGGTACCAGAATATTTATTCCTCATAGCGTCTTTTTAGTTACTGAAATAAATACTATTGATAACGCAACAATTGAAGTAGAAATGCGAGCTCTCAGGGGGTTAGGATCAAAATTCACTCCCCCGCCGATCCAAATTAATTAAAATTATTGTTTCCATAAAAAACGGCCCCTATCACGGGACCGTTTCAACATTGACTTCAGCAAATACTGCGTCAGCGAAAACTTATTTCTTTTTCGCTTTCGGGTTAGGCAAATCAGTAATGCTACCTTCGTAGATTTCTGCTGCCAGGCCGACAGATTCATGCAACGTTGGGTGAGCATGGATAGTCAATGCGATATCTTCAGCATCACAACCCATCTCGATCGCCAGACCGATTTCACCTAACAGTTCACCACCGTTAGTCCCGACAATTGCACCACCGATGATACGGTGTGTTTCTTTGTCGAAAATCAGTTTGGTCATACCGTCTGCACAATCAGACGCGATAGCACGACCTGATGCCGCCCACGGGAAGGTGGAGGTTTCGTAGCTGATGCCTTTTTCTTTAGCTTCTTTCTCGGTCAAACCAACCCATGCGACTTCTGGTTCAGTGTACGCAATGGATGGAATAACTTTCGGATCGAAGTAATGCTTCATGCCGGAGATAACTTCAGCAGCAACATGGCCTTCGTGAACACCTTTATGTGCCAGCATTGGCTGACCCACGATGTCACCGATAGCAAAGATGTGCGGTACGTTGGTACGCAGTTGTTTATCAACGTGGATAAAGCCACGTTCGTCAACTTCAACGCCAGCCTGACCTGCATCCAGCAATTTACCGTTAGGTACACGGCCGATAGCCACCAGCACTGCATCATAACGCTGTGGTTCTGCTGGCGCTTTTTTGCCTTCCATCGTGACATAGATACCGTCTTCTTTGGCTTCTACCGCAGTCACTTTGGTTTCCAGCATCAGGTTGAATTGCTTACTGATACGTTTGGTAAAGACCTTCACTACGTCTTTGTCAGCGGCCGGAATAACTTGATCAGCCATTTCGACTACATCAATCTTCGAGCCCAACGCATGGTAAACAGTACCCATTTCCAGACCGATGATCCCGCCGCCCATGACCAGCAAACGCTCAGGAACGGTTTTCAGTGCCAGCGCATCAGTGGAGTCCCAAACACGTGGGTCTTCATGAGGAATGAATGGCAGTTGGATTGGACGAGAGCCAGCGGCGATAATCGCGTTATCGAAAGTAATAGTCGTCGGGCCGTTTTCACCCTCAACCACTAAGGTGTTCGCACCAGTAAATTTACCCAAACCGTTAACTACTTTGACTTTACGGCCTTTAGCCATACCTGCCAAACCACCGGTTAACTGATTGATAACTTTCTCTTTCCAAACACGTACTTTATCAATATCAGTTTTAGGCTCGCCAAACACGATACCGTGTTCAGCTAATGCTTTAGCTTCTTCGATAACTTTAGCGACGTGCAACAACGCTTTGGATGGGATACAACCGACATTCAGGCAAACACCACCCAGAGTGGCGTAACGCTCAACCAGAATGGTTTCTAAACCTAAATCCGCGCAACGAAAAGCAGCAGAGTACCCTGCTGGGCCTGCCCCAAGTACCACGACCTGAGTTTTAATTTCAGTACTCATCATGACCTCTTAATTGTTTGTCCGGCGGGTCAGACATCATTTTTAGGCTAATTAATTGCATAACGCCTTGATCCACCGTGACGCTTGCACCGCGTGCAGTTTACAGAATTGTTAATAAACTGAAAAGCCGCATCGCGTGACGAGTGTCTCAACAACCTTGTCGACTTATGTAACGAGCCGACAAAGCCGGTTCATAACTGTCTTTTGTCTGTCTGTAATAGTAACAAGGCCGGCGCTAAGCCGGCCTTGACGATTACATCACCAGACGGCGAATGTCGGCCAGCATATTGTTGATGATAGTGATAAAGCGCGCACCATCAGCACCGTCAATCACACGGTGGTCGAAGGAGAGCGACATCGGCATCATCAGGCGCGGCTGGAACTCTTTACCGTTCCAGACTGGCTCTATCGCAGACTTGGAGACACCCAGGATAGCCACTTCCGGCGCGTTAACAATCGGCGCGAAGTGAGTTGTCCCGATACCGCCCAGGCTGGAGATGGTGAAGCAACCGCCCTGCATTTCGCCAGCGGTCAGCTTGCCATCACGAGCTTTCTTGGAGATAGCCATCAGTTCACGGGACAGTTCAGTGATGCTTTTCTTGTTCACATCCTTGAATACCGGAACGACCAAACCATTTGGCGTATCTACCGCGACACCGATATTGATGTACTTTTTCAGCGTCAGCTTCTGACCATCTTCGGACAGTGAGCTGTTGAAACGTGGCATCTGCTCGAGAGCAGCAGCAACAGCTTTCATGATGAACACCACTGGGGTGAACTTCACGTCCAGCTTACGCTTGGCAGCTTCGTCGTTCTGCTGCTTACGGAACGCTTCCAGATCGGTGATATCGGTTTTGTCGAAGTGAGTGACATGTGGGATCATGACCCAGTTACGGCTCAGGTTAGCACCAGAGATTTTCTGGATACGACCCAATTCCACTTCTTCGATTTCGCCGAACTTGCTGAAATCAACTTTCGGCCAAGGCAGCATGCCTGGCAGACCACCACCGGTGGCAGCCGCTGGAGCCGCTTCAGCACGTTTGACAGCATCTTTCACATAAGCCTGAACGTCTTCGCGCAGGATACGGCCTTTACGACCCGTACCTTTCACTTTCGCCAGATTCACGCCAAATTCACGGGCCAAACGACGGATAACCGGCGTTGCATGCACGTAAGCATCATTCTCAGCGAATTCACCTTTGCTGACAGCAGGTGCCGATGCAGCAGCGGCTTTGGCCGGCGCAGCAGCAGGTGCGGCTTGCTGGGCTGGTGCAGCAGCAGGTGCCGCGCCTTCAACTTCAAACACCATGATCAGAGAACCGGTTTTCACTTTGTCGCCGGTGTTAATTTTGATCTCTTTCACGATGCCCGCGAAGGGTGCCGGGACTTCCATCGAAGCTTTATCACCTTCAACGGTAATCAGTGATTGTTCAGCGGCAACTTTATCGCCCACTTTCACCATCACTTCTGTGACTTCAACTTCATCACCACCGATGTCTGGTACTTCAACATTTTTGGCAGCAGAGGCAGCCGGTGCAGCAGGAGCCGCCGGTGCTGACTCAGTTGCCGCAGCTGGTGCCGCAGCACCTGCCACTTCAAATACCATAATCAGAGAACCAGTGCTGACTTTATCGCCAGTGCTGATTTTGATCTCTTTAACCGTACCCGCGAATGGTGCAGGCACTTCCATAGAAGCTTTATCGCCCTCTACCGTGATAAGAGATTGTTCAGCGGCAACAGTGTCGCCCACTTTGACCATCACTTCAGTGACTTCAACTTCATCACCGCCGATATCTGGTACTTCAACATTTTTAACAGCCGATGCTGCAGGAGCCGCTGCCGGAGCAGGGGCCGCTGATTTCTCTTCCGCTTTAGCAGGTGCCGCAGCGGCACCTGTTGCTTCGAAGATCATCATCAGTTTGCCGGTTGCAACAGTATCGCCAACCGCAATTTTGATTTCTTTAACGACACCTGCCTGTGGTGAAGGGACTTCCATAGAAGCTTTATCACCTTCAACAGTGATAAGTGATTGCTCAGCTTCAACGGTATCACCCACTTTCACCATAATTTCGGTGACTTCAACTTCATCTGCACCGATGTCCGGTACTTTGATTTCGATAGACATTATTCAGTACCTCTTAAGCCAGACGCGGGTTAACTTTTTCTGGGTTGATGTTGAATTTCTTAATCGCATCAGCGACCACAGAAGCTTCAATTTCACCGCGTTTAGCCAGTTCACCCAGAGCAGCAACCACCACGTAAGAAGCATCAACTTCAAAGTGGTGACGCAGGTTTTCGCGGCTGTCTGAACGACCGAAGCCGTCAGTACCCAGTACGCGATAATCGCTGGCTGGTACGAAAGTACGAACCTGCTCGGCAAACAGTTTCATGTAGTCGGTAGACGCTACCGCTGGTGCTTCATTCATCACCTGAGCGATGTATGGCACACGTGGGGTTTCAGTTGGGTGCAACATGTTCCAACGCTCACAGTCCTGACCATCACGCGCCAGTTCGGTGAAGGAAGTTACGCTGTAGGTGTCAGAACCTACACCGTAGTCGTTAGCCAGAATCTGAGCGGCTTCACGCACATGACGCAGGATCGAACCAGAACCCAGCAACTGTACTTTACCGTTCTTACCTTCCAGGGTTTCCAGCTTGTAGATACCTTTACGGATACCTTCTTCTGCGCCCTGTGGCATGGCTGGCATATGGTAGTTTTCGTTCAGCGTGGTCAGGTAGTAGTAGATATTTTCTTGCGCGTCACCGTACATACGCACCAGGCCATCATGCATGATGACAGCAACTTCATACGCATAAGCCGGATCGTAAGAGATACAGTTCGGGATAGTCAGTGACTGAATGTGGCTGTGACCATCTTCATGTTGCAGACCTTCACCGTTCAGCGTCGTACGACCTGAAGTACCACCGATCAAGAAGCCGCGTGCCTGTTGGTCACCCGCTGCCCAGCACAGATCGCCAATACGTTGGAAACCGAACATGGAGTAGTAGATATAGAACGGGATCATTGGCAGGTCGTTGGTGCTGTATGAAGTCGCAGCAGCCAGCCAGGAAGAAGCCGCACCCAGTTCGTTGATCCCTTCTTGCAGGATCTGACCTTTTTCGTCTTCTTTGTAGTAAGCAACCTGTTCACGGTCTTGCGGGGTGTACTGCTGACCATTCGGGCTGTAAATACCAATCTGACGGAACAGACCTTCCATACCGAAGGTACGCGCTTCATCAGCGATGATTGGAACAATGCGGTCTTTGATAGACTTGTTCTTCAGCATCACGTTCAACGCACGTACAAAGGCGATAGTGGTAGAAATTTCTTTATTCTGCTCTTCCAGCAAGGAGCTGAAATCTGACAACGCTGGCATTTCCAGCTTTTCAGTGAACTTAGGCATACGGGTTGGCACATAGCCTTCCAGCGCCTGACGACGTTCGTGCAGATACTTGTACTCTTCGGAATCTTTTTCGAAGGTAATGTATGGCAGTTTTTCGATATCAGCATCAGCAACAGGTACGTTGAAACGATCGCGGAAGTGGTGAACCCCTTCCATGTTCATTTTCTTCACCTGGTGGGCGATGTTTTTACCTTCAGCTGTTTCGCCCATGCCGTAACCTTTAATGGTGTGGGCCAGGATAACAGTTGGTTTGCCAGTGGTTTCTTGTGCTTTTTTCAGTGCAGCAAAGACTTTCTTCGGATCATGACCGCCACGGTTCAGAGACCAGATCTCGTCGTCGCTCATGTCTTTCACTAATGCAGCTGTTTCTGGGAAACGACCAAAGAAGTGTTCGCGCACATAAGCGCCGTCTTTGGATTTGAAGGTTTGGTAGTCGCCATCCAGCGTTTCGTTCATCAGTTGGATCAGTTTACCGCTGGTATCTTTACGCAGCAGCTCATCCCAACGACCACCCCAAATCACTTTCAGAACCTGCCAGCCAGCACCACTGAAGATACCTTCCAGCTCATTAATAATTTTGCCGTTACCGGTAACCGGGCCATCAAGGCGCTGCAAGTTACAGTTGATAACGAAAACCAGGTTATCCAGTTTTTCACGGGTCGCGATGGTGATCGCACCTTTGGATTCTGGCTCATCCATCTCGCCGTCGCCCAGGAAGGCGTATACGGTCTGTGCTGAAGTGTCTTTCAGACCACGGTGAGACAGGTATTTCAGGAACTTGGCCTGATAGATTGCACTGATTGGGCCAAGGCCCATAGAGACAGTCGGGAACTGCCAGAATTCAGGCATCAGTTTCGGGTGCGGGTAAGAAGACAAACCTTTACCGTCAACTTCCTGACGGAAGTTATCCATCTGTTCTTGAGTCAAGCGGCCTTCAAGGAAGGCACGTGCGTAAACGCCCGGAGAGATGTGACCCTGGAAGTAAACCAGATCGCCGCCGTCTTTTTGGTTACGAGCACGGAAGAAGTGGTTGAAGCAAACCTCGTAGAAGGTAGCAGAAGATTGGAAGGATGCCATGTGGCCGCCCAAATCCAGATCTTTCTTCGATGCACGCAACACGGTCATCACAGCATTCCAACGGATCGCGGAACGAATACGACGCTCCAGCTCCAGGTTGCCAGGGTAAGCCGGTTCGTCTTCTACCGGGATAGTATTGATGTAATCACGGCTGGCTGAACCAGCTGCAACACTCACACCACCTTTACGGGCTTCGCCCAAAACCTGATCAATCAGATACTGAGCACGCTCAACACCCTCTTCACGGATGACCGATTCGATCGCCTGTAGCCAGTCGCGGGTTTCGATCGGATCCACGTCATTATTTAAACGTTCTGACATGGTGGTATTCCTTATCTGTTTCTAATGGTTTATTTGGAGCCTATCTTCCTGTGCTTTAACCCCAGGCTAAAGCACGTGCCCTGGTGAAAACACCGGAAGATAGGCCCATCAGTTTAGTTGCCGCGTTTCGTGCTCAAAATAAGCATATAGAACCGACCCAAATGCAGGATAAGCTCTTAGTCCTTGCGCTGCTGGAGCCGACGCAAAGATCGCTCACGGCGACTGTGCTCCCGACTGAGGTCCAACAGAATTTCCTCGATAAACGCCAAGTGACGGTGTGAGGCTTCGCGAGCTTTCTCTGGCTCACGTGCCACAATCGCCTCAAAAATCCCGGCGCGGTGACTGCTCACCGTTGCCAGCATTTCGCGGCGCGAGTAAAGCAATTCAAAGTTTTGTTTAACGTTTTGTTCCAGCATCGGCCCCATGCAACGCAGTAAATGCAGTAACACTACATTATGTGCTGCCTCGGTGACCGCCACTTGATACTGCATAACAGCATCAGCCTCGGCATCCAAATCGCCGCTATCCTGTGCTTGCTGAATAACAGTATGGCATTCACGAATACGTTGTAGATCTTCATCAGTACCGCGCAGTGCAGCATAATAGGCAGCGACACCTTCGAGAGCATGACGGGTTTCTAACAAGTCGAATTGTGATTCTGGATGGTCGGCCAGCAATTCAGCCAGCGGATCGCTAAAGCTTTGCCACAGATTGGTTTGCACGAAAGTGCCACCACCCTGACGGCGCAATAACAGTCCTTTGGCTTCCAGGCGCTGGATTGCTTCTCGCAGAGAAGGTCGGGAAACATCAAATTGCTTCGCCAACTCGCGCTCAGGCAGCAATTTCTCACCTGGGCGTAGCGTCCCTTCCAAAATCAGGTATTCAAGCTGCTGCTCGATAACATCTGATAATTTGGGCTGACGTATTTTGTTGTAGGCCATAATTTGTTGTAAGCCGTATTGAGTGAATCGTCTCTGCGAGTAGTGCGGAGTCAATTGGTAATACCAATTTCAAAAACGTGACGATAAAGTAACAAAGTATTCACTACCTGTCCATACGGACCTTGACCAAAATCATGAAACCCAGCACATTTTAACAACTTTACTGACAGCGTGATGCAAAGTGATAACGTCGCGTTGGTATTACCATTACCTGACACCTGAGAGTTTTAACTTTTATGAAACGGGTATTTAGGCAAGCTGAAGCGATATAGTTATTTTATTTGTGAATTTAAATGCTATTTAAATGAATTTAAATTTACGCAAGAACAAGAAAATCCTGTCTATTCCCTCTCTTTCTCCTGAACACTGGTTTGACCATTATAAAAACGGCTAACTGGTGACATTTTGCGCAATAAACGCGTGTTACTGCTTTTTCTGAAAACAACAGCTTGATCACGCATCAACATTTTTATTGGCATTTTGACGAAAAATTAGCCGGATAAAATAAAAAGCAGATGCAATAATTCTCGCCTACCACTATTCTCTTTTAAACGGTAGCCAATGGAACAAATTCCACAAAAAGCAACCGTAAACAAAATAATACAAATAATGTAATCAAAATCTTACGCATAGTACGCGGCAACCATTTTGCCGGTGAATAGTGACAACGACAGAGGATGCAATAATGAGTATTCAACAGGAAGGTGCGGAGCTAAAGCGGGGGCTTAAAAACCGTCACATTCAGCTTATTGCCTTAGGTGGCGCTATTGGTACCGGGCTATTTCTAGGTATCGCGCAGACCATTCAAATGGCGGGGCCTTCAGTGTTACTGGGGTACGCGATTGGCGGTTTTATCGCGTTTCTGATTATGCGCCAGTTAGGGGAAATGGTGGTTGAGGAGCCGGTGGCAGGTTCGTTTAGTCACTTTGCTTATAAATACTGGGGCAATTTTGCAGGTTTTGCTTCCGGCTGGAACTACTGGGTACTGTACGTGTTAGTCGCGATGGCAGAACTCACCGCTGTCGGTATCTACGTACAATATTGGTGGCCGGAGATCCCAACATGGGTCTCTGCCGCGGTGTTCTTCCTCGCGATTAATGCCATCAATCTGGCAAACGTGAAAGTATATGGCGAGATGGAGTTCTGGTTTGCCATCATTAAAGTGGTCGCCATTATTGCCATGATCCTATTTGGTGGCTGGTTATTGCTGAGCGGCCAAGGTGGCCCGGAAGCCACTGTCACCAACTTATGGGCACAGGGCGGCTTCTTCCCCAATGGCATCATGGGGTTAGTGATGGCAATGGCGGTGATTATGTTCTCCTTCGGTGGGCTTGAGTTAGTCGGCATCACCGCAGCAGAAGCAGAAGATCCAGCCAAGAGCATCCCGAAAGCGACTAATCAGGTTATCTATCGCATCTTGTTGTTCTATATCGGTTCTCTGGCAATTTTATTGTCACTTTACCCGTGGGGCAAAGTGGTCGAAGGCGGCAGCCCGTTTGTACTGATCTTCCATGCATTGAACAGTAATGTAGTAGCAACAGTGTTGAACGTCGTGGTATTGACCGCAGCATTATCGGTCTACAACAGCTGTGTGTACTGTAACAGCCGTATGCTGTTCGGTTTAGCCAAGCAAGGTAATGGCCCGAAAATGCTGTTGAAAGTCGATGGTCGCGGCGTACCGGTTATTGCCATCGCGGTTTCTGCCTTTGCCACTGCTTTCTGCGTGCTAATTAACTATTTAATTCCGGGCCGCGCTTTTGAATTGCTGATGGCATTAGTGGTATCCGCACTGGTGATCAACTGGGCCATGATTAGCCTGGCACACCTTAAATTCCGTGCGGCTAAAAACCGTCAGGGCGTTATCCCGCAATTCAAAGCATTCTGGTATCCGTTTAGTAACTACCTGTGTTTACTGTTCCTGACCGGCATTCTGGTCATCATGTATCTAACACCTGGTATCCAGATTTCAGTACTGTTGATTCCTGCCTGGTTAGTGCTATTGGCAGTCGGTTATATCCTGAAAAATCGCAACCAGAGAGCCAAATCCTGATAGCAGGAAGCATCTTGTTATTGTGAGAAACATGACGATATCGTCGTAAACGGGCCTGCTATTACTGCTGGCCCGTTTATTTTACTGAATTGAATTGAATTGAATTGAAATAGTCCAGAGCGGAAGCAAACTCCTCAGCCTGAGTTATAAATCAATTACCTATACCAGCGCACCATAAATAGTCAGTAAAGCAACAACCACAATGACGGCCACAGTGACTTTTCGCGCTAAGGACACAGCAGATCTGGGTGTCTGCACCGGATCTAAATGAGGCTCTCTCGCCAGCGAATATTGCGCCAGTTGGGTTAACACTTGGTACTGCGAGGAACGAAAGTCACCCAATGAAGCAAACCAGGCGGGTAAGGCTCTTTCCCCATGCCCCAATAATGCATAGGCAACCCCGACTAACCGCACCGGTATCCAGTCAAGCCAATGCAAAATACGATCAATGCCGGATTGTGAGCGCTGTAAAGGAGTATGATGACGCGCCAACCAAGTTTGATACCCACGTAACATCGCATACCCTGCTAATGCCACTGGGCCATAGCTAACACAAACGACAAACCAGAAGATTGGCGCTAAATAGTAACGGAAGTTTATCCATAACAAGGCATTTTGCAGAGATTCCAGCCGAGCTTTTTCACCACTATCCATCGGTAAGCCATGAATAAGTGCCAACTCCTCAGCCATTTTATCCGTAGCATGAGCATCGCCCTGACGTGCAGCTTTCAAATAAGCTCGGTAATGTTTACGTATTCCACCAGCACCAATGCACAGCAGGCAAATTAGTATCCAGATAAGTAAAAGGGGTAAACCAAACATAATGTTTTGCACTAGCCGCAAAACCAGCCCTACCAGCACCATCCACACAGCGGTCAGTAAAATTGTTTGTACCAACGAAAAGTGGCGTAAACGCGTAAATACCACTTCAAGGCGATGATCTAGTTGCCAATGTTCGCCCAGTTTAAACAAGCGCTCCCATGCCAGCACCAGCAACAGCGTAAACAGTGTCATTAGCTCTTACTCTCCCTTTGTACTTAACCCGCCCACAAACAGGGCATATGCCTCCCGGCATGTATAAACGACAATATCAGACAAGGTGACAAGCTATACGTGCTCGACCATGAACCTCTGGTTAATACTGCATGACTTCTGTATTACGATGGTAAAGATGACTTCGCTAAATTCTGTTGATACAACGCCCAGTCAAAAGCAGGGCCTGGGTCAGTCTTGCGCCCCGGCGCAATATCGCTATGGCCTACAACCTGCTCTGCGGTTATCGGATAATGGGCAAATAACAGAGTACTTACCTCAGACAGGCTGCGATATTGTGCGGCGGTAAACGGTAACACATCCGTCCCTTCCAACTCGATTCCAATGGAAAAATCGTTACACCGCTCACGTCCGGCAAAAACAGATACTCCGGCATGCCAGGCACGTTTATCAAATGGAACATATTGAATAATTTCACCATCCCGTCGGATAAGGCAATGAGCTGACACTCGCAGGTGAACAATATCGGCAAAATAAGGATGTTCATCAGGATTGAGGGTGCCAGTAAACAGTTGATCTATATACGGTCCGCCAAACTCAGCAGGAGGCAAACTAATATTATGAATCACCAGCAGAGAAGGAGCTTCACCTTCTGGCCGCTGGTCGCAATGAGGGGAAACGACCCGTTTGACCCCAGAAATCCAGCCATTATCTAACTGCCAGTTATTTTCTAACTGCATAGTTTACCTCAGCCCCCTAACCTAAATAGTACACTGCAACCGGCTCTTTTATGGCACTTCTGCCAGCAACAGAGTAGCATGTTTGGACAACTATCTATCCGCCATTTCGGAGTTTTCTATGCCGACCCGCAGCTATAATGCCGACAGCCGCCGCGCCGAGCTATTGGAACGAATTCAACGCGATATCCCTTCAACTGTTGCTCAAGCTTTGAGTGAAGACCTTGGCGGTGAAGTCAACGCTGACCGCGATCTCACCGCACAATTACTGCCAGCAAGTAAGCAGGCAGAGGCAACTGTCATTACCCGTGAAGCTGGTGTTTTTTGTGGTCAGCGCTGGTTGAATGAAGTGTTTATTCAACTTGGTGCCCAAGTATCAGTAAAATGGGAAGTTAAAGATGGCGACGAGCTGGTTGCTGATCAGGTTCTTTGCCATCTGACTGGCCCCGCACGCATTTTGCTGACAGGTGAACGTACTGCACTTAACTTCCTGCAAACTTTATCAGGCGTAGCAACTGAAGTGAGCCGCTATGTGACCGCACTCTCCGGATTGCATACCCAATTACTTGATACCCGGAAAACAGTGCCGGGGTTGCGTACAGCGTTGAAATACGCAGTCCTCTGTGGTGGTGGTAATAACCATCGGCTTGGCTTGTCTGATGCTTTCCTTATTAAGGAAAATCACATTATTGCTGCCGGTTCGATTAAAGAAGCGGTTGCCAAAGCATTTTGGATACATGCCGATGTCCCTGTGGAAGTTGAAGTTGAATCCCTTGATGAACTACAGCAAGCACTGGAAGCGGGTGCTGACATCATCATGCTGGATAACTTCACCATTCCAATGATGCGTGAAGCGGTAAACATGCGCGATGAACTTGCCAAGACACAGAGCAGCGCACAACTGGAGGTTTCGGGCAACGTCACACTGGAAACACTTCGCAGCTATGCTGAAACAGGTATTGATTTCATTTCGGTCGGCGCGCTGACCAAACATATTACTGCCCTGGATCTTTCCATGCGCTTTAAATAATCCTACCAAAAAATGATCGGCAGATGGCTCGCAATAACAGGCCCTTATTCTGTTTTGCGAGCATCGCCGAAATTATCTGTGATTCAGTTGCAATAAACAAAATATCCGACAGCACGCTTCGCAAATCACTCTGATCCCTCTTGTTAGCTCCCATTTAAAAAGCGCACTCTGCCCACGTTTTCTCACACACATGGAGAGTGTCAAATGACTAATCAACGAGGTTTTACATTAATTGAATTGATGGTTGCGATCGCCATCATTGCGGTTCTCAGTGGTATAGGTATTCCGTCCTATCAACGTTACATCCAAAAAGCAGCCCTCACCGACATGTTGCAAGCTATGGTTCCCTACAAAATGGCTGTAGAACTTTGCGCACTGGAACATGCCAGCCTTGATAACTGTGATGGAGGAAAGCAAGGCATCCCCACAGGGGGATCATCCCGCTATGTCAGTGCGACCACCATAGATAAAGGCGTCATTACATTGACAGGCCAGCAAACTCTCGCCAATTTGACTCTGGCGATGTCACCAACAATAGATAACGGCGGGAATGTTGTCTGGACCAGAACCTGCACCGCAGCAGACAGTAGCATCACTGACAACTGTAAAGCCGTGTTCCGCTTCAATGATAAGGTCTAATCAAATGACCGAACTCATGGAATGTCCACACGAGACAATAAATGATGAATTACACACCATTTGCCGCCGTTATAGATCAATAGCCTTAAAACTCGATAGCAAGAACCTAACCATAGCTTCACCTCACCCAGTCAATGAGGCGCTGCTAACTGCGCTGCGTTTTGCGTGTGGCCGTAAAATCAAGGTGGAATACTGGCCGGAGGCCAGAATTGAGCAATCACTCAATTTAAGCCCATCAACGCAAGAGCACTTAGAAACTAACGTACCTATAAAGGGAGCTGATGACACATTACTTGATAATGAAAGCGATACACCTGTTATTCAATTTATAACGCAGACACTCAGGTTGGCGATTCAGAAACGTGCATCAGATATCCATTTTGAACCTTATCAATATCACTACCGCATTCGTCTAAGAATTGATGGAGTATTACACGAATCCCCATCGCCTACAGTTGAGTTATCTCGTCGTATTAGCAGTTGCCTGAAGGTTATGTCTCAACTGAATATTGCGGAAAAACGGTTAGCGCAAGATGGTCAGTTAGCTCTGATATTAGACGGTATCCGCTACTCAATGAGAATAGCGACCCTCCCCGTGCAATATGGTGAAAAAGTCGTGCTGCGAATTCTCAATATGAAGCAGCAGCCTACTCTGGAAAAACTGGGGCTTACAACAGTGGCCTACCAACAATTAACTCAAGCGCTATCAGCGCCTCAGGGGTTGGTTCTGGTTACTGGGCCAACAGGAAGTGGTAAGACAGTAACTCTCTATTGCAGCCTGGAGCAGCTCAATCAGGGACAAATAAACATCTGTAGTGTTGAAGATCCTATTGAGATCCAGGTTGACGGTATAAATCAAACACAAACCAACAGTAAGATTGGACTGGATTTTTCTAATGTATTGCGTGCCATGCTGCGTCAGGATCCTGATGTCATTATGCTCGGTGAGATTCGTGATAATGAAACCGCAGAAATAGCAGTTAAAGCAGCACTAACGGGGCATCTGGTTCTCTCAACCTTGCATACCAACTCCACAGCAGAAACACTGATACGCCTGACACACATGGGCGTAGATCGTCACTTAATTGCTTCCAGCCTAATATTAGTTATCGCCCAACGATTAGTCCGAAAATTGTGCCTGCATTGTCGTCAGGCATCATCAGTCCCTTTCCTGACATCACCAGATATATGGGCAAGTCCACTGCAACATTATCTTGCCGTTGGTTGTGAACATTGCTGTGCCGGATATTATGGTCGAACGGGAATTTATGAAATGTTAAATGTCACTCCGCCAATCCAACAAGCTTTACTTAATAATGTCAGCCCAGCAGAACTCACCAGGATTGCGCAAGAACAAAAACAAGTCACATTACTTTCGGCGGGTCTGGCATTGGTCGAAAACGGTATGACCACTCTCAGCGAAATTAATCGTGTTGTGGGGCTGCAAATACAAGTTGAGGCAATACCGTGAGCTATCAGCGCTTATTTTATTGGAGAGCAATTAATACTGAAGGGCAATTACAGACAGGTGCATTACTGACGACGGAGAGAAATACTGTCTATGAATATATGCTCCATAATGGGTTACAACCACTGAGGGTTAAGGGTGGGAAAAGATTATCGATTAGCTATTGGCGCGGTGAACGTCTGATTGCTATCACTCGCCAATTAGCAACATTATTACAAGCGGGCCTGCCTTTAGTGAATTGTTTGCAATTGCTGGCACAAGAAATAGATGCCTTACCCTGGCAGTGCTTATTACAGGAAATAAGTCAGCAAGTATCACAGGGGCAGTCATTATCAGAGGCAATGGCCCATTACCCTCATACTTTCCCTCAATTATATCCCCCCGTGATTGCAATGGGGGAGTTGACGGGTAATCTTGAGCAGTGCTGCATGCAGTTGGTACAACATCAAGAGCGGCAGCAAAAATTGCAAAAAAAAGTCATTAAAGCACTTAAATATCCAGTAGTTGTCTGTATTGTTGCGCTGGTTGTCAGTACTGTCATGTTGGTTTTGGTTCTGCCCGAATTTGCACAAATATACCAATCGTTCGATACACCATTACCAGTACTGACTGCCACACTTCTATTTATATCCGCATTTCTTACTGCATATGGGCCATACTTAATCGCATTATTAACCTTATTTTGTATTAGTTATATATATGTACGGCGACATCAGACTCACTGCCAACAATGGGAACAGAAACTTCTATTACGTATTCCATTAGTATCAGCATTGATTCGTGGCAGTTGCCTTAGTCAAATTTTTCAAACTCTGGCGATCACTCAGCACGCAGGTTTACCACTGACCGCGGGCTTAGATGCTGCACTCCGTTCCATCAATAATGACGCTTATCAGCAAGCATTGAAGAGTATTCAAAAACAAATCAATCAAGGGATTCCACTGCATGTCGCCATCACCCAGCACCCTCTATTCCCCCCGTTATGCCAACAAATGGTTCGTGTGGGCGAGGAGTCTGGTGCGCTGGATGTGCTACTCGGGAAACTGGCAGGTTGGCAGCAACAGCAAACACAGGATTTGGCCGACAATCTCACACAAATGCTGGAGCCACTTTTGATGTTAATTATTGGCAGTATTGTTGGGGTACTGGTAATCGCGATGTATTTACCGATATTCCAGCTAGGGGATGTTATCGGGTAAATAATGTTATTAGAGGAGGGATATCCGGTGGGATTTTATTGAAAAGAGGCGTTGAACTACGCCTCTTTTCATCTCAATCACAGGCTCGTGATTGCTAACTTTATCAGAGCACAACTTACTCTCGAAAACCCAATATCAGTTACTACCAAACACACGGTTTTCTTGCTCTGCTACGCGAATAAAAGTGGTGCGTTTAGTCAGTTCTTTTAAATGCGATGCACCCACATAGGTACAAGCGGAACGCAAACCGCCCATAATGTCGCGAACGGTGCTATCAACGGATCCACGTAATGGCAATTTAACCGTCTTACCTTCCGCCGCTCGGTACTCAGCAACACCACCAACATGGCGTTTCATGGCTGACTCTGAACTCATACCGTAGAACAGCATAAACTTCTCGCCATTCTCTTCAACAACCCGGCCTTCGCACTCATCATGCCCAGCTAGCATGCCGCCCAACATGACAAAGTCAGCACCACCACCGAAAGCTTTCGCAACATCACCCGGCACGGAACAACCGCCATCACTAACAATCTGTCCACCCAAACCGTGGGCTGCATCAGCGCACTCGATAACCGCCGACAACTGCGGATAACCAACGCCTGTTTTCACGCGAGTGGTGCAAACCGAACCTGGGCCAATCCCAACTTTAACAATATCAGCGCCCGACAGAATAAGTTCTTCTACCATCTCACCAGTCACCACATTGCCCGCACAAATAACTTTATCTGGGCATGCTTCGCGAGCTTTTTGTAAGAAGGAAACAAAATGCTCAGAATAACCGTTAGCCACATCAATACAGATAAATTTCAATGCAGGTGATAACGCCAAAATTTGTTTCATCTTGTCGAAATCAGCAGAAGATGTCCCGGTAGAGACCATGACATGACGTAAGACTGATTCAGGAACTCGTTTCACAAATTCGCCCCACTGCTCAACAGTGTAGTGTTTATGAACTGCGGTCAAAACATCGAATGAGGCCAGAACTTCTGCCATGCGGAAGGTGCCAACAGTATCCATATTAGCAGCGATGATAGGTACACCAGACCAATTCCAACCTGAATGTTTGAAGGTAAACTGGCGTTCCAGTTCGACTTCAGAGCGACTTTTCAGTGTTGAACGTTTAGGGCGGATTAACACATCTTTAAAGCCTAGTTTCAAACCTTCTTCAATACGCATGGCTAATTATTCCTGGTTATTGGCGATAGATCGCAAAATGTGATCGGGCGTAAATCACGCCATCCCAGTGAAGCTATCATACGCATGAATAATTCTACGGCAAGACTGCGAATCCACCTTTATTTGCGCTACAATCCCACAAATTACCTGAAGAGTCTCAATCCCGTAGTTATCCTCGTACTCACTTCACTTATTTTTCCACGTAGCGCAAACAGAATGCACACCTTGCTATGCCTTAGCACCTGCTTTCAGATACAATTCGGCCACTCACTAACTGTATGCAAGGCTAGGCAATGACCTATATTGTGGCTCTCACTGGTGGAATTGGCAGTGGTAAAAGCACAGTCGCAAATGCGTTCGCCAATCTCGGTGTTCCTCTGGTTGATGCTGATATTATTGCTCGCCAGGTAGTTGAACCCGGCATGCCGGCATTAATGGAAATCGCCTCCCGCTATGGGGAAACTATCTTGCACACAGATGGCACATTGAATCGTGCAGCATTGCGCAAGAAAATTTTCAGTGAGCCGCAGGAAAAAGCGTGGTTAAATTCATTGTTGCATCCACTGATCCAACAGGAAACCCAGAGCCAACTCGCCAATATTGATGAGCCGTATGTACTTTGGGTTGTCCCCTTGTTGGTTGAAAATGGTTTACATCACCGTGCTAATCGTGTGTTAGTGGTAGATGTGGCACCTGAAATACAACTCGCTCGAACAATGGCGAGAGATGGTATTACCCGCCAACAGGCAGAAGATATTTTAGCTTCACAGGTTTCGCGGCAACAGCGGCTAACCTGTGCTGATGACATTATTGACAATAGCGGCGATCCCATAGTTATCGCCCCGCAAGTTACTTTATTACACCAGCAGTATTTAAAATTGGCAGCTGCGGCCCAACAGGATCTACATAGATGAGTGACCTCACCTCAACAATACTTTTTGAACACCCGCTCAATGAAAAAATGCGTACCTGGCTAAGAATGGAGTTTTTACTACAACAATTAGAAAGCCAGCGTACGTTAGATAATATTGCCAGTGCATTAACGTTTTTCCGCACAGCATCTGATTTAATTGATGTTCTTGAGCGCGGTGAAGTTCGTACTGATTTGCTTAAAGAATTAGAGCGCCAACAACAGAAGTTACAACTATGGGCAGATATGCCCGGTGTTGATATGTCGCTGGTGGATTCCTTGCGTAGTCAGTTAAAAAGCCGGGCTTCAGTATTGATGTCAGCACCGCGCATCGGGCAGTCGCTAAAAGAAGATCGCTTAATCAGCGTTGTTCGCCAGCGCCTGAGTATCCCAGGTGGCTGCTGTAGCTTCGACTTACCCACTTTGCACACCTGGTTGCATCAGCCTCAGGAACAACGCAATCAGCACATCGATAAGTTGCTCACAAGTCTGACCCCGCTCAATCAGTCGCTAACTATTATTTTAAATTTAATTCGCCAATCCGGCCCTCTGCGGGCACAAATCAGCTTAAATGGTTTCTTCCAGGACAATGCCGAAGGGGCTGATTTACTGAGATTACGCCTGCCGCTAGACCCGCAGTTATATCCACAAATTTCCGGTCATAAAACACGATATGCAATTCGCTTCTTACCACTCGACAGTGAAAATGGTACCGTGCCGGCACGTTTATCGTTTGAATTAGCCTGCTGCTGAGTTTGTGATTAGTCGCTGGCATTGGATAGATTTTAGGAGAAAACATGGAAACCGAAGTCATCGAGGTCAACTGTCCGACCTGCGGCAAAATTGTTATCTGGGGTGAACAAAGCCCTTATCGCCCATTCTGCTGCAAGCGTTGCCAGTTGATTGATTTAGGTGAGTGGGCCGACGAAGAAAAACGTATTTCCAGTAATGGTGAGCTATCTGACAGTGATGAATGGAGTGAGGAAGACCCTCTTCAACACTAACAGTCGCAGCCTAGCCAGATGGAGCAAACGGATGTTTTGCTCCATTTAACTTATCTTAACGCCCCATCGGCCTATGCTGTAAGTAATTCAATAATGGCTGCATTGGCGGATGGGAACTCTTCAGCCAACAAGTCAGACTGCTTCACCCAGCGCATCGGCTGGCCTTCGCGGCCAAAGGGCTCACCATCCCATGCTTCAACCATATAAAAACTTAATGTTACGATGCGATCGGTAAATGTGTGCTCTAACACTTTAAGCAAAACCGCCTCTTTCACCGCAATTCCTGTTTCTTCCAATAGCTCACGTTTTAATGCAACTTCGGGTGTTTCACCCTGCTCAATTTTGCCGCCGGGGAATTCCCAAAATCCGGCCATATGAGAATCAGCAGCACGCTGGGTAATAAAAATTTCTTGCTGGGAATTACGGATAATCCCAACTGCAATTTGTAAGTGTTTCAATTATTTTCTCCTGTCAGGGCATCAATGCTGGCTTGAGCACTCTTCCAGTTCACTCGTACTAAAAAGATAAGCAAAATAAAGGGCGGTGTTTAAGCCGCCCTCGTTATCAATGCATCAACTTATGCCTAAAATATTACTGTAGGCGGCCGTGGCACTGCTTGTATTTCTTACCTGAACCACATGGGCACGGATCATTACGCCCGACTTTGCGCTCAAGGCTGGCAGCCACATTGGCTTCTTCCTGTGACATCAGTGCGCTGTTATCAGATTCGTGGCTAAGTTGTTGCTGTTTAGCCAAACGCTCAGCTTCTTCGCGACGTTGTACTTCCAATGCCTCTACTTCTTCCGGCATCCGCACCTGTACTTTGCTCAGAACGCTGATCACTTCATATTTCAGTGATTCCAACATTGCAGCAAACATCGCGAAAGATTCACGTTTATATTCTTGTTTAGGATCTTTTTGTGCGTAGCCACGGAGATGGATGCCCTGACGCAGGTAATCCATTGCCGCTAAATGCTCTTTCCACAACGAATCAAGTGTTTGCAACATCACACCTTTTTCGAAGTTACGCATCATGTCAAAACCAACCACTTCTTCTTTACGCTGATAATCAGCAATCGCCAGTTGCAGAATGCGTTCACGTAAAGTTTCTTCGTGCAGTTGTGGTTCGTCTTCCAGCCATTGAGCAATTGGCATGTCCAGGTCGAAATCATTTTTCAGACGCTGTTCCAGACCTTCGACATCCCACATTTCTTCCAGAGACTGGGTTGGAATGTAGCTATCGATAACCGTTTTGAATACATCTTCACGGATACTGTTAATGGTTTCACTCACATCAGCCACATCCAACAGCTCATTACGCTGGCTGTAGATAGCCCGACGTTGGTCGCTAGCTACATCATCATATTCCAGTAATTGCTTACGAATATCGAAGTTACGACTTTCAACTTTACGTTGCGCGTTGGCGATAGCTTTAGTCACCCACGGGTGTTCAATAGCTTCACCTGGTTTCATACCTAATTTACGCATCATGCCAGACACTCGGTCAGAGGCAAAAATACGCATCAGGGCATCTTCCATTGACAGGTAGAAGCGGGAAGAACCAGCATCACCCTGACGGCCCGCACGACCACGCAACTGATTATCGATACGGCGAGACTCATGACGCTCAGTACCAATAATGTGCAAGCCACCGGAGGCCAGTACTGCATCATGGCGAATCTGCCACGCTGCTTTAATGGCTGCAATTTGGTCTTCTGTTGGGTTTTCCAGTAAGGCAATTTCACTCTGCCAGCTGCCTCCCAATACGATATCAGTACCACGACCCGCCATGTTAGTCGCGATAGTTACCGCGCCCGGTTGGCCCGCTTGGGAAACAATTTCAGCTTCCATGGCGTGGAACTTGGCGTTCAGAACTTTGTGTTCAATACCAGCTTTCGTTAATTCAGCAGATACCACTTCTGATTTCTCAATCGAAATAGTCCCCACCAATACCGGCTGGCCGTTAGCAGTACGCTCACGGATATCTTCGATAATCGCACCAATTTTTTCCTGTTCGGTCATGTAGACCAAATCAGCCAAATCCTTACGGATCATTGGGCGGTTGGTTGGAACAACAATGGTATCCAACTTGTAAATGGAGCTAAATTCGAATGCTTCGGTATCTGCTGTACCGGTCATACCGGCCAGTTTTTCATAGAGGCGGAAGTAATTCTGGAAAGTGATTGAAGCCAGCGTCTGGTTTTCGTTCTGAATTTCTACGCCTTCTTTTGCTTCAACCGCTTGATGCAAGCCATCTGACCAACGACGACCTTGCATGGTACGCCCGGTATGTTCGTCAACAATGATAACTTCACCGTCTTTCACAATGTAGTCAACATCACGGGTGAACAATACATGAGCACGCAGAGCCGCCGTTACATGGTGCATCAACATGATGTTAGCTGGAGAATACAGAGACTCCCCCTCTTCCATAATGCCCGCTTCTACCAGCATTTCCTCAATTTTGATCAAACCGCGTTCGGTCAAATGCACCTGACGTGATTTCTCATCCACAGAGAAGTGACCTTCGCCCTGGAAAGTATCGGAGTCTTCTTTTTCCTGACGAATCAGTTTTGGAATCAGCTTGTTAACCCGAATATACATCTCTGAACTATCTTCGGCCGGGCCGGAGATAATCAGCGGAGTACGTGCTTCATCGATCAAGATGGAGTCAACCTCATCCACCAACGCGTAATGCAGTTTGCGCTGCACACGTTCTTCAGGACTGAACGCCATGTTATCGCGCAGGTAGTCAAAGCCGAATTCGTTGTTAGTACCATAGGTGATATCCGCAGCATAAGCAGCACGCTTAGCTGGAGCTGGCATATTAGGTAAGTTGATACCCACACTCAGGCCCAGGAACTCAAACAATGGACGGTTATTTTCGGCGTCACGTTGAGCCAAATAGTCGTTGACGGTAACCACGTGGACACCACGGCCGCTCAACGCATTCAGGTAAGCTGGCAGAGTTGCAGTCAGCGTTTTACCTTCACCTGTACGCATTTCTGCGATGCAGCGTTCGTTCAGTACCATACCGCCAAGCAGCTGCACATCGAAGTGACGCATGCCAAACACACGCTTACTGGCCTCACGCACGACAGCAAAAGCCTCAGGGATCAACGTTTCCAGCACAGCACCGTTCGCCAGACGCTCACGGAATTCGTCAGTTTTGGCACGTAATTCCTCATTTGTCAGCTTTTCGACTTCAGGTTCCATACGGTTGATAAGATCAACTACCTTGCGCATACGGCGCAGTGTACGATCGTTACGACTGCCAAAAACTTTGGTTAATAATTTAATTAGCATGATTCTTAATATCTCTTACAAAACCACCAAACCGGTGGCCAAAAGTTGTATAAAATTGGGGAAGCCAAGAAAATAATCAGATGAAATTGGCAGGCCCGGCACGGATACCTTGCACTTGTGCAAGCCAAAGTCCCGGTTTATGCAACGAAAGAACAGGCCGTTTAATCTGCTCGGTATAGCGAATAATAGTGGGTGGTTTGAACTCGTGGGTCAGTAACGCATTCAGCGTATTCAACAATGCAAGCTGCTGAATTTGTGATGGTTGTACTTGTTCTGCCTCTGCCACTTCTTGCACCCGGGCATAAACCACTTGGGGTGCCAGTGCAAATGACAGGTGACGAATAACCGTGCGCAGTGCATGCTGTTGCCAGTAGTCTACGCTGAATGAAGGGCGACGATGCATATCATGCAGCAATGCCAAACTACTAAAGTTTGTCGCACCGTAATTCTGACGGCTTTGGCTTGATGATGTGTTCGGTATTGCAGCTTGATCAGGAACGCCAGACAGGTTTGATGGCACGCCAAGACTCGCCGCTACCATCCCCAACAGAAGATGCGGCCAGAAATAACGTCTGCCAAATTGTCGCCAACGATTTAGAATACCGATCACGAGTTTAAAATCCGCCGGAGCCTTGTCAATGCGTGAAAGCCGCCCACAATTATTAGATGTTCTGTTCGATGATGCCATTGCAGCAGAAAACGGACCGCTGCATAACGTACAACAACGCGCTACTGCACTGTTAAAACTTAACCGTGCGGTAAAAGGATTGCTCCCTTCACAATTGCAGCCGTGGTGCCGTGTCGCTAACTATCGCCAGAGTGTTTTAGTGCTAGAGACCGCGAACGCCAGTTGGTTAATGCGCTTGCGCTATGAACAACCGGCATTACTCTCTGCACTACGAGCGCAAATTCTACCATCATTGTCTTCAATCGACATCAGGATTAATCCGTCGTTAATGGCCAGCGGTCATAATCATGTGCAGAATGCCGCAAAATCTTCACAAGATCCTGAGAAATCGCCGCCATTACGTCAGTTAAGTTTGGAAAGCGCTAAGGAATTAAGAGGATTAGCGAGCCGTAGCCCTGAAAAACTGAGGACGATATTGGAACGATTGGCTGCGCTGGCCGGAGAGAGTGCCAGCACAACCAAAAGTGATAAATAAGCTTAGTAAGCTAATACTGTAGACGGAGCTTTGAAGGCCAATGGCATTTCGGCTTCGTCTTGGAACGTCACAAATTCCCAAGCTTCTTGCTTAGCTAAAACAGCCTGCAATAGCTTGTTGTTTAATGCATGACCTGATTTGTACGCAGTAAATGCGCCAATAATATTATGGCCACACATAAACAGGTCGCCAATGGCGTCCAGCATTTTATGACGAACAAATTCATCTTCGAAGCGCAGGCCATCTTCGTTTAATACTCGGTAATCATCTACCACGATGGCACAATCGAAACTACCGCCCAGGCACAAACCGCGGGACTGTAAATATTCGATATCACGCATGAAACCAAAAGTACGCGCACGGCTGATTTGACGGACGAATGAATCGGCCGAGAAATCTAAACGATAGCGCTGCGTACTGGAGTCAATCGCCGGGTGATTAAAATCAATGGTGAAATCTAAACGGAATCCATTGAATGGAGACAATTCAGCCCATTTATCACCGTCTTCAACCCGCACAGTCTCTTTCAGACGCAGGAATTTCTTCGCAGAGTTTAACTCTTCGATACCCGCATCCAGCAGCAAGTACACGAATGGACTGGCACTACCATCCATTATCGGTACTTCGGGAGCGTTAACTTCAATAATAATGTTATCAATCCCTAACCCTGCCAGAGCAGCGTTGAGATGCTCAACAGTAGAAATACGCACGTCATGCTCATTGACCAGGCAAGTACAGAGCATGGTATCACGCACGGATTTTGCATCTGCCGGAAAATCAACCGGTGGATTCAAGTCAGTGCGACGATAGATGACCCCGGTGTTAGCCGGCGCGGGTCGCATTGTCAGTGTGACTTTCTTACCGGTGTGCAAACCGACGCCAGTCGCCTGAACAATACGTTTTAAAGTCCTTTGTTTGATCATCGTTTTATCTCGCAATGTTATCCATCCTACCGACCAAGCTTATAACAAGATCGGCGGGACAGTTTAGCACAAAGAGCGGAGATTCCAATTTTTTCAGAAATTAGTCGGCTTGCTTACGCAAAAATGCCGGAATATCCAAATAATCGGGCTCTTTATTGGTTTGAGCAGTTGGATCATTGACCACTTTAGCTGCAGGCTTAACTTCCTGAGGTAAAGGGGACATGCCATGCTGCTGGTAACGGTGATCCATAACAGGCTGTGTCTGCTTGTTAGTAACCAGCGTGATTTCAGGGCGTTTATCCATGCCGATACCGGTTGCAACCACAGTTACGCGCAGTTCGTCGTTCATTTCCGGGTCTAACGATGTACCGATAACGACGGTCGCATTGTCGGATGCAAATGCACGAATGGTGTTACCCACAGTTTCGAATTCATCCAAACGCAAATCGAAACCAGCAGTGATGTTGACCAACACGCCGCGAGCGCCAGACAGGTCGATATCTTCCAGCAACGGGCTGGAAATCGCCATTTCTGCTGCTTCTTCAGCACGATCTTCACCGCAAGCCACACCTGAGCCCATCATGGCATAACCCATTTCGGACATTACAGTGCGCACGTCAGCAAAGTCGACGTTCATCAGGCCTGGGCGGGTAATCAACTCGGCGATACCCTGAACAGCGCCTTTTAATACGTCGTTAGCTGCACCGAATGCATCCAGTAAAGAGATGCCACGACCCAGAACTTTTAACAACTTATCGTTCGGAATAGTGATCAGTGAGTCCACATGTTTGGACAATTCAGCAATACCCTGCTCAGCGAATGCCATGCGTTTCTTGCCTTCAAAATTGAAAGGCTTGGTAACCACAGCAACTGTCAGAATACCCAGTTCTTTTGCCACTTCAGCAACAACAGGAGCAGCACCAGTACCGGTACCACCGCCCATGCCTGCGGCGATAAAGACCATGTCTGCGCCTTCAAGGGCTGCACGCAGAGCTTCACGGTCTTCTTCTGCTGAATTGCGACCCACTTCCGGGTTCGCGCCAGCACCCAGACCTTTGGTAATACCGCTACCAATCTGGATGGTTTGGCCAACAGCCGTCTTACGTAGCGCCTGAGCGTCTGTATTAACGGCGAAGAATTCAACACCTTCGATGCGCTCGCGCACCATGTGTTCGACGGCATTACCACCGCCACCACCGACGCCGATGACTTTAATCACCGCGTCATTGGTTAGTTCCATAGGTTCAAACATAGTTTCTCTCCGTTTTGTGCCTGTCGCTTCGAGATCAAAAAATATGTTCAGCATGATCTCTTTGTTGAAACATTAAAACTCTTTTCTCAGCCAGCTATTGATGCGTTTAAACCAATTGCCCACTGAGGCACGTTTTTCTACTTCTGACTCACCACTGAGATGAGATTCTTTACCATAGTGCAACAACCCAACAGCAGTGGAGTAATAAGGTTCCTGTGCATAATCCGTCAGCCCGGTGATATTGAGCGGTTGGCCGATACGAACCTGGGCATGAAATACCCGTTGAGCACATTCAGCCAAACCATCAATTTGTGCCGCTCCGCCTGTCAGCACGATACCGGCTGCCAGATGATGCTTCACGCCTTGCTGACGTAATTGCTCCTGCAATTGTAAAATTTCGTCATTAACCAAATTCAGCAGTTCGGTGTAGCGTGGTTCTATAACCTCAGCGAGCGTCTGTCTTTGCAGACTACGGGGAGGGCGTCCGCCAACACTTGGCACTTCTACACTTTCGTCCTTGCTGACTATCGACCCGAGCGCACAGCCGTGTCGAACTTTAATCGCTTCCGCATCTGTAGGCGGTGTCCCGAAGGCATACGCAATATCGCTAGTCACCACGTTCCCGGCGTAAGGGATAACTTTGGTGTGGCGCAACGCCCCACCGGTATAAACCGCCATATCCATGGTACCGCCGCCGATGTCGACCACACAGACACCCAGCTCACGCTCATCTTCGGTCAATACTGCATAACTTGCCGCTAAACCGGCGAAAATCAGTTGGTCCACTTTCAGACCACAACGCTCCACCGCTTTAACAATATTCTTCGCCATATCGTTATGGCAGGTAATCAGGTGCACTTTAGCCTGCATCCGCACGCCAGAAAGGCCCACCGGATTTTTGATGCCTTCTTGGTAATCGATGGCATATTCCTGCGGAATAACGTGCAGAATACGATGCTCATCACGCACACGTACCGACTTCGCGGTATGCACTACGTTCTCTACATCTTCCTGAGTTACTTCCTCTTCTGAAATAGGAACCATCCCTATTTCATTCTGACAACTGATATGTTTACCCGATAATGCCAGATATACAGATGAAATTTGGCAATCCGCCATTAACTCTGCCTGATCGATAGCGCGCTGAACGCATTTCACTACCGATTCAAGGTCGTTAACCCCACCCTTATCCATGCCACGGGATGGGCAACTGCCAACCCCAATAATATTGACCATGCCATCGGGCAGAACTTCCCCTACCAATGCGGAGACCTTTGCCGTTCCGATCTCAAGACCTACTACCAGTTTTCTGTCCGTCGACTTGATCATTGTTGTTTTGCCTGTGCCTGATTCTGTTGCTGATTACTGTTCTGCTGGCCATTTACTGGTGGCTCACCACCCTGACTGCCGATAAATACCGGAGCCCAACCTATTGCAGCCCCTGTTTCATATCGCAAATCAACATAACTGACCCGTTTATCTGGCTGCTGTTGCAACATCGGATACAACTCGATGAAACGTTGCAAACGCCCCATCCGGTCATCCCGTCCCAGCTCCAGCCGAACATCATTATCTAAGGCCAACTGCCAAGAATGTCTGGCACTCATCGCCACCATTTTTAGCTGATACTTATTGGCCGCTAACACTTTGTTTATTGCCCGGTAGCCTTCCAGAACATCCTGTTCACTGCCCTCCGGGCCATACAGTAATGGCAATTTCTGTTTGCCGATTCGCTCAGACGGCACACTGAATGACCGCCCCTGCTCATCAACCATATGCAAATCATTCCAGCGGGCAAAAGGCACATACTCCACCAGATGGATCTTCAGCTCATCCGGCCACTGTTTCCGCACACTGGCCTGCTGAATCCAAGGTAACCGTTCAATCTGCTGCTGGATGATATTGACATCCTGCGTCATAAAGGTACCCGGTGCGCCCAATGACAGAATCGCCTGGCGAATATCGTCATTGGTGGTGTAATGGCGCTCACCGGTCACCACCAGTTTCGACAGTGGCAATCGACTGGCATCTTTCATCCAACCTACTACCACCCAGCCCCCCCAGAGGATGGTACCCAGCACCATCAGCAGGAAAATCAGCCCTGCTAATTGGCCTCCGTTACTGCGCCGGGCTGCGCTGTTTTCAGCCGCACGTTCACGCGCATTTAGGGCAGCTTGCGACATATCAGTCAGCCAACGTCAGAATTCGGGCCACCAACTGGGAAAAACTCAACCCATATTGGCGGGCAGCCATCGGCACTAAACTGTGGCTGGTCATACCCGGTGAAGTATTCACTTCAAGCAGGTAGAAACGGCCATCGCTATCTTGCATAACATCAACTCGGCCCCAGCCGCTGCAACCCAATGCCTGATAGGCCTGTAATGACAATGCAGCCAACTGTTGTTCTAACTCAGCACTCAAGCCACTTGGGCAGAAGTACTGGGTCTCATCAGACAGATATTTAGCTTCATAATCATAAAACACACCGGGAGCCTGAATGCGAATCGACGGTAAAACATCATTACCAAGGATCGCGACGGTAAATTCTGGCCCACTCAACCATTTCTCAATCAGCACATCAGTGTCGTGACGGAAAGCTTCAACCAGAGCAGAATGCAATTGATTCGCCTGATCAACCTTACTCATTCCTACGCTAGAGCCTTCATGACTTGGCTTAACGATTAATGGCAGGCCAAGCTTAGCGACACACGCCGCCAATTCCTCTGACGAAAGTGTTTCAAACTGTTGACGATTTAGCGCGACATAAGGCGAAATTGGCAAACCTGAAGCTTGCCACACCAATTTGGTACGCAATTTGTCCATTGTCAGCGCTGAAGCCATCACACCACTGCCGGTATAAGGCAGTTGCAGAAACTCCAACACTCCTTGCAGCGTACCGTCTTCACCACCGCGCCCATGCAAAGCGATAAAAACCTTATCAAAGCCTTGCTCTTTAAGCTGTGTCACCGGGAAGTCTTTAGTATCAATACCATGAGCATCGATACCCGCCTCTCTCAAGCCCGCTAATACCGCCTCGCCTGATAACAATGACACTTCACGTTCAGCAGAGGTCCCACCCAGCAGTACCGCAACTTTCTCAGCCATGATGTTCCTCGTCTTTTGTCTGTGGCTGCAATTTAAGCTCAGCCAATTTACGGGCAATCTTACCAATGTTGCCTGCGCCCTGAACCAGAATCAGGTCATCGCCATTCAGCACTTGCGCTAACACCTCGGGCACCGTATCGCTGTCTGACACCAAAATAGGGTCCAATTTGCCACGATTACGGATGGTACGGCACAACGAGCGGCTATCCGCGCCAGGGATTGGCGGTTCTCCGGCGGCATACACATCTAACATAAGTAAAACATCAACTTGCGACAGAACATTAGCAAAGTCGTCATACAAATCGCGTGTTCGGGTATAACGGTGCGGCTGGAACACCATCACAATACGTTTATCCGGCCAGCCAGCACGTGCGGCTTTAATCGTGGCATCCACTTCTGTCGGGTGATGACCATAGTCATCCACCAGCATGGCACTGCCTTCTTTTCCGTTGACCGCTGCCAGCGGGAAGTTGCCAAGAAAATCAAAGCGGCGGCCAGTCCCCTGGAACCCTGCCAGCGCACGCAGGATGTCATCGTCTTCAATACCTTCTTCGGTCGCGACAGCCACTGCCGCAGCCGCATTTAGCGCGTTATGACGGCCCGGTGCATTCAAGGTCACTGTCATCAGCGGCTTATCCAGTCGTTTCAGTGTGAAGTGCCCCTGTGGGCCTTCTTGCCGGTAGCTGGCGATCTGTACATCGGCGTCATCGCTGAAACCGTAGGTGGTGATATGACGACCTACCCGTGGCAACAACTCACGCACCACTGGATCGTCGATACACATCACCGCACGGCCATAGAATGGCAAGTTGTGCAAAAAGTTAATAAATGTCTGTTTTAAATTCTCAAAGTCGCCCTGATAAGTATCCATATGGTCGGCTTCGATGTTGGTGACAATCGCCACCATCGGCTGCAAATGCAGGAATGACGCATCACTCTCATCAGCTTCGGCTATCAAATAACGGCTGGAACCTAACCGGGCATGAGTGCCCGCCGCTTTAACTAAACCGCCATTCACAAATGTTGGGTCCAAACCGGCTTCGGCATAAATGCTGGAAACCATCGCTGTGGTGGTAGTTTTGCCGTGCGTACCAGCCACCGCAATCCCATGACGGAAACGCATCAATTCAGCCAGCATCTCAGCACGACGAATCACCGGAATACGCGCCTCGCGAGCTGCAACAATCTCCGGGTTATCCGCAGAAATTGCTGTTGAAACCACCACCACACTGGCATCCAGCACATTCTCTGGACGGTGATGGAAATAAATCTGTGCGCCTAATGAAGTCAAATGCTGAGTGACCGGATTGGGTGCCAAATCTGAACCGCTAATCTGATAACCTTCGTTTGCCAACACTTCAGCGATACCACCCATGCCGGCACCACCGATGCCAACAAAGTGAATGTGCCGGACGCGACGCATCTCGGGCACGATAGTACGTAGTTTCGCCAGTTGTTGTGTATTCACGTTTTTCTTCACTTTTTTGTCTGTTACATATTCATAGCCCGCATAAGTGCGAGCGATAACTATCTTTTTTTTCAGTAACTATCTTTTCTGTATCACTTACTGGCAGCGACCACTTCGGCGGCCACTCGCTCAGTTGCGTCAGGAATAGCCACCAGTCTTGCTTGCTCGGCCATCGCTAATAAGGTGGGACGATCCCACTCGGCTAACAGGTTGCTCACCGCTTGTGCTGTAAATTGTGGCTGTTCGATAATTTTGGCGGCACCGGCTTTTTCCAGCGGCAATGCATTCCAATATTGCTGCCGGTCTTTATGTTGGAACGGCACAAAAATCGCCGGTAACCCTGCTGCGGCAACTTCGCTGACCGTCAACGCACCGGAACGGCAAACCACCACATCAGCCCAGGCATAAGCCGCAGCCATGTCATCAATAAACTCAACTACCTGATGCTTATCACCCTGCCCTGCTTGCTGGTAGGCTTGCAGCACATCGGGTAATGCGCCTTTACCCACCTGATGCCAAATAGTTATCTGTTCACCCAATGTTGCTGCAACCTGTGGCAAGGTTTGATTCAGTACTCGCGCACCCTGGCTACCGCCAATAACTAACACCCGAATCGGCCCTTCGCGGCCAGCTAAGCGATCAGCAGGTAATGGTAGCGCCAATACATCAGTACGAACCGGGTTACCCACCACTTCGGCGTGCGGGAATGCCCCTGGAAATGCTTGTAAAACTTTTTTCGCGATTCTGGCCAGCCAGCGGTTAGTCAAACCCGCAATCCCGTTTTGCTCATGTAATACCACCGGGATACCGCACAACCATGCTGCCAAACCACCGGGGCCGGAAACATAACCGCCCATCCCCAGCACCACATCCGGTTGGTAATCACGCATGATTTTCTTCGCCTGACGAACCGCGCGATAAATACGCACAGGAGCGGTCAGTTGGGCCATCAAGCCCTTACCGCGTAAACCAGAAATCTCAATAAAATCAATTTCAATACCGTTTTTGGGTACCAATGACGCTTCCATTCTGTCGGCGGTGCCTAACCAACGCACCTGCCAGCCTTGCGCCATCAGATGATGAGCTACGGCCAAACCGGGGAAGACATGCCCCCCAGTGCCACCCGCCATCACCATTAAACGCTTGGTCTTGCCACTCATCGGGCACTCCTTACAAACGCCTGGGCTTTTGCCAGACGTGTTTCAAAATCAATGCGTAACAACAGCACTATGGCCGTTGACATAATAATCAGGCTCGAACCACCGTAACTTATCAGCGGCAGTGTCAAACCTTTGGTTGGCAACATTCCAGCAGCAGCCCCAACGTTAACCAGCGCCTGAAAGCTAAACCAGACACCAATCGAACAGGCCAAAAAGCCAGAAAATCGCTGATCTATCTCTAATGCGCGACGCCCAATGGACATAGCACGAAAAGCGACGAAGAATACCATTAACAATGCAAGAACCACACCGAAATACCCGAGTTCCTCGCCTAAAATCGAGAAAATAAAGTCAGTATGTGCTTCCGGTAAATACTCCAGTTTCTGCACTGAATTCCCTAAGCCCTGCCCCCAGAATTCACCGCGACCAAAGGCCATCAGCGATTGGGTCAACTGGTAACCACTGCCGAAGGGATCCGCCCACGGGTTCCAGAATGATGTCACTCGGCGCATACGGTAAGGTTCGGCAACAATTAGCAGGCAAACGGCAAACACACCAGAACCGATAATGGCTAAAAACTGCCACATTTTGGCACCAGCCAGAAACAACATCGCCAGCGTAGTGATAAACAGCACCACCACGGTACCTAAATCGGGTTGCGCGAGCAGTAATACGGCCAAAATAACCATTACGCCCATGGGTTTACAAAAACCCCAAAAGTTACTGCGAACCTCTTCAACCTTGCGTACCAGATAGCTGGCCAGGTAGCAAAACAGCGATAACTTAGATAGCTCAGCCGGCTGAATACGCAACGGCCCGAGAGAGATCCAGCGGGATGCCCCGTTGACCGAGCTACCCACAACCAGCACTACCAGCAACATCACAATTGAAATCAGCAACATAATATTGCTATAGCGCTGCCAGACATCCATTGGAATACGTAAAGTCACCAGCGACAAACCGAATGCCAGTGCCAAATACAGCGCATCACGTTTGGCAAACAGGAAAGGGTCACCTGCCAGACGCTGACCAATTGGCATCGATGCCGATGTCACCATCACAAAACCAATAATTGCCAAACCGAAGGTCAGCCACAGCAAGGTTCTGTCGTAAAGCACCATGCTGGTGGTGTCGCTTTCGCGCGACCCCATCACAAAATGTTTTACGGTATTAAACAGCCCCAGCCCCGGCATACGCATCAGCCCAACTCCTCTGCCAGACGAGCAAACTCATCACCACGTTGCTCGAAACTGCGGAACTGATCCAAGCTGGCGCAAGCGGGTGACAATAACACCATATCGCCCGGTGCCAGTGATTTCGCCAGTAGCACCATGGCTTGTTCCATTGTTTCAGTCAGTTGCGACACTTCCGGACGCAGCTCAGCCAGTTGCTCACCATCACGCCCAAAACAGTAAATCTTGATATGGTCGCCTTGCAAAAAGCGGGTTAACCCGGAGAAATCTGCCGATTTCCCGTCGCCGCCCAGTAACAAATGCAAAGTGCCATCAACCTGTAAACCATCCAGAGCCGCTTCTGTGCTGCCCACGTTGGTGGCTTTGGAGTCGTTAATCCAACGCACGCCGTTGTGTTCAAACACCAATTGGAAACGATGCGGCAAACCAGTGAACGTGGTCAACGCTTTCAAACTTGATGAGCGCGGAATACCCACTGCATCAGCCAATGCCAGTGCGGCTAGCGCATTGGTATAGTTATGCCGTCCGGTTAATTTCATTTCCCGAGTATTCAGCACCTTCTCACCACGAACCCGCAGCCAGATCTCTCCCTGCTGCTTATTCAAATGGTAATCACCGACATCCACCCCAAAGCTGATACAGCGGTTATCAGCACCACGAACTGGCATAGTGAGCGCGTCATCGGCATTCACGACACAAACTTTAGCGTTTTCATATACCCGCAGCTTAGCTGCGCGATATTGCTGCAAGCCGAACGGATAACGGTCAGTGTGATCTTCCGTCACGTTCAGTATGGTGGCCGCACTGGCACGCAGGCTTGAGGTGGTTTCCAACTGGAAGCTGGATAATTCCAACACCACCAATTGGTTTTCGTGTTTTTGCAAGGTCAGCTGCTTCAGTAAGTTCAGAGCAGGAACACCAATATTGCCCCCTACGCCAACCTGCCAGCCAGCCGCTTTCGCCATCTCGCCGACCAGAGTGGTGACGGTACTTTTACCGTTAGAGCCGGTAATCGCTACCACCGGTGCCTGATTTTCACGACAGAACAGCTCGATATCGCCGACAATCTCAACACCGGCTTCCGCGGCTTCACTCAAAGCAGGATGTGCCAACGCAATACCGGGGCTGGCAACAATCAAATCAGCATCCAATAACCACTGCTGATTCAAGTCACCAACATGACGCTCGACATTTTCGGGTAATTTGTCCAGGCCCGGTGGATTGATACGGGTATCCATCACTCGCGGTGTTACGCCACGCGCGATGAAGAAATCAACGCAGGAAAGGCCGGTTAGCCCCAGCCCGATAATGACGACTTTCTTACCCTGATAATCAACCATAATTACCGCACCTTCAGCGTCGCCAGGCCAATCAGCACCAGCATCAGCGAAATAATCCAGAAGCGCACGATCACCCGCGGTTCTGGCCAGCCTTTAAGTTCATAATGATGATGAATCGGGGCCATACGGAAAATGCGCTGCCCACGTAACTTAAAGGAACCGACTTGCAAGATGACCGACAGAGTTTCAACCACGAACACCCCGCCCATAATCACTAATAAGAACTCTTGGCGCAGCAATACCGCGATGGTACCCAGCGCCCCGCCCAATGCCAACGAGCCAACATCACCCATAAACACTTGTGCCGGGTAGGTGTTGAACCATAAAAAGCCTAGCCCAGCCCCGACAATCGCGGTGCAAACAATCACCAGCTCGCCAGCGTGACGCAGATAAGGAATATGCAGGTATGCAGCAAAGTTCACGTTACCGGTCGCCCAGGCCACCAGTGCGAAACCGCCAGCAACAAATACCGTTGGCATAATCGCCAAACCATCCAACCCATCGGTCAAATTAACCGCGTTGCTGGTGCCCACAATGACGAAATAAGCCAGCAGGATATAGAGCAAGCCAAGCTGCGGCATGATGTCCTTGAAGAAAGGCACCACCAGCTCAGTAGCTGGGGTATCTTTACCGATGCTGTACATCGCAAAAGCGGCAGCCAGTGCAATGATCGACTGCCAGAAGTATTTCCAGCGAGCAATCAGGCCCTTGGTGTTTTTACGTACCACTTTGCGGTAATCATCGATAAAACCGACAATCCCATAACCAATAAGAATAAACAGCACACACCACACATACGGGTTAGATGGGTAGGCCCACATCAGAACCGAAATAGTGATGGAGAACAAAATCATCAGGCCGCCCATAGTTGGGGTGCCGCGTTTACTGAAATGTGACTCTGGCCCGTCATTACGGACGACTTGACCAATCTGTAATTTCTGCAAATAGGCGATCAGATGCGGCCCCATCCACAACGAGATAATTAATGCCGTCAACAGACTGACAATGGCGCGGAACGTCAAATAGGAAAAGACGTTAAAACCCGAATAAAATTTTACTAAGTATTCAGCCAACCAAACTAACATGATGCCTTCTCCTGTAACGCACGCACGACATTTTCCATGGCGGCGCTACGTGAACCTTTAATTAAGACGGTGATAACCGGATGTTCGAGCAGCAACTCACTGACACGGGCTGCCAAAGTGTTCTTATCCTGAAAATGTTCGCCGCACCCGCTTGCATCGCTAAGTGTCTGGCTTAATGACCCTACGCTAAGGACTTTATCGATGCCCGCCTGTTTCGCGGCTTCGCCCACCTGGCGGTGACAATCGACTGCGGTTTCACCCAACTCGCCCATATCACCCACCACCATCACTCGGTAGCCCGGCATTTCAGCCAGTACTTGCGCGGCGGCGGTCATGGAGCCGACATTGGCGTTGTAGCTGTCATCGAGCAGCAACTTGCCAGCAGCAAGTTCAATCGGGAATAAGCGACCCGGTACGGCCTGTAATTGCGTCAGCCCCTCACGAACGGCAGCTAAACTAGCGCCGACCGACATGGCTAACGCCGCGGCGGCTAATGCATTGGCAATGTTATGCCGCCCCGGCAGTGGCAATTCTATAGCCACCGTGCCGAAGGGAGAATGCAGAGTGAAATGAGTGATTTTTGGTGTAATACGCACGTCACTGGCAAAGAAATCGATATCTTCTGCACCGAGAGGTGCAAAACGCCATACGCGCTTGTTATGCAATGTTTCCTGCCAGTGCGGCCAGTCATTGCTATCAGCATTAATAATCGCAGTACCATTCGCGGGTAAGCCGGCGAAAATCTCGCCTTTGGCTTGAGCCACTCCGGCCAGTGAGCCAAAACCTTCCAAATGTGCGGCAGCTAAATTATTCACCAAAGCACTTTCAGGGCGGCTTAAATCCGTGGTGTAGGCAATTTCACCGATATGGTTTGCACCTAGCTCAATGACAGCAAAATCATACTCGGGCGTCAGCCGCAGCAAGGTCAGCGGCACGCCGATATCATTATTAAAGTTACCGGCGGTATACAGCACCTTGCCACATTGGCGCAAAATCGCCGCAACCATTTCTTTTACTGAGGTTTTACCGGAGGAACCGGTCAAGGCTACCACTCGGGCAGGCACTTGCTGGCGCACCCATGCAGCCAATTGCCCCAATGCCAGGCGGGTGTCTTTAACCACTAATTGTGGTGCCTCCACCAGTAAGTGTTTACTTACCAGCAAAGCACCAGCGCCAGCGGCAACAGCATCTTCTGCAAAGTCATGTCCATCAAAACGCTCGCCTTTCAGCGCAACGAATAAACAACCAGGAGTGACCTTACGGGTATCAATGGTCACTTCGGTAATATCGGCACTATCGCGACCAATATATTCAGCGTTCAGCAGCGTGGACAGAAAATGCAGTGAGACCTTAATCATGCCACCACCCCCAACAAACGCGCGACGGTGACTCGGTCGGAGTAATCCAAGCGGCGATTGCCAACCAGTTGATAATCTTCATGCCCTTTGCCGGCAATCAACACCACATCATCGGCTTTAGCTTGCATGATGGCGCTGGTCACCGCTTCTGCGCGCCCATGGATGGCTTGCGCATGTCCGGCATCCAGCAATCCACTGAGGATATCGGCGACAATCGCCTGCGGCTCTTCGCTACGTGGATTATCATCAGTGACAACCACCCGATCAGCCAGTTGTTCCGCGATACCGCCCATAAGTGGGCGCTTACCTTTGTCACGATCACCACCGCAACCAAACACACACCACAGCTGGCCTTTACAATGTAAACGCGCCGCTGCCAGTGCTTTTTCCAATGCATCCGGTGTGTGGGCATAATCCACCACTACCGTCGGTTTGCCCGGTGCATTAAATACTTCCATCCGCCCACACACTGGTTGTAGATGAGGTGCGGCAGCTAATAATTGTGTTAGTGGGTAACCCAGTGAAAGCAGTGTTGCCAGTGCCACCAGCAAGTTACTGACGTTGAATGCCCCCATCAGGCGGCTTTCTAACTGGCCTTCGCCCCAGCTTGAATCAAAAGCAATGCTGGCACCATTATCGTGATAGTGAACCTGAGTGGCAGATAGCCATGGGCCATTCCAACCCACAGGAATATTGCCTTCCATACTAACGGCGACAGCTTGCGGCAACGGCCCTAACCAGCGACGACCGACTTCGTCATCAGCATTAATGATTTTGTGTTCGGAGTGATGGGTGGAGAACAACAGCCATTTTGCTGCTTCGTAACTCGCCATATTGCCGTGATAATCCAGATGATCACGACTTAAGTTAGTGAACACTGCAGCAGCAAACGGCAATGCGGCTACGCGGTTCTGAATCAAACCGTGAGAGGAGACTTCCATCGCGGCAAAAGTCGCCCCTTGGTCAGCCAGATTGCGGAGCAAATGCTGGATATCAACCGCTGAGCCGGTGGTGTTCTCAGTCGGGATAACCTGGCCTAGCAGACCATTGCCAACCGTCCCCATCACTGCACTGGTTTCGCCCAACATTTGAGCCCATTGCGCCAGCAATTGAGTGGTGGTGGTTTTACCATTGGTTCCGGTCACACCGACTAAACGTAATGCGGCACCCGGCTGATGGTAAAATTGTCCCGCCAGCTTGGATAAGTGCTGATTCAAATTACGCAGATATATAACAGGAACACCATGCATCTCGACCATACTGGCATCCGGTGCCACACCATCAGCTTCAGCAACCACGGCCGCCACACCTTGAGCGATGGCTTGCGGGATATAGCGACGCCCGTCCGTCTGGTGGCCGACAATAGCGACAAATAAATCCCCGGCAGCGGCAACACGGCTGTCTAATGTCATTTCCCGTAGCGCACGCTCCGGGACGTCTAGCCCCCAAGGAGCGAGTAAGTCGCGCAAATTACGATCTGCCACCTGAACCCTCTTTTGTATTAGTCACTAATTCGCTTTTATCACCAGTGGGTAATGCATCTGGCTCAATGTTCATGGTGCGTAGTACACCGCCCATGATGGCACCGAACACCGGTGCAGAAACCGCACCACCGTAATATTTCCCTGCCTGCGGGTCATTGATGACCACAACCAGAGCAAATCTAGGGTTACTCGCGGGCGCGACGCCAGCGGTGTAAGCGAGATATCGGTCCATATATTTGCCATCTGGGCCGACTTTCTTGGCGGTACCGGTTTTAATGGCAATTCGGTAGCCTTTGATTGCCGCTTTGGTGCCCCCGCCGCCAGGTAATGCCACGCTTTCCATCATATGAACCACGGTACGCACCAGCGGTTCAGGGAAGACGCGTTCACCGGCCACAGGCGGGTCAACTTTAGTAATCGACAGCGGGCGATAAATCCCCATGCTGCCAATGGTTGCATAGACTCGCGCTAGCTGTAACGGTGTTACCATTAGCCCGTAGCCGAAAGAGAAGGTGGCCCTCTCTATGTCAGACCACCGTTGTTTTTTAGGATATAAGCCACTGCTTTCTCCGACCAACCCCAAATTGGTCGCTTTCCCAAACCCAAACTTTGAGTAAGTTTCTACTAAAGCTGAGGATGGCATCGCTAACGCCAGTTTAGAAACACCGACGTTACTCGACTTCTGCAAGATCCCGGTCACGGATAGCTCGGCATAACGGGCCACGTCTTTAATCTGGTGACCGTTAACAAAGTACGGCAAGGTATTCAGCACGCTGTTCTCTTTCACAACGCCATGCTGCAATGCCGTCATCACTACCATTGGCTTTACTGTCGAGCCGGGTTCAAAAATATCGGTAATTGCCCGGTTACGCATTGCATCTTTCGGCGTACCGGTGAGGTTATTCGGGTTATAGGATGGGCTGTTCGCCATCGCCAACACTTCGCCGGTATTCACATCCACCAGCACTGCGGTCCCCGACTCTGCTTTGTTGAATGCCACTGCATTGTTCAGCTCGCGGTATACCAACGCCTGCAAGCGCTCATCAACACTCAACACCAGATTGTGTGCCGCTTGACTGTCCACGGAGGAAATATCCTCGATAACGCGGCCATAACGGTCTTTACGTACAGTGCGTTCGCCCGGCTGCCCGGTAAGCCAGCGGTCAAAACTTTTTTCTACACCTTCAATACCTTGGCTATCGATGTTAGTTACACCGATGATATGTGCCATCACTTGTCCAGCCGGATAGTAACGGCGGGATTCTTGACGCAAATAGATTCCGGGTAATTTCAGCTTATGGATGTAGTCGCCAATTGCCGGATTGACCTGGCGAGCCAGATAAACAAAGCGCCCTTTCGGGTTAGCATTAATGCGCGTCGCCAGTTGATCTAATGGGATTTCCAAAGCATCAGACAGGGCTTTCCAGCGGGTATCGAGAGTAATGCCACCGCGTTCAGTCAACTCTTTGGGGTCGGCCCAAACAGCGTTAACAGGCACACTGACCGCCAGTGGTCGGCCAGAGCGATCACTTATCATGCCACGCGCAGTAGGGACTTCCTGTACTCGCAATGAGCGCATATCACCCTCGCGCACCAGCTTATCGGGATTAATCACTTGCAGATAAGCAGTACGCAACATCAAGCCGACCAATGCCAGCAAAATACAGCCGCACAGCAACGCAAAACGCCAGCTTATAAAGCTGGCTTGTTCTTCCTGGCGCTTTAACTTCCCGGGGCGCGCTGCTTTCATGCGTTACCTTGGCTACTCAGAGTCATGGTGGCGACAAATTCCTTTATTTATTGGAAAAACCTATTGCTGAACCACAATATTTTCTTGCGATGGATCAACATGTTGCATTCTTAGCTTATCGGTTGCGATACTTTCAACACGGCTGTGGTCACCCAATGCATTTTCTTCCAGAATCAAGTTGCGCCATTCAATATCCAGCGCATCCCGTTCCAGTACCAACTGTTCGCGCTCTGCGGTCAGCAAACGCGTGCGGTGGGCGGTGGTCACAACAAAAATGGCAGACACCAACACCGCAATCAGTAGGATTAACGGGATCTTCGCATTGCGGAGTAAATCCCCGCCGATGACTCCAACTAAACCGTGGCGTTCGTTGCCTATCACTCTTTAATCCTCTCGGCAAAACGTAATACCGAGCTACGCGCCCGTGGGTTCTCAGCCACTTCAGCATCTGGCGGCATCATTTTGCCGACAGACTTCAAGGTGCGGCCACCCATGCTGCGTAACTGTGCTTCCGTCAATGGCAAACCCGCTGGAACCTGTGGGCCGCGGCTATGATGACGGATAAAGTTTTTCACAATACGGTCTTCAAGGGAGTGGAAGCTAATGACAGATAAACGACCTTCTGGTGCCAAAACTTCAAGAGCACCGTCGAGTGCGCGCTCTATCTCTTCCAATTCGCTGTTGATATAGATGCGGATAGCCTGGAAGCTGCGCGTCGCAGGATGTTTATGTTTTTCGCGGAATGGGCTGGCATTGGCAATCAAATCCGCCAGCTCTTTGGTGCGTGTCATCGGTTGAGTGAGGTTACGCTCAACAATGGCCTTGGCTAAACGTTTGGCAAAACGCTCTTCACCGAAGGTTTTCAGCACCCAAGCGATATCGTCAGCACTGGCTTTCATTAACCACTCGGCTGCCGATATGCCACGAGTAGGGTCCATGCGCATATCCAACGGCCCATCGCGCATGAAGGAAAAGCCGCGCTCAGGATCATCTAATTGGGGAGAGGAGACGCCCAGATCCAGCAATACACCGTTAATACGGCCGACTAAATCCAATTCCCGCACATAATGCGCTAAATCAGAAAATGGGCCGTGTACGATAGAAAAACGTGGGTCTGTAATGGATTTCGCTGCTTCAATCGCTTGTGGGTCACGATCTATTGCTATCAGGCGCCCTTCTGGCCCAAGTTGGGACAAAATCAGACGCGAGTGGCCACCACGGCCAAAAGTTCCGTCAATATAGATGCCGTTATCACGGATGTTCAGGCCATTAACCGCCTCATCCAGCAATACGCTTGTGTGCTTGTAGTTGTTATCTACAATGTGATTGTTATCTACCATGCTTATAGCGATAAGTCCTGTAGCCGCTCAGATAGAGGTTCCTGAGTGGACTGTTCTGCGTCGATGTCATCCTTGACTTGTTGATACCAGGTCTGTTCATCCCACAGTTCAAACTTGTTGAACTGCCCAACCAGCATCACTTCTTTATTCAGCCCGGCGTGCTGACGCAATGTTCCTGCAATCAGTAAACGCCCAGCGCCGTCCATCTGACATTCACTGGCATGACCTAACAGCAAACGCTGAACTCGGCGTTCAGCTGGGTTCATGCTCGACAGCCGGGATAATTTTTGTTCAATGACTTCCCATGCAGGGAGTGTATAAAGCAACAGGCATGGTTGGTGAAGGTCTATGGTACAGACCATCTGGCCTTGCGATTCCTCATTCAGCAAATCCCGGTAACGGGTAGGTACGGCAAGCCGCCCTTTGCTGTCGAGGTTAACCATCGTTGCCCCACGAAACATGACTGAGTTACCCCTTCATGACCCAATTCGCCACTTTATCCCACAAATCCCCACATTAAAGAGTTTACGGATGGTATGAAAACCTTGTCAAGCCAGAGCAGATGCGCTTTGACAATATTTATGGGCCGTTTTTGAGATATATCTCGTATAAGGGGCTATTTTCGCGGTTGGAATAGAAATTAACGTCATGATAAACGGGCTATTTTTCCGCCAGTAATTCCGGCAACTTAAATAAATAATAAATTGTCAATTAATTGACGCATTATTTCCTTCTGCAAGGAATGTCTCATTTTTAGTATAAAAATTGTACGGTTTGAAATTGCACACTTTGAGTACAAAACCCGCGGCGGCTGGCGTTTCCTAAGAAAAAGCAGTGCAACCAGCAGCAAAATCGACGGTAATACAATAATACCCTTGATAACAACGAGTGTTACCCGGCAGACATTTTACTTCAATTAACCGATAAGGATTAATCTATTTTGAAATAAATTATTAGCGCCTATTTTTAGGTATTGATGAAATATGAATACCTTCAGACAGATAAATCTTAAATTAGGAAAAGACTGTAAATTAATGTTCTCTCTTTCGTTTATTTTAAATTTTCCGCCTGATACGCAGTGTTTCTCCGCCAACCACTAAAATTATTAACCATATGTTTTTAAACATAAAACACATGTAACACCATTTAAAAAACCACGAAAAGCCCAATTCCTCGCAGTACGAAGTATAAAAACCAGACAAATGTTAAAAATAAAAATTTTAAGCTGGTTATATTACCAGCAACAGCACTGTAAACTACACAAAAAGCAAAATAACAATACAATCACCTGTAATTTAAATAATGAGCAATACATAAAACCTACCATTAACTTCAGAGATGGAGGTTTCGACAGATTTTTCCCCCAATTAGGGAGTTAATGACAATGTTTTCAACTGGGTCCCGTCTGCGTAGTGCCGCAGCCGATACTTTTGCACTTGTGGTGTATTGTTTTGTCATCGGCATGATGATTGAAATAGTGATCTCTGGAATGACATTCCAGCAGTCGCTCTCTTCCCGACTGGTCTCAATTCCTGTCAACATTCTGATTGCCTGGCCCTACGGCGTGTATCGTGATGCGTTCATTCGTTTTGCACGTCGCCATGCAGGCGAACATATGTGGGCGAGAAACCTTGCCGACTTACTGGCTTATGTCAGCTTCCAGTCGCCAGTCTATGCCTTAATTCTGTGGTCTGTTGGTGCAGATTTAGAACAGATAACCACGGCGGTCGCGAGTAACGCCTTGGTCTCAATGGCTATGGGTGTGGCTTATGGCTATTTTTTGGAGTACTGCCGCAAGCTGTTTCGCGTCGCAGGGTATGTTTGATTGTTATGACTTGCAATCAGGGCCTCGAATGAGCCCTGATTGGCTAAAGCGTAGACTATTTGCGACTTAAGCTACCGCGGCGGAACAAATTGCGGCGAATACGTGTTAACCCCGGTTTTGGCTTATGCGGCTCATCCAGACTGGCTAATACTAACTCCAGCACACGTTCAGCGACATCGCGGTGACGTTGTGCTACTGCCAATACTGGGCATTCGAGGAAATCCAACAGCTCATTATCGCCAAAAGTGGCAATAGTAAGATTACTGGGTAGACGTCCACTTTGTTTTAAAGTGACATCCATAACGCCCTGCAATAGCTGGAATGAGGTGGTAAACAGCGCTTGCGGCATGGGATGGGTCTTCAGCCACTGCGCAAACAGCGTGCCAGCAGCTTCGCGCTCATAACTGTTGGCATACAGGTAATCAACCTTACGCGGATCGTCTTTCCATGCCTCACGGAACCCCATCTCCCGCAGGAAACTGACCGACAGTTCTGGCAACGCGCCCAGATACAATACTGATTCTGCCGGGAATGAACGCAGTTCTTGTGCCAACATCTGCGCATCTTCTTGATCTGCACCGACAACACTAATGAAATGCTCCCGATCAAGCGCACGATCGAGTGCGATTATCGGTAATGGATCATTTGCCCAGCGCTGATAAAAAGGGTGCTCAGGTGGCAGAGCGGTAGAAACGATAATGGCGTCAACCTGGCGCTGTAACAAGTGCTCGATGCAGCGCATTTCATTATCAGGCTGGTCCTCAGAACAAGCGATCAGGAGCTGATAACCCCGCTGGCGAGCCTGACGTTCCAAATAATTCGCGATACGGGTATAGCTGGTATTCTCCAGATCCGGGATAACCAAACCAATTGAACGAGTTCTGCCCGCGCGCAACCCTGCTGCAACAGCATTTGGGTGATAGTTATGTTCCCTGACAACCGCCATAACTTTGTCGACTGTTTTATCGCTGACCCGATACTGTTTCGCTTTGCCATTAATGACATAACTGGCCGTAGTGCGCGAAACACCTGCAAGGCGCGCGATTTCATCCAGTTTCACATAGACCCCTTATAAACCCTGTAAAGTAATATTGTAGGCTAGACTAAGAAGTCTATAGACATAGTTTAACCATGGATATGATCTAACAGCAGAACTCACTATTGAGCAACCGCTTTAACCGCCATATAACGCTATTCCGATTAAAAAATAAGAAAAAAAAAGCCCAGCCTACTGGCTGAGCCTGATAATTGGAGATTAGTCAGTATTAATCACCATAATTAAATTAACGCATGATCTTGTCACCGCGAGAAACACCGACAATACCGGAGCGAGCAACTTCAACAATTTCTGCCACTTCCCGCACCGCATTTAAAAATGCGTCCAATTTGTCGCTGGTACCAGCAAGCTGCACGGTGTAGAGCGTTGCGGTAACATCCACAATCTGCCCTCGGAAGATTTCAGCACAGCGCTTCACTTCTTCACGCCCGTAACCGCTAGCCTGCAATTTCACCAGCATGATTTCGCGCTCAACATGTGAGCCAGAAACCAACTCACTCACACGCAACACATCGACCAATTTATGCAGCTGTTTTTCAATCTGCTCCAAAACCTTGGCATCACCCACTGTTTGGATGGTCATTCTCGACAGCGTTGGATCATCGGTCGGTGCAACCGTCAAACTTTCAATGTTATAACCGCGCTGAGAAAACAGGCCCACCACTCTTGATAAGGCACCTGACTCGTTTTCCAGCAAAACTGATAAAATCCGGCGGCGCATAATTATGTCCTCTCCGTTTTACTAAGCCACATTTCGTCCATGCCACCGCCGCGAATCTGCATCGGATAAACATGTTCTGTTTCATCGACAGTTACATCCACAAATACCAGACGATTAGTCTCGGATAATTGTGTCAAAGCATCGGCCAGTTTACTTTCCAACTCATCAGGAGTGCGGATAGAAACACCAATATGACCATATGCTTCGGCCAATTTGACGAAATCAGGTAGAGAATCCATGTAAGACTGTGAATGTCGACCAGAATAGATCATATCCTGCCACTGCTTCACCATGCCAAGATAACGGTTGTTCAGGTTCAAGACCAATACCGGCAAGTTGTATTGCAGAGCGGTAGATAATTCCTGAATATTCATTTGGATACTGCCATCACCGGTAACACATACCACAGTTTCATCCGGTAGAGCCAGTTTCACCCCAAGGGCCGCTGGCAGACCAAAGCCCATAGTACCCAGGCCACCTGAGTTGATCCAATGGCGTGGTTTATCAAATGGATAGTAGAGTGCGGCAAACATTTGGTGCTGGCCGACATCAGAGGTGACATAGGCATCACCTTTGGTCAGGCGGTGTAGTGTTTCAATCACCGCCTGCGGCTTGATTTTTCCACTGTCTTTGGCGTAACTCAGGCAATCACGGGCACGCCACTGTTCAATGGATTGCCACCAATCACGCAAACTATCAAAATCTTGGGCGCAATCAATTTGAGGCAACAAGTCCAGCATTTGTGTCAGAACTTGTTTGGCATCGCCAACAATCGGAATATCAGCTTCCACGGTTTTTGATATGGACGTCGGGTCAATATCAATGTGTACCACAGCCGCATTCGGGCAATATTTCGCCAGATTATTGGTGGTACGGTCATCAAAGCGCACGCCAACGGCAAAAATCAGATCCGTATTGTGCATCGCCATGTTGGCCTCAAACGTCCCGTGCATCCCCAACATACCTACACTTTGGCGATGTGTGCCAGGGAAGCTCCCTAATCCCATCAGAGAGCTGGTGACCGGCAAATTAAGCTTTTCAGCCAAAGTCAGTAACTCTTCATGGCAAGCTGAGTTAATGGCCCCGCCGCCGACATACATGATAGGTCTTTTAGCCGCTAAAATAGTTTGCAGTGCGCGTTTAATCTGCCCGCGATGGCCTTGCACCGTCGGATTATAAGAGCGCAAACTGACTTGTTCAGGGTAGGCATAAGGCATTTTCACCGCTGGGCCGACGATATCTTTTGGTAGATCAATAACTACCGGGCCAGGGCGGCCTGTCGATGCCAGATAAAACGCTTTTTTCAATACGGTTGGAATATCTTCAGTACGTTTAACCAGGAAGCTGTGTTTGACGACGGGCCGGGAGATCCCCACCATGTCACATTCCTGGAAAGCATCAAAGCCAATCAATGAGCTAGGTACCTGGCCAGAAAGCACCACCATCGGCACTGAATCCATATACGCCGTTGCAATGCCGGTTATGGCATTGGTCGCACCGGGGCCAGATGTGACTAGCACTACCCCGACCTCACCTGTGGCACGCGCATAACCATCGGCCATATGAACCGCACCTTGTTCGTGGCGCACCAGCACGTGATCAATGCCTCCGACCGTGTGCAGGGCATCGTAGATATCAAGTACGGCCCCGCCGGGATAACCGAATACATGCTTAACGCCCTGATCGATTAACGATCGGACAACCATCTCGGCTCCTGACAACATCTCCATGGGTTTTGCCTCCAGGCTTAGTTTGCTCATTGGATAACGGGAAATCATTTCCACGAAATCCGGTAGGAAAGGCACAACGCCCTGTATTCCTATCTTTGTTTGTTATAGTTCTAATGTTTATTAACATAACTAACTTATTAACATAACGTCAGAATTTCTGGCAGGCAAACAGCAATTATCTGTGTTAAAGGCAATTGTGTTGGTCACAAACTGGATTTTTCTTCATCAGGAAAATAAAACACTGCCTGAGCTCCCACAAACTTGTTTTTCGCGCCGACTTACTCATTAATCAAAGAACTAAATCAGGCTGAGAATTTTTGCACATCAGGTGCAGCAAAATAGTCACTACGCGCAAAGAGAGAGGAGAAGAGAGACGTGTGGTCAGAAAGTCAGCAACGGCCGCTATCATCAGACAGATATCGGCCGTTACAGTGAAAATGATGCTGGATCAGTCGCGGTACATGGAGTCAATTTCATTCTGATAACGCTGAAGAATGATTTTACGCCGTAATTTCATGGTCGGAGTCAATTCACCGGTCTCCATCGTGAAGGCCTGCGGCAACAGAGTAAAACGCTTAACTTGTTCAAACTTTGCCAACTCTTTTTGCATATCTTTCAGCCGTTGCTCAAACAAACTGACAATATGGCTATGGCGCAACAGTTCTAATCTGTCATGGTATTTCAGGTTTATCGAATGAGCATATTCTTCCAGTGATTCGAAACACGGAACAATCAGCGCCGAAACAAATTTGCGGGTATCGGCAATAATAGCAATCTGCTCGATAAATCGATCCTGGCCCAAGGTGCCTTCAATCATCTGCGGCGCAATATATTTTCCACCGGAAGTTTTCATCAAATCTTTCAGCCGTTCAGTGATGAATAAATTCCCCTGAGGATCTAATGCGCCGGCATCACCTGTTTTGAGCCATCCATCTTCCGTAAAAGACTCCGCCGTCTCTTGGGGTTTATTGAAATAGCCGCGCATCACAATCGGACCGCGCACCTGAATTTCATTTTCAGCGCCCAGACGCACCTCGATCCCCGGTAATGGCTTACCGATAGAGCCAAAACGGAAATCTTTTTCTTCCCAACAAGAAACGGTGGCGCAGGTCTCTGTCATGCCATAGCCGTATTTGATATTGATACCAATTGCCTGGAAAAACAGAATGATATTATCATCCAGTCGAGCACCTGCGGCCGGTAAAAAGCGAACTTTCCCACCCAGAACACCGCGCAATTTACTCAAGACTAAACGATCTGCCAGCTTATACATCTGCTCAGAGAACCACGATGAGGTTTGCCCACTTTGCAAATTTTGGAATTTGCGCTCGCCACATCCTACCGCCCAGCGGAATAACATCCGGCGATGCCATTTCGCCAGAGCAACTTTGTCATTAATGGCACTAAACACTTTCTCGTAGAAACGGGGAACCGCACACATGACGGTCGGTTTTACTGCCTGCATCGCTGCGCGTACCCAATTAGTGTCACTGATATACACATTTTGCGCGCCAGTATGCATGACATAAAAACTCCAGGCCCGCTCAAACACATGGGACAGCGGCAAGAAGCTAAGAGAAGTATCGTCAGATGTCAGAGTCAAACGTTGGTCATGTAAGTAGAGCTGAGCCGCCATATTTCGGTACTCCAGCATCACACCTTTCGGTTCCCCCGTGGTACCTGAGGTATAGATCAAGGTGAATAAGTCACTTAAATCGCAACCGTCTATACGCGCGCTTAATAGATGCTGTTGTACGGCATCTGGTTGTTGTTCAAAATCAGCCAAATGTTGAGCATATTCGCAACCACGTAAATCAACACCAGGATCTAATACAACAATATGGCTAAGCTGCGGACACAGCGGCTTGAGTGTGATCGCAACGTCAAATTGTGCTTGTCCACCGACAAACAAAATACGCACATCAGCATCATTCACTACATAAGCCGCTTGAGCCGTTGTATTGGTGGCATACAACGGCACACTCACGCCACGAATCTGTAAAATAGCTAAATCCGCCAATGACCATGCCATGCTGTTATTAGCAAAAATCCCAATACGCTCTTGGATGGCAGCGCCCAAGGACAACAAAGCCGCAGAGATCCGCGTTACGTGCGCATCAATCTGCCGCCAGGTCAGCTGATTTTCGCCTTCTGGCGACCATTCACGAAAGGCGACTTTGTCGGTTCTCTGGCTTATTTGTTGGCGCAAACGGCGCACAAGGTGGTATTGATCTAATATTTGGGTCATAAACGTCGCAGCTCGCTGGGAAATCATTCGTTAAAGTGTACCGCCACTTTTTGCCTGTTAGCTTTCAGCTTACATGCGTTCACTTTTTTTCGCGCAGTCTACTCACTCTATAGGCTATGGCAAATAAAATTCGGCACAGAAGTGTGAGCTGAAATCGATTTTGACGAAAAATACAGCAGTCAGAGTCATGGAGAGGGAATTAAAGCGGATAAAAGTATTTGGCTGGATTAGATCATAATTAAACACCAGAAATAATGATGTTAAAGGTAACTGCGGTCCTTGCCTGCCACTGAGAATAAGACAACTCCAGCAGCAGGACTTAACGATAATAATTAAGAAGGAATACTAAGCTGGCTGAGTAGTTCTTTCATCCACTGATGTCCTTTATCTCTATCCGTTGATTCATGCCAGGTGAGGTAACATGGGCGACATGTTTCTTCCCAAGGTAAGGAAATCAGTTTCAGATTAAGCGCTTCACTGTATGTTTGAACCAACCAGCGAGGAGCAATGGCGACAAAACTAGTTTGAGATACAATATTCAGCACACTGTTCATATCAGTACTTTCATAAGCAATAGTTTTAGTGCTAATAGCTGATTCATAATAAAGTTGGCTGAAAGAACCCACTTTATCCAATGAGACAATCGCATGTAATTCAGAAAGGAGTTGTTCTTGCGTAATTGAATTATCAATACGTGGGTGATTTTTAGATACAGCTAAAACTAATTCATCATTGGATAATGAGACATGGTGAAAATCGGAACGTTCGAATTTGGTATAACCTATCACAAACTCTGTTTCTTGATAACGTAATTGATGCTCAATATTCTCATTAAGGTAAGATCTAACAATGAGCTGAACATTAGGTGCTAATTGATTAACTCGTTGTATAATTGGCGCTATCAACCTGATATCCAGAGGGCTACAAATAGATAGATTAAATAATCTCCCACTGTTTTTAGCTTCAAACCCCGCACCTGGCAACTCATTTTGTACTAATTGCAATGCTTGCCTAACAGGGCCAAAAAGCTGTCGCGCTCTGGCCGTTGGCTGAATACCTCGACCATAACGCACGAACAATTCATCATTAAACATCACTTTAAGACGAGCAACAGCATTACTTACCGCAGGCTGGGACATTCCCAGTGACTGTGCTGCGCGTGTGACATTATGCATTTGCATCACAGCATCGAAAACAGTTAATAGATTAAGGTCAACACTGCGTAAATGAACATCGTTACCTTCCTTTTTAGTGACTTGACTGTCGATTACTAAGTTGTGTTCAAACATGCTTAACTCCACTAAGCTTTATGCAGATGGCATGATTAATAAATAACCTCATAGATATTTGTCTCTCTTTCAAAATATCTTTGAACACTTATCATTAATGATACCAATATTCTCTTTAATACCTCAACGAGGTAGAATCGAGTCTCATCCTTGTATAAGTGCGAAAACATAAATCACACCTAATGCATTTGGTGATCAGTAAATATCCATAGGCATACATATAAACAATGAACACATGCAAAATATTTTGCATGGTGAATAAAACTAATCTACATTATCAATAACAAGACAACATCTTGTCAGCATTAAAATATAACCTTGACATGATCACATCACAAAATGAGAACATTAACAACTATGGCATTAATGAATAATAAATTCTCCACTTATAACTTATTAATCCTTAATTGATCTTAAAAAGACAATAATAGCGAGGAGTTTTGACATTGATCTAGTTATAATTAATATAAATAGTCATAAAATATAAGAGGCATGAACCAATTCAGATTATAAGATAAAATATAATACATATAAATATCTTACCTATATAAATAAAAAATAAGATCCCCTGCTGTTGGATTATTTGATTATTAACTTATTACGTTTAACACTTCTCTGCGCAGCTATTCCTTAACGCGGTTTTTAACATTCCATAGTCTGAGAGTAAATAGCCCATCCGTTCATAAAATCGTAAAGAGAACAATAATCCATAATCTTGGCGTTATACCAAACAAAGTAAAAAAAATATCTTGGATTTTTAGATGATAAAACTTAAAAGTTTAACTTTTAGGTTTTATATGTCGTTATAAGGAATTTAGAGTCCGTGTAACCAGTTGAACACGCCATTTTAAACAAATGTTGACACAACCATAGAATTCACGTATCAATTTATGCAACGCAATATTTTAACTAATGAGAAACTGAAAAATTATGTTCTACTCAACCCGTCTACTAAGCCTACTACTTAACGCATCTCCCTTGCGCGGTATGTTGGTGGACGGAAATCAGAACTGATTCAGTCATCAAGATTAACAAGCCCGCGCAAATGCGCGGGTTTTTTTTTACCCGCTAAGCGCAAAAGTAAACACGACAAGGAATAACCCATGAGCCAACAAGTCATTATTTTCGATACAACCTTGCGCGACGGTGAACAAGCATTGCAAGCCAGCCTGAGTGTAAAAGAGAAGCTGCAAATCGCGTTAGCACTGGAAAGGATGGGTGTTGATGTCATGGAAGTTGGGTTCCCGGTTTCCTCACCTGGCGATTTTGAATCCGTTCGTACTATCGCGCAGCAAGTAAAAAATAGCCGGGTTTGTGCTTTGGCCCGCTGTGTAGATAAAGATATAGATGTTGCCGCAGAAGCTTTGCGTATTGCCGAGGCATTCCGTATCCACGTGTTTTTGGCGACCTCTACCTTACATATTGAATCCAAGTTAAAGCGCTCGTTTGATGATGTGTTGGCGATGGCGGTACATTCAGTGAAACGCGCCCGCAACTATACCGATGACGTAGAATTCTCTTGCGAAGATGCAGGCCGTACCCCAATTGACAACTTGTGCCGTATCGTAGAAGCCGCAATCAATGCCGGTGCTACTACCATCAATATTCCTGATACCGTTGGCTACACCACACCATATCAATTCGGTGGCATCATCACTGACTTGTATCAGCGTGTACCGAATATTGATAAAGCCATTATCTCGGTCCATTGCCATGACGATTTGGGTATGTCGGTTGCTAACTCCATTACCGCAGTGCAAGCCGGGGCACGTCAGGTCGAAGGGACTATTAATGGTTTGGGTGAACGCGCAGGTAACTGTTCACTGGAAGAAGTGATCATGGCCATTAAAGTGCGCGAAAACATGTTGGGCGTACATACCAATATTAATCATCAAGAAATTTACCGTACCAGCCAATTGGTCAGTAAATTATGCAATATGCCAATACCTGCAAACAAAGCTATTGTCGGTAGCAATGCATTCGCTCACTCCTCCGGTATTCATCAGGATGGCGTGCTGAAAAATCGCGAAAACTACGAAATCATGACCCCACAATCCATCGGTTTGAAAGAAGTGCAGTTAAACCTGACTTCCCGCTCTGGTCGTGCCGCAGTGAAGCACCGGATGGAAGAAATGGGTTATCAGGACAAAGATTACAATCTGGATTCCTTGTATGACGCGTTCCTGAAGCTGGCGGATAAGAAAGGCCAAGTTTTTGATTACGATTTGGAAGCCCTGGCATTCATCAATAAGCAGCAGGAAGAGCCAGAGCATTACCGTTTGGACTATTTCAGTGTGCAGTCTGGTTCGAGTGTGATGGCGACCGCATCAGTGAAATTGGTTTGTGGTGAAGAAATCAAATCAGAAGCCGCCACCGGTAATGGCCCGGTTGACGCAGTGTATCAAGCCATCAACCGCATTACCGACTACCCCATTGAACTGGTGAAATATCAACTGTCTGCCAATGGTCAGGGTAAAGACGCATTAGGTCAGGTTGATATCGTGGTTGACCATAAAGGTCGCCGCTTCCACGGTGTGGGGCTGGCCACAGATATTGTCGAGTCATCTGCTAAGGCGTTGGTTCACGTATTAAATAACATCTGGCGCGCTCATCAGGTAGAAATCGAGAAGCAGCGTCTGCAACAAAATAATCAGGAAATGGTGTGAACATGACTAAGACTTATCATCTTGCCGTTTTACCCGGAGACGGTATTGGCCCTGAAGTAATGGCTCAGGCGAATAAAGTATTGGATGCTGTGCGCCAGCGTTTCGGTATCAAGATTTCAACCAGCGCTTATGATGTCGGCGGCGCAGCTATCGACCGTCATGGCAGCCCGTTACCGCCAGCAACAGTGAGTGGATGCGAACAAGCTGATGCCATCTTATTCGGCTCAGTGGGCGGCCCTAAATGGGAACATTTACCACCGGCGGAGCAACCGGAACGCGGTGCACTGTTACCGTTACGCAAACACTTTAAATTATTCAGTAACTTGCGCCCTGCACGTTTGTATCAGGGATTAGAAGATTTCTGCCCATTGCGCAGTGATATCGCGGCGAAAGGCTTCGATATTCTGTGTGTGCGCGAATTAACCGGCGGCATCTATTTCGGTCAACCCAAAGGTCGTGAAGGCCAGGGGATGCATGAACGAGCCTTTGATACCGAAGTTTATCATCGCTTTGAAATTGAACGTATTGCTCGTATTGCGTTTGAATCCGCTCGCAAACGCGGTGGCAAAGTTACTTCTATTGATAAAGCCAATGTGTTGCAGAGTTCCATCCTGTGGCGTGAAGTCGTTACCGCCATTGCGGCAGACTACCCGGATGTTGCGTTGTCCCATATGTATATTGATAACGCCACCATGCAGTTAATTAAAGATCCATCCCAGTTTGACGTCTTGCTGTGTTCTAACTTGTTTGGCGACATTTTGTCAGATGAGTGCGCCATGATTACCGGCTCTATGGGCATGTTGCCCTCGGCCAGTCTGAACGAACAAGGGTTTGGCTTATACGAACCCGCTGGCGGTTCTGCACCGGATATCGCGGGCAAAAACATTGCCAACCCCATCGCGCAAATTCTCTCTTTAGCCCTGTTGTTGCGCTTTAGTTTAGGTAAAGACGATGCGGCGGCGGCTATCGAAAACGCCATCAATCAAGCATTGGAACAAGGCTATCGCACCGCTGATTTGGCTGGTGATGGCAAAGCTATCGGCACCAACGAAATGGGCGATATCATCGCTAAGTTCGTGGCTGAGGGGGTTTAATATGAGCAAAACGTTATATCAAAACAAGACCTTATATCAAAAATTGTATGATGCACATATCGTTTACGAAGCGCCGAATGAAACCCCGCTGTTGTATATCGATCGCCACTTAGTGCATGAAGTCACATCGCCGCAGGCCTTTGATGGCTTGCGCGCCATGGGTCGCCCGGTGCGTCAACCGGGTAAAACCTTTGCCACCATGGATCACAACGTTTCGACACAAACCAAAGATATCAATGCTAGTGGTGAAATGGCCCGCATTCAGATGCAGGAGTTGATCAAGAACTGTGCTGAATTCGGCGTGTCTTTGTATGACTTGAATCACCCATTCCAAGGCATTGTCCATGTTATTGGCCCAGAGCAAGGAATGACATTGCCGGGAATGACGATTGTTTGTGGTGACTCCCATACCGCGACCCACGGTGCATTTGGCTCATTAGCATTTGGTATCGGTACCTCAGAAGTTGAACATGTGTTGGCCACTCAGACGCTGAAACAAGGTCGGGCCAAAACCATGAAAATCGAAGTCAATGGTGAGGTGGGCCCAGGCATTACCGCCAAAGATATCGTGTTAGCAATTATCGGCAAAACCGGCAGCGCCGGTGGTACTGGTCATGTAGTGGAATTCTGTGGCAGCGCGATTGAAGCGCTGAGCATGGAAGGCCGCATGACATTGTGCAATATGGCAATTGAAATGGGCGCCAAAGCCGGTTTAGTCGCACCGGACGACACCACTTTTAACTATCTGAAAGGCCGTCAATTCGCCCCGACGGGTAAGCAATGGGAACAAGGCGTGGCCTACTGGCGCACCTTGAAATCTGATGCTGACGCTAAATTTGATACTGTGGTGACCTTAGATGCCGCTGATATCGCGCCACAAGTGACCTGGGGTACCAATCCGGGTCAGGTGATTGCGGTTAATCAAATTATTCCGGCACCCGAGTCCTTTAGTGATCCTGTTGAGCGCGCTTCAGCCGAAAAAGCCTTGGCTTATATGGATTTACGCCCCGGTATCAAATTGACCGAAGTCGCGATTGATAAAGTCTTTATCGGTTCTTGCACTAACTCGCGTATTGAAGATTTACGTGCCGCAGCCGCAGTGGCGCAAGGGCGTAAAGTGGCTAGCGGTGTACAGGCGATTGTGGTGCCCGGCTCCGGCCCGGTGAAAGCACAAGCCGAAGCGGAAGGTTTGGATAAAATCTTTATCGAAGCCGGTTTTGAGTGGCGTTTACCCGGCTGCTCCATGTGTTTGGCGATGAATAACGACCGTCTGGAACCCGGCGAGCGCTGTGCATCCACCAGCAACCGTAACTTTGAAGGGCGTCAGGGCCGTGGGGGTCGCACCCATTTGGTTAGCCCGGCAATGGCAGCCGCAGCTGCGGTCAGCGGTCACTTTGCTGACGTCCGCGACTTATCTGCTGCCACCCACTAATCGGAGATACCACCATGACAAAATTGACTCAACACACTGGTTTTGCTCAACATAGGGGCCTGGTCGCTCCGTTGGATGCGGCGAATGTCGATACCGACGCAATTATCCCGAAACAGTTTCTGCAAAAAGTAACGCGCACTGGTTTTGGTCAGCACCTGTTTAACGACTGGCGTTTTCTGGACGATGCTGGCAAAGTCCCTAACCCGGAATTTGTACTGAATCAACCTCGCTATCAGGGTGCGACCATTTTATTAGCGCGCGAAAATTTCGGCTGCGGTTCATCACGTGAACATGCACCTTGGGCACTGACAGATTTCGGTTTTAAAGTGGTTATTGCTCCAAGCTTTGCTGATATTTTTTACGGCAATTCATTTAATAACCAATTATTACCGGTAACATTAAGTGAAGGTGATATTGATACTTTATTCCAGCTGGTTAAAGAGAATGAAGGTATCGAGTTTATTGTCGATTTAGAACACCAAACGGTGAATGCCGGTGGAAAAAGTTATTCTTTCGAAATTGATAGTTTCCGTCGTCATTGTATGATTAACGGTTTAGACAGTATTGGCCTGACATTGCAGCACGAAAACAATATTTCGGCCTACGAAAAACAACAGCCAGAATTCCTACGTTAATTATTTTTAGTTCATTTTGTGAGTATATTGTTGGTGTCAGGATGCCCCTGACCCAACAATTAAAATCGATAAAAATCCTAATCAAAAAAAATCATTCACCTTCACTTGCCATTGACAGTAAAACCCAAACCCCATATCAATCAGATTGTTATATAACAGCACTGTAACCCATTAGATTACATAAATATTAATGACTCTAATATAGTTTTAATTGATTGTAATTTGTGCTGAATATCACTTTTTATTTTTTAAACAACGCTATGCTGTTACTCACTATCCACACCTAGAGGCGCCTTATGACACGCATTGCATTGCGTTACCAAGCACGCATCTCCGGCGACAGCCGAGCCTGGTTTAATATTGATTACCGCCTTGCCAACGATTTCCCGCGTTAATTCCCCCATTGCTTATTCAGCTTAGGCTGAAAAAACTCATTTCTTTATTTTGTTGCCGTCATAGGTAATACGGATTGCTATTTTTAATTTTAGCCAATCCTATTAGCCACGGTATATCTATATCCAAAAAAAATGATATTTGGAGTAATAAGCCATGAAACGCATCCCTGAGCCCTTCCGCATTAAAATGGTCGAAAATATTCGGATGACCAATCGGGAAGATCGTGAGAAAGCACTGATTGAAGCGGGCTATAATCCATTCTTATTACCAAGTGAAGATGTATATATTGATTTACTGACTGACTCCGGCACCGGGGCAATGAGTGATCGTCAGTGGGCTGGCTTAATGATGGGTGATGAGGCCTACGCCGGTTCACGTAACTATTATCACCTGTGTGATCAGGTTAAAAAACTGATTGGCTACCCATTTACTATCCCAACACATCAGGGCCGTGGCGCTGAACAAATCCTGTTCCCTTGCCTGATTGCGAAAAAACAAAAAGCCGGTGGCGCCAAGAACCCGGTCTTTATTTCCAACTTCCATTTTGATACCACCGCCGCTCACGTTGAGATGAATGGCGCTAAAGCTATCAACGTCGTCACCCCGAAAGCCTTTGATACTGTGGCTTATTATGACTGGAAAGGTGACTTCGATTTAGACCAATTGAAAGCAACAATTGCCGAATATGGCGCTGACAACGTGGTGTCAATTATTACCACCGTCACTTGTAACAGCTCCGGTGGGCAGCCAATTTCAATGAGCAATATGCGCGAAGTGTATCGAATTGCTCAACAGCATGATATTCCGGTGGTCATCGACTCCGCCCGCTTCTGTGAAAATGCCTGGTTTATCAAACAACGCGAGCCAGGTTATGGCAACAAGTCGATCAAAGAGATCATTCTGGAAATGTATCAATACGGCGACATGCTCACCATGTCAGCCAAAAAAGACCCGATGGTGAATATTGGCGGTTTGTGCTGTTTCCGCACCGATGAAGACCTATTCAACGATGTTCGTATCCGTTGCGTGCCGATGGAAGGTTTTGTCACTTACGGTGGGTTGGCCGGCCGCGACATGGAAGCGCTGGCCATTGGGCTGGAGGAAGGGATGAATGAAGACTTCCTGACATACCGTATTGGGCAGGTAGAGTATCTTGGCGAGCGGCTGCGTGCTGGCGGTATTCCGATTCAATATCCTACCGGCGGTCATGCGGTATTTGTCGATGCCAAAATCCTGCTGCCTCATATTCCAGCCGAACAATTCCCGGCACAGGCTCTAAATAATGCGTTGTATCTGGAAGCAGGTATTCGCAGTGTGGAAATTGGATCATTGCTGCTAGGCCGTGATCCACAAACCGGTAAACAAAAACCATCGCCATTGGAATTGCTGCGCCTGACCATCCCGCGCCGAGTCTATACCAATGACCATATGGATTACATTGCCGATGCCCTGATTTCACTCAAATCACGTGCTGAAGAAATCAAAGGCTTAACCTTCACCTACGAACCCTCTGTTCTGCGCCACTTTGTTGCCCGATTAAAACCTATCGAATAAGCGGCAACCACCATACCAAGACCACGCCCCCTGCTGCTCTGGCAGGGGGAAAACAGCTACAAAATCGCTACCTCTATAAGTGGTAAAACCACACGAGGACACCCTACTATGGCCCAAACTACACTAGAAGATCAGGTCACAGCAGCAAAAATTAAAAACCCTTCCCTCCTCGGCGGTGCCATGATTATTGCAGGCACTATCGTCGGCGCAGGGATGTTTTCATTACCCGTTGTCATGTCAGGGATCTGGTTTTATTGGTCTATTGCAGTTCTGGTTTTTACCTGGTTTTGCATGCTTCACTCAGGATTAATGATCCTCGAAGCCAACCTCAACTATCATACCGGTGCCAGTTTTGACACCATCACCAAAGACTTACTGGGTAACGGCTGGAATGTGATAAATGGCCTGACCGTCACCTTTGTTCTCTACATTCTGGCCTACGCCTATATCTCTGCCAGTGGCTCGGTTATTCAGCATACGCTACGCGGAATGGGAATAGACTTCCCAGCCCGATTGGGCGGCCTGTTCTTTGCTTTATTCGTCGCTTTTATTGTTTGGCTCAGTACCACTGCGGTGAGCCGAATGACCACTATCGTGCTGGGTGCCAAGATACTCACTTTCTTTATGACATTCGGCGGGTTGTTAGGCCATGTCGAACCGGTGAAATTGTTTAATCTGAGTGACGCCAACCCAAGCTACCTGCCCTATCTGTTGATGACACTGCCATTTTGCCTGGCGTCATTCGGTTATCACGGTAATGTCCCCAGTTTGATGAAGTATTACGGTAAAAACCCACACCGTATCCGCAACTGCTTGCTATTTGGCACCTTGCTGGCACTGGCGCTATATATCATCTGGTTGGTCGGTACTATGGGGAATATTCCACGACCACAATTTCGCGAAATAGCTAGTCAGGGGGGCAATATTGATGTGCTGGTCAGTGCGTTAGGCGGGATATTAAAAAGCTCGTCAATGGACCTGCTGCTGACAGTATTCTCAAACTTCGCCGTCGCCAGTTCATTCCTGGGCGTCACTTTGGGCTTATTCGATTATCTAGCTGATTTATTTAAATTTAACGACAGTCGTTTGGGTCGGGCAAAAACAGCTGCCATCACCTTCCTGCCACCAATATTGGGTGGGTTGATTTATCCCGATGGTTTCATTTACGCCATCGGTTATGCCGGACTAGCCGCTACCGTCTGGGCCGCCATTGTTCCTGCGCTGCTGGCACGGGCCTCACGCAAACGCTTTGGTAGCCCGCTGTATCGCGTCTGGGGCGGTACCCCGATGATTGTATTGATTTTACTATTCGGGGCGATTAATGCCATCGCCCATATCCTGTCGAGTCTGAACTTGCTGCCCGTCTACTAAAACTCCACACAGCGCCCTGCGGGGCGCTAAGCTTCCCTCACTCGCGCACAAATAATAAGCGATAGAATGGCGAGGATCATCGCCATGACATACACCGAATTATGGCCCCAGGTTTCAGTTAATACTCCTTGCAATACCCCCGCCAGAATCACCCCAGTTGAAATACTGTTGGTAAATAGTGTGGTGGCAGCTCCCGCTCTGCCCGGCATTAAATCCTGAAAATAAAGCATCCCAATTCCGGCAACAATACCGATGAAAATGGCATTAAAAATCTGCAATAACATCAATGCTGTTTTAAATTTAAATAACACCAGCCCGGTATAAAACAGCACGCCAGCCAGCACGGCGAACAGCATAATTTTACGCTTACCAAAACGCCTGACCGAATAACCCGCCAGCAGCATAATAGGAATTTCCAGCCCAGCCGCCGTTCCCATCAATAAGCCGGCCAGCCGCTCCGGCAGCCCCAGATTAGCAGTGATATATAACGGCATATCAATGATGTACATGGTGTTGCATGTCCACATCAACATTGAGGCAATAAACAGCAGCAGGACATCTTTATCGGCAAACAGGCTACCCTGCGCAACCACAGGCGCATCCACCACCGGCTCGGCTCGCTTCACCGACGGCAAAATAAACCACACCACCAGCGCACTCAGCACAAAGATACCCGCTGCAATGCTGAACATCAGAGTAAAGCCATAATTCAGCGCCAGCATAAATGATAATGGCGGCCCGATAACCCACGCCAATGAAAGCTGCGCACGCATAATTGAGCTAAACATCACCACTTCGCGGGCTGAGCTATCGGCATATTCACGCGCCAGAGCGAAAATCTGTGGCATGGCGGTGTTAGCCACCGAGGCCAATAGCACACCGGCGGTGATCAAGGTGAGATAATCACGATTAAAAGCAAACAGCAGGCAGTTCCCCACCGCCATCAGATAGCAAACCATAATCAGCTTGCGGCGATCTCCCCGAGCATCCGAGCGCTTGGCCAATACAAAGCTGACGGTAATCCCCGCGATAGCATTCACGGTATAAAATAGCCCAACCCACAGCGGGCGCACTTTCACTTCGGTGCTTAAAAATAGACTTAAGGTGGGAGCCTGCAAAGCGCCTGCAATACCAGAAAGAAAAGCCACCACAAAGAACGCAAGAAAAACCGGGTTGATACGACGGGAAAAGGTTAATGCAGATTTCATTCCAGGCTCCAGCGCCAGAAACAGCGAGTGAACGCTATGCTACAGAAGCGCGCAGATTTATATAGAGAAAAATAGATAAGCCGCATAAATTTACCTCCAGATAATTGATGCCGTGAATATTGTTTCAGCACCAAAGACGCAAGATAAAAAAAGCCAGTGGCATAAACCACTGGCTGGTGAAAGACACCATTACTCAGAAATTTTTTGGAACTCAGGACTACAGCAAGACTCATTACTCAAAAAATAAGTTAAAACAGTCGATTACAAAGTGTGCTCAGTGCGGGCGATAATATCGTCCTGCGCATCCGGTGACAGTGCGGTGAAGAATGCCGAGTAACCCGCCACCCTAACCACTAAGTCGCGGTAACGATCCGGATGTTGCTTGGCCTCCAATAAAGTCTCCCGCGACACGATGTTATATTGCACATGCCACCCCAGATACTCCTCAAAGAAGGTGCGCAACATCATCATCAACTTTTCACGGTCACGCGGGTTATCTAATGTAGATGGATTCAATTTTTGATTGAGCAATACCCCGCCAAGAATAGAGGCGGTCGGTAATTTCGATAGCGAGTTAAACACCGCCGTTGGCCCCAGATGGTCGGTGCCAGAAGCCGGGCTTGCCCCTTCCGCCAATGGGCTGTGTGCTTTACGGCCATCCGGTGTTGCCATGGTCGCCGCGCCAAAGGGCACATTGGCAGAAATAGATGACGTGCCCGCATAATAAGTACCGCCAATTGGGCCGCGACCAAAGCGAGTATTGTGATATTGCTTCAGCTCATCAATGTAGGTCTGATAAGCGCGAACTAACAGTTGATCTACATCATCAACATCATTGCCATATTTCGGCGCTGAATTTATCAGGTGCTGACGCAGTTGCTCGCCATTCAAACCGGTAAAATCATTGGCTAATGCTGTAGCCAGCTGCTGTTGGCTGATAAGTTGTTGTTCAAATACTAATTTTCTCACCGCCGCCAGACTATTTCCCAAGTTGGCAATCCCGACTTGCAAACCAGAAACCCAGTCATAGCGCGCCCCGCCTTGCTTGATGCTTTTGCCACGCTCAATGCAATCATCTACCAGCGCAGAACAGACAATATCGTGGGCGTTCTCTTCCAATACCGTATCCACTACACACTCTATCTCGATAGATTTGCGGGTGTAGTAACGAATCTGCGCATCCCATTGCGTCATCACTTGAGAGAAATCGCTAAAGTTGCCCTTCGACAAACCTTGCTCTTGCGGCAAAAATACCTGCCCGGATGTTGCATCTCGGCCCTGCTCCAGCGCCGCCAACATCACTCTGGCAAAGTTAATGAAACTCATGCCAGTGCAGCGGTAACCCCACTTGCCGCCAACCGCCGTTTCAATACAACCAATTGCCGCGTAATCATAAGCATCCTGCGGCTCGACACCCAGTTTGATAAATTCGGGAATAACAATTTCGTCATTGTTAAACGCTGGCATACCAAAACCGCAGCGAATAACTTGCACGCAGGCATCCAGAAAATCATCACTGATACCGGCATGGTAACGAACACTCAAGTTTGGCTGAGTGGAGCGCAAGCGCCCGCATGACTCCAGTACCGCATAAGAAAGTGGATTCACGGCATCAATAGCTTTGCCCTGTACCAGCTTTTGCCCGCCGATAGTGACGTTTTGATAAAGTGGGCTGCCCGCTGAAGCTTTGGAGTGCGATCCGGAGCGGATTTTATTCACCTCCAGCAATTTCAGCCAACAGCTATGCAGCATTTCAATGGCTTGTTCGCGGCTAAGGGTGTTTTCCAGTTCAACATCGCGGCGATACCAGGGGTACAAATATTGGTCCAGGCGACCAAAGGAAACCGAGTGACCATTAGATTCAATCTGCAAAATCAACTGAATGAAATAGCACAATTGCAGCGCTTGCCAGAAAGTCTGCGGTGGCTGATGGGCAATCAACTCACAGTTTTCGGCGATAGTCTGTAGCTCTATCCGACGCCATTCGCGAGTTTCATCCAGTGCCATTTGCCGTGCTACTGCGGCGTAGCGCTCAATATGTTCGCTTAGAGCCGCCAGCGAAATATCAATCGCTTTCAGGAATTGTTCTTTATGCAGGTCACTCCAGTCCGTCAGTTGCAGCCGTTCACGGCGGCTGGCCACTTTACTGCGCAGGCCATCCATCCCTTTTCCCAGCAATAACGGGAAGTTAACCGCCAAATGTGCATCACCGGAAGTCATATTCCCCTCGGCTTTTATAATGCCGGTTGCCAGCAAGGCTTTTTGTTCGTCGGTGAACATACCATAGCAGCGATCCTGCACAGTTTGACCGCGCCACCACGGGCACAACCGGTGCAATACCGCTTTGTCTTCTTCACTGACGGAGAAACCTGCACCAGGGCGATCGGCCAGCTCGTCAATTTCACTCTCAATCCAGCTCACCGTGTATTCTGGAAAAATCGGCGCGGCCCGCAGTTGACTGGCCTGATTACCAATGATCAGCTCATCATTCTTAATCCAGATGGTGCGTTGCTGTAGGTGATGGGCCAGCGCTAACGCACGTCGAACAGGCAGCGGTTTGTCCTGATGCTGTTGATAAACCTCGGTATAGTGCACAGCCCGCTCAGTACAGACCGGCGGTTTTACAATATGAATCAGCGCGTTTTTATGCTGTTTTGTCCGTTCGCTTAAGGTTACCAAATCGAGAGTGGTCATTGCGTCATCCTCTTAAAATTGCGGTAAGACCCTTGTCACGGGCATAACTTTCCGCAAAGGCCAGCAGGTCAGGAGAATCTAAAGGTGTCTTGGCTGCCAGATACTCTTCCCCCAGCAGTGAATATTTGTTGATGCCCAGCGTGTGATAAGGCAAAAAGTGAATCTCTTTCACGCCAATCTCATCCGCAGCAAAATCGACAATGCCTTGTACCGAGCGGCGGTCAGCGTTGAAATCTGGGATTAAGGGCACCCTTACGGTGATATTGGTGCCTGCCGCTGCTAATTTACGAAAGTTATCCATCACCCTACTGACTGACCCGCCCGTCCACTGTTGAAAACGTTGCTCATCGGTGTGTTTCAAATCCGCCAGCATCAAATCAAGCCAAGGCAAAGAGGGGGCGATATAGCGCCAGGGCGTATGCAGGCAAGACTCAACTGCGGTATGGATTCCTTGCTGGTGACAGCGCTGCAATAATTCAGCCGCCACCGCTGGTTGCATAAAAGGCTCCCCACCAGACAACGTCACCCCGCCGCCACTGCGCCGATAAAAGGGTAAGTCGCGTAATAATGTCTCCATAGTGGCATCAATATCAATCGGGCTGCCGCACACCGTCAGGGCACCGCTCGGGCAGCGAACCGTCAACGCCTGAATATCGTTTTCTGCTAATTGCTGACGATGAATAACAATTTTATTATCAATACGTTGGATTGCTTGCGGACAAGTTTGCTGACACAAATCACAACCTGATAAACACAGGCGCGAATCAAATAACACCTCTGGCTGACGTGAGCGACTTTCTGGGTTTTGGCACCAGCGGCAGCTCAGTGAGCAGCCTTTGAGAAATACCACACTACGAATGCCAGGGCCGTCATGGGTGGAATAACGTTGTAAATTAAAAATCATCTTATCCCTCCCATTGGCTGTGATTGCACCGACATTGCCGCGTTAAGCTACTTTCATTGGCAACCAGTATCTGCGTAATATAGGGAAAGAAAAATTGATGAAATTTGTCGAGGAGTTCCTCTTTTATGTCTACCTCTCGCCTGCAACAACAGTTCATTCGCCTCTGGCAACGTTTTAGCGGTTTACCAACAGAAACCACCTTGCAGGAGCTGGCTGAAGTGCTGTGCTGTTCGCGTCGCCACGTACGTTCTTTGCTGGGCAGCATGCAACAAGAGGGGTGGCTTAGCTGGCAGGCGGAAGCGGGCCGAGGTAAGCGCTCACAATTGACCTTCCTCTATTCCGGTTTAGCCTTACAACAACAGCGGGCCGAGGAGTTACTGGAGCAAGAGAGTATTGATCAGTTGGTGCAGTTGGTCGGGGATAAAAAAGCGGTACGCCAAATGCTGCTATCCCAGTTAGGGCGCAGCTTTCGGCAAGGTAAACATATTCTGCGCGTGCTCTATTACCGCCCATTACAGAACCTACTGCCGGGCACAGCGCTACGCCGATCAGAAACCCATATGGTTCGGCAGATTTTTAATGGCCTGACGCGGATAAATGAGGAAAATGGGGAACTAGAACCAGACTTATCTCATCACTGGCAAGCCATAAGCCCATTGCATTGGCGCTTTTATTTGCGCCCAGCGATACATTTTCACCACGGCCGTGAGCTGGAAATGAATGATGTGATTACCAGCCTGACCCGATTAATCCCGCAACCCCTGTTTTCACATATCACGGCGGTGCGTTCACCCACGCCGTATGTCATTGATGTGCATCTTAGTGCCCCAGATAACTGGCTGCCGTGGCTGTTAGGCAGTGTGCACGCCATGATCTTGCCGCAAGAGTGGGAAAATCAACCCGACTTCCGTCGGCATCCTATCGGGACTGGCCCTTATTCTGTGATTCGGAATCACCAGAGCCAATTGAAAATTCAGGCTTTTGATAACTATTTCGGTTTTCGTGCACTGATTGATGAGGTCAATATCTGGGTACTACCAGAGCTGTCTGAAGAATTGGTTTATTCCGGCGTACAATTGCAGGCCGACGATACCAGCAAAAATGAACTGGAAAGTCGACTGGAAGAAGGCTGCTATTTTTTACTGTTTGACCAGCGCTCTCCCCTGACCCGCAATCCTGATATTCGCCGCTGGCTTTGTGAACTGATTACGCCCGTCGCTCTGCTCAGTCATGCTGATCCCTTTTATCAGCGCTATTGGTCACCGGCCTACGGCATGTTGCCGCGCTGGCATCATAACCGATTAAGAGTATTGGAAACGAAACCAGAAGGTTTGACCGAACTGACTCTCACCTTTTACAGTCACCATTCAGAGTTTGATGCCATCAGTCAGACACTAACAAAATTGCTAGCAGATCAAGGTGTTAATTTAAAAATATACGTGGTGGACTACACACAGTGGTATCAAGGGGATGCCCAGAGCGACATGTGGCTTGGCAGCGCTAACTTCTACCTGCCACTGGAATTTTCTCTGTTTGCCACTTTATATGAGCTGCCGCTACTGCAATATTGTCTGGATGAAGAATTACACCAAGACGTTGAATTATGGCGCAATAATACCTTACAGATGGCGGATTGGAGCCAACGACTGGTCAGCCACAATCAATTCCATCCCTTGTTCCATCACTGGCTAGAATTATACGGCCAACACAGTATGCGCGGTGTGCGTATGAATACACTCGGCTGGTTTGATTTCAAATCGGCCTGGTTTACACCGCCTGAGGCTTAAAACTTTATTCACTTTCCCTGTGGAGAATAATACCCTGCGGGGATGTTGATAATAACAACTTCAATTAATACATTGGACGGCACCATCTCCTTAACGATATAATACCAACTGACGCAGAATAAGGAGATAGCGCGGTGACAAATATCGAAATGGAGAAAGAACTGTTAGCTAACGGTTTTACGGAAAAAGAAGTCAATAGATTAAAGAAATTTCTGACCGCTGAGTATCCCAATGAAGGTGATACATTGGAATCACTCATTCTTGATTTAAAGAAAAGATTTATTCCTAGCTGCTTTTGCATTTTTTTAGTTTTACTACTATATCCACTCATCGTTACCAAGCCAGTTTTAATTGAACTATCCGTTTATCTGGTTATTGCGATATTTTCCTTTTTCTGTATAAACTTGATTACCCCAATGAAATTATCTTTTAAAGCATACAGATTTTTAAAAAATAAGAATAAAGGGGAGTAACTCCCCTTGAACTTCATTAGAAATGGCTTGCATCTTCACGATAATTTATATCTGAGATAATGCGTATTTTATTTCCTGCCCCAGCAAATTTTAGTAACAAAGCCCCCTGACTCATTTTGGTAATATTTCTATAATAATCGCTAGGGATATATCTAAACAATCGCAAAACATCAGGCTTTAAACTCAGGGCAACCACACCATACAGTGATGATGCCATATCCACAGCATGATAAGCCATCGAGCCTACTTTTGGCTCAAATCCCATAAACTTAGCGGTCGCTCTGTACCCTTTCTCCATCACGCCAGTGTATTCATCGTCGCCCAGCAGACGGAGAAAATTTTCAGCCCCTGTACTGGCACCACTTACGACTAAATGTGCCCCTGCTAATTTACCCAGCATAAAGCCAGATTTTACTATAAGCCCAAGACCTGTGCTCATCTGGAGGCCACTAGTGACAACACCAATGGCATTTATGGTATAACCAATTTCATTATTATATTTTTCCATATTAATTGTCATATAGACTTTTGCTCTATCCAGAGAAAGCATAGTGCCTTGCCTTTCTATATTGGCACACTCCTCTTTTATATTACTGATCGCAGCACGACACTCTGAATCGGTTTTTGCATTACGAATAATGTTTAGGTTGCCATCTGACAGTTGTTTTACTTCACTTTCAAATCTCGCTTTAAGGAAGAAATCCTTAATATGGCGGGAAGAAACAATTTTTGCTGTTTTCATTAAGTCGTTAGCCGCCGAATGAGCCAATGCAAGAAAGTAATTATTATCCCTTTCCCTTCTATTTAAGTAAATATCCATCAATATCATCCATAATTAAATTATCAAAAAGAGATAATATCTTATCTTTCAACCGGTATCACTGGACTGCCTACTCATAGAGGTCTATTTCAGCCTTTGCGTGGGTTTATCTCTCTATTTTAAGAATATACCCCGAGCGTTAATCTGATTTATTAATATCTTATGGGTATTTAATATTGGATAATTATTGACTGCATCTACTGACTCACAAATATCTTCTCGACCAACAATACCCTTTCCCCTACTCAAATTAATCTCTACAATAGCGACGTCTCAACGGGGTGCTAAATTGCGGAAAACGGCAAGTTAGCTGAGAGCAAACCCGTCGAACCTGATCCGGTTAACACCGGCGGAGGGATTTGAGAAAGATAACACCTGTACTCCCTATGGATACCGATGTTAGCTACCGCCTCAGATACCTTTGCCACCTTTATCCTTAAGGAGTGCAAAGTGTTTAAACGCCTTATTCCCTGCTTATTTTTACTGTCTGCGGCCGCTGTGGCTGCTGATAAGCCCACATTGACAGTGTATACCTATGACTCTTTTGCTGCCGATTGGGGGCCAGGGCCTGCCATTAAAAAAGCCTTTGAAGCCGAGTGCAATTGCCAACTTAAATTTGTCGCGCTGGAAGATGGCGTTTCACTACTAAACCGCTTGCGCATGGAAGGTAAAAACAGTCAGGCCGATGTCATTTTAGGTTTGGATAACAATTTAGTACAAGCGGCGGAACAAACCGGATTATTCGTGCCAAGTCAGGTAGATACCAGCAAACTGACTTTGCCGGAAAAATGGCAGAATAAGACCTTCGTCCCATACGACTATGGCTATTTTGCTTTTGTGTATGACAAAAACAAATTAAAAAACCCGCCTAAGAGTCTGCAAGAATTAGTCGACAGTAAAGAGCCGTGGAAGGTCATTTATCAAGACCCACGCACCAGCACACCTGGCCTCGGCTTAATGTTGTGGATGCAAAAAGTGTATGGCGATAAAGCCCCGCAAGCATGGCAGCAACTGGCGAAGAAAACCGTCACCGTGACCAAAGGCTGGAGCGAAGCCTACGGTTTGTTCCTGAAAGGTGAAGGGGATTTAGTGCTGAGTTACACCACCTCTCCGGCTTATCATCTGATTGAAGAGAAGAAAAGTCACTATGCCGCTGCCGATTTTAGCGAAGGCCACTATCTGCAAGTGGAAGTCGCCGGTGTAGTGGCATCCAGCAAACAACCAGAACTGGCGCAGCGCTTTATGCAATTTATGGTCACACCTGCATTCCAGAATCATATTCCGACCGGCAACTGGATGTATCCAGTGATCAAAATGGATTTACCTGCCGGATTTGACACCCTGACCGTGCCACAAAAAGCATTACAATTTGATGCTAAAGACGTGGCTGATAATCGTGGCAAATGGATCCAGGCATGGCAATCCGCCGTCAGCCGCTGATCCCCGCGTGGTTATGGCCGGGGCTACTGGCCGCTTTGCTGATAGTCGGTGTCGCTTTGCTGGCGTTCACGGCTATCTGGCGGCACGCCCCTGACACGGATTGGCAAAGCATCTGGCATGACAGCTATCTGTGGCATGTGATTCGCTTCACTTTCTGGCAGGCGTTTCTCTCCGCATTACTGTCAGTTATTCCGGCGATTTTTTTAGCGCGCGCCTTATACCGCCGCCGCTTTCCCGGCCGCCAACTGCTGTTGCGCTTATGCGCCATGACACTAGTGCTGCCGGTGTTGGTCGCCATCTTTGGTATTCTGACCGTTTATGGTCGCCAAGGTTGGTTGGCGGCGCTATTTGGCTGGTTGGGGATGGATTACCACTTCTCGCCTTATGGTCTACAGGGGATCTTGCTGGCGCATATTTTCTTTAATATGCCGCTGGCGACCCGTTTGCTATTGCAGTCATTGGAAAGCATTGCCGTTGAACAGCGCCAGTTAGCCGCACAACTGGGCATGAATGGCTGGCAGCATTTTCGCTGGGTTGAGTGGCCCTATCTACGCCGCCAGATCCTACCCACTGCCGCACTGATTTTTATGCTGTGTTTTGCCAGCTTCGCCACGGTGCTCTCGCTCGGCGGCGGGCCGCAAGCCACCACTATCGAACTGGCTATTTATCAAGCACTCAGTTATGACTATGATTTAGGGCGCGCGGCATTATTGGCACTGATCCAACTGGGCTGCTGCCTCGGATTGGTGGTACTGAGCCAGCGGCTAAGTTCAGTATTGGCAGTGGGCAATACTCATGGGCAAATCTGGCGCAGTCAGCAGGACAGCGCCTGGTCACGCATCAGCGATACCCTGTTAATCGGCGCGGCATTACTATTGATGGTGCCGCCATTACTGGCTGTCGTGATTGATGGCAGCAATAAAACGATATTGACCGTGCTCCAGCAATCGGCACTGTGGCACGCCTTCTTTACCTCACTGACCATCGCCATTGGCGCGGGGTTATTGTGTGTCACTCTAACCATGATGCTGTTATGGAGCAGTCGTGAACTGAAGCTGCGCCACCACACGGCTTACGGACAAGCCATGGACGTCAGCGGCATGGTGATTCTGGCGATGCCGGGTATCGTGTTGGCGACCGGCTTTTTCTTATTACTCAATGATACGTTGGGCTTGCCGCAATCCCCCTATGCACTGGTGATTTTAACCAATGCGCTGATGGCGGTGCCCTATGCTTTAAAAGTGCTGGATAACCCGATGCGGGATCTTGCCGAGCGCTATACACCGCTGTGTTTATCACTGGATATTCGCGGCTGGCACCGGTTGCGCCATATTGAACTCAGTGCATTGAAACGCCCTCTGGCTCAAGCACTGGCCTTCGCTACGGTACTTTCTCTTGGGGATTTTGGTGTGGTGGCGCTGTTTGGTAACGAGCACTTCCGTACCTTGCCATTTTATCTTTATCAGCAGATAGGGTCTTATCGCAGCGATGATGGCGCAGTAACTGCCCTGTTGCTGCTATTACTGTGTTTCCTGCTGTTTACACTTATTGAAAAATTGCCGAGCCGCCATGCTAAAGCTTGAGAAAATCACCTATCTGTACGACCACTTACCGATGCGCTTTGATCTGCGCATTCAACCGGGTGAACGAGTGGCTATTCTTGGCCCAAGTGGCGCAGGTAAAAGCACTCTGCTGAGTTTGATTGCGGGCTTTTTAGCGCCAGCCAGTGGCCGTATGCTGCTGAATAATCAAGATCACACCATCACTCCACCCGCCCAAAGGCCGGTATCGATGTTGTTTCAGGAAAATAATCTGTTCGCGCATTTAACTGTCGAACAGAATATTGGATTGGGATTGCATCCGGGGCTAAAGCTCAATCATGAGCAAAAGTTGCTGCTCGGCCTAATAGCACAACAAGTCGGATTGGAAGCGTGCCTCGACCGGCTACCGGCACAGCTTTCTGGCGGCCAACGCCAGCGGGCGGCGCTGGCACGTTGCTTAGTGCGTAGCCAACCTATCCTGTTGCTGGACGAGCCGTTTTCCGCATTAGACCCGGCACTGCGCAATGAAATGCTGCAATTGGTCAGTCAGGTGTGTACTAACCGCGATCTGACATTACTGATGGTGTCACACAATTTGGATGACGCCGCCCGCATTGCCGAGCGCACTTTATTGGTGGTCGATGGCCGCATTTACTACGACGGCCCCACTCAAGCACTGGTTAACGGCACCGCCCCCGAAGCCAGTGTGCTGGGCATTTTTAGCCAGCAATGACCTTCCACAACAAATGACGATAAATCGGCATAATGGGCTGCATATGCAACCAGATAAAGCTGGCAATGGCCACGATAATAGAAAGCACCGTCACCCAACGCAAGCGGGCCAAAGGCAACCATTTGCTCAAGCGATCCGGGCTGCGTTTGCCAAAACGCCACCAGCGCCATGACAACCAGCACGCCAGCCAAATCAGCATCACAACGATAAACAAGAGCCACTTAAACATGTAACTGTTGGCATTCGGCGGGATATCAATCGCTACGCCCGCGAGTATGCCGGGGAAGAAATAGAGCGGTGGCCAGGTCAGGCAACCAATCACATTCGGTAAGGCAAATTTTACCGGCGGTAGATTTAGCATCCCCGCGACCATCGGAACAATAGGCCGTGTCGGGCCAATAAAACGCCCCAGTAGCACGGTAGCCATACTGTGGTTATGCAATGCATGCTCAGTTTTCGCTAACAGCGATTTATGTTTTTTCAGAAAAGACCAACGGTGCAACGGCTCTTTGAAGCGGCGACCAATAAAGTATGAGAGCCAATCCCCCATCAAGCACCCTACCGTCGCGGCAGCCCAGGCGGTATAAAAACCCACTTCTCCACTGCCAATCAATGCGCCGACACTGGTCATCATGACCGTGCCGGGCAGTAACATACCCACCAGCGCCAACGATTCTAAAAAAGTGACTAACATGACGACAAATAGCGTGAAAGCCAGAGATTGCGTCAGTAAATGTAATAAATAGGCTTCCATAGATTTGTCCGTTGGTTAACACCCAAGGCTCAGGGGCAAGGATTGTCCGGCGTGCCGCGAAATGAGTCAATCAGCGAATTGTATGTATTATTAGTAAATCATCATTGAAATAGACAATTACTGTATAAATACCCATACTAAAGAAACATGATATCCCAGTGTGATTCATTCATTTCTCTATTATAGGACAGTCGCGTGGTGCAAACTCGTCAGGGCTTCCTGCTCACCCGCCACTGGCGCGACACGCAGGCAGGCACCGAAGTTGAATTCTGGTTAGCCACCGATGAAGGCCCGCAGCAAGTCAGGCTGCCGCCTCAACCCTCGGTAGCGTTTATCCCGGCAGAACAGCGGCAACGGGCTGAAACCGTGCTGCGTGATGAGCGCCGCTGGCAACTGCGACCTCTTGAACTGACCGATTTCCATCAGCGCCCGGTTCTGGGGCTATATTGCAACCAGCATCGTCAATTAATCCGCCTGGAAAAACTGCTCAAAGAAAGCGGAGTGAATGTCTACGAAGGTGATATTCGCCCGCCAGAGCGCTTTCTCATGGAGCGTTTTATTACCGCGCCAGTCTGGTTTAGCGGCGAAAACAATGGCAATGGCCCACTGCTCAATACCCAAATGAAGCCTGCCGATGACTATCGCCCGACACTAAAGCTGGTGTCGCTGGATATCGAAACCAGCGAACACGGCGAGCTTTATTGTATTGGTTTGGAAGGCTGCGGCCAGCGGCAGGTATACATGTTGGGGCCGCCCAATGGCAATCAGGCCGATGAAGCGGCGCTGGATTTCACTCTGGAATATGTCGCCAGCCGCCCGCTATTATTGGAAAAACTCAACCAATGGCTGGAACTGCACGATCCCGATGCCATTATCGGCTGGAATCTGGTGCAATTTGACTTGCGCGTGCTACAAAAGCACGCCGACCGCTATCAAATCCCACTGCGCTTTGGCCGTGGCGGCAACTTGCTGGAGTGGCGGGAGCACGGTTTTAAGCAGGGGCACTTTTTTGCTTCGGCCGCGGGTCGGTTAATCATTGATGGCATTGAAGCACTGAAATCCGCCACCTGGAATTTCCCGTCGTTTAGCCTGGAATCGGTGTCGCAAACCTTATTGGGCGAAGGTAAAGCCAGTGATAGCCCCTATCAGCGGATGGACGAAATCAATCAGCGCTTTGCCAATGATAAACCGGCTCTGGCGCACTATAACTTGAAAGATTGTGAACTGGTGACGCGGATTTTTGCCAAAACCGAATTACTCAGCTTCTTACTTGAGCGAGCAACGGTCACCGGGTTGGCCGCGGATCGCAGTGGCGGCTCAGTCGCGGCCTTCACCCACCTTTATATGCCACGCATGCACCGTATCGGCTATGTGGCGCCCAATTTGGGCGAGTTGCCGGAAGAGCACAGCCCTGGCGGCTTTGTAATGGATTCTCAGCCAGGATTGTATGACTCGGTACTAGTACTCGACTACAAAAGCTTGTATCCCTCAATTATCCGCACTTTCTTGATTGATCCGGTGGGATTGGTGGTGGGAATGTCCCAGCCTGATGAGCAACATGCTGTGCCCGGTTTTCGCGGGGCTTGGTTCTCGCGCGAAAAACACTGTCTACCGGCGATTGTTAACCAGATTTGGTTAGGACGAGAAGCAGCAAAACGTCAGCAAAACAAGCCATTATCCCAAGCCTTAAAGATAATCATGAATGCCTTTTATGGTGTTCTGGGTTCCAGCGGATGCCGTTTTTTCGACCCCAGATTGGCTTCGTCAATTACTATGCGCGGCCACGAAATTATGCGAAAAACCCGCGAATTAATTGAAGCACGGGGCTATCAGGTCATTTATGGCGATACCGACTCAACCTTTGTTTGGCTGAAAAACGCCCATAGTGAAGAACAGGCCTCCAATATCGGCAAAGAGCTGGTGCAGTATGTGAATCAATGGTGGCAAACCCATATCCGTGAAACCTTTGATCTGCCCTGTGCTCTTGAATTGGAGTTTGAAACCCACTATCGACGTTTTTTGATGCCCACCATCCGGGGTGCAGAACAAGGCAGCAAAAAGCGCTATGCCGGGTTGATTTCAACCCCTGCGGGTGACCAGATGATCTATAAGGGGCTGGAGACGGTACGCACGGATTGGACACCTCTGGCCCAGCAATTCCAGCGCGAACTGTATCTAAAGATCTTTCAGCAGCAACCTTATCAGGACTATGTACGGGATTATGTCGCCCGCACTCTCAATGGCGAACTAGACGAACAACTCATTTACCGTAAACGCCTGCGCCGCCGGCTGGATGACTACCAGCGTAATGTCCCGCCTCATGCCAGAGCTGCTCGTCTGGCGGATGAATTTAACCGCAAGCTTGGGCGGCCATTGCAATATCAAAATGGCGGCTGGATAAGCTATGTCATGACCACTGCTGGCCCCGAACCACTGGAAACCCGGCAATCCCCCATCGATTACGATCACTACCTGACGCGTCAGCTGCAGCCTGTGGCAGACGCTATACTTCCCTTCATGCATGATGACTTCACCACACTGATAACCGGTCAGATGGGGTTATTTTAATCGCAATTGAGCCGTTTTACAGGTGACGCAGCGCTCTGCTTCCATTACCATAGCGCCCTTGCCAAAATTCGCATCAATCATATTTACCAGACTTTTCTATTCATAACAGTCCAACAAAAAAATCGAGCCGATAATTTATGCCTTTTACACTTGGTCAACGCTGGATCAGCGATACAGAAAGCGAACTTGGATTGGGTACTGTCGTTGCCATTGACGTACGCATGGTCACCTTACTGTTTCCCGCAACCGGTGAAAACCGACTTTACGCCAGAAATGATTCTCCCATTACCCGTGTCATGTTTAATCCGGGCGATACCATCACTCACCACGAAGGCTGGCAGCTGAAAGTGGAAGAAGTGTCTGAGGAGAACGGGCTGATTACCTACATTGGTACTCGCCTGGATACCGAGGAAACCGGCGTTTCCATGCGTGAAGTTTTGCTCGATAGCAAACTGACTTTTAGCAAACCGCAAGATAGATTATTTGCTGGCCAGATCGATCGCATGGATCGGTTTGCCCTGCGTTTTCGCGCCCGCAAATACCAAAGTGAGCAGTTCCGCCTACCCTGGAGTGGTTTACGCGGCATCCGTGCCAGCTTGATCCCACACCAATTACATATCGCCTATGAAGTGGGTCAACGCCATGCGCCACGCGTCTTGCTGGCCGATGAAGTAGGATTGGGTAAAACGATTGAAGCGGGGATGATTATCCATCAGCAACTACTGTCAGGCCGTGCTGAACGTATCCTGATTGTGGTGCCGGAAAGCTTGCAACACCAGTGGCTGGTTGAAATGCTGCGCCGCTTCAATCTGCGCTTCTCATTGTTTGATGACAGCCGTTATTCCGAAGCCCTGCTCGACAGTACCAATCCGTTTGAAACGGAACAAATGGTCATTTGTTCGCTGGACTTTGTGCGCCGTAACAAACAGCGTCTGGAGCAATTAGCCGATGCCTCCTGGGACCTGCTGGTGGTGGATGAAGCACACCATCTGGCCTGGAGTGAGGAAGCACCGAGCCGCGAATATCAAGTTATTGAACAACTGGCCGAGCATATTCCCGGCGTCTTGCTGCTGACCGCAACACCAGAGCAACTGGGCCAGCAGAGCCACTTTGCTCGCTTGCGTCTGCTTGATCCTGACCGCTTCCACGATTACGAAGAATTTATTAATGAGCAGCAAAAATACCGCCCAATCGCCGATGCTGTCACCTTGCTGCTGGGTGGTGAGCGCTTAACTGACGATAAGCTGAATCTGCTCGGTGAGCTGATTAACGAGCAGGATATCGAGCCACTGCTGAAAGCGGCAAACAGCCAAACTGAAGATAGCGAAGCGGCACGTCAAGAGTTGGTGACTATGCTGATGGACAGACATGGCACCAGCCGTATCTTGTTCCGTAACACCCGTAATGGGGTGAAAGGCTTCCCACACCGTGTCTTGCATCAGATTAAGCTGCCACTGCCAACTCAATACCAAACGGCAATTAAAGTGTCAGGCATTATGGGGGCCAAGAAAAGCCTCGAAGCACGGGCTAAAGACATGCTTTATCCAGAGCAAATCTACCAAGAATTCGAAGGCGAAAACGCCACTTGGTGGAACTTTGACCCACGGGTTGAATGGCTGCTTAACTACCTGATTGCTAACCGCAATGAGAAAGTGCTGGTTATTTGTGCACAAGCCGCCACCGCATTGCAGCTTGAACAAGTGCTGCGCGAGCGCGAAGCTATCCGTGCCGCAGTATTCCATGAAGGTTTATCACTGATTGAACGTGACCGCGCGGCGGCCTATTTTGCCTCCGAAGAAGACGGCGCACAGGTATTATTGTGTTCAGAAATCGGCTCTGAAGGGCGTAACTTCCAGTTTGCCTGCCAACTGGTGATGTTCGATTTACCTTTTAATCCGGACTTGCTTGAGCAACGTATTGGTCGTCTGGATAGGATCGGCCAAAACCGTGAAATCCAGATAATGGTGCCGTATCTGGAAAATACCGCGCAGGCGATACTGGTGCGCTGGTATCACGAAGGTTTGGATGCTTTCGAGCACACCTGCCCGACGGGCCGCACTATTTATGACAGCGGCTATCAAGAATTGATTACTTATCTGGCAACGCCAAGTGAACAGGAAGGGCTGGATGAATTTATCCACACCTGTCGCCAGCAGCATGAAGGGCTGAAACTGCAATTGGAACAGGGCCGTGACCGCTTGCTGGAGATGCACTCCAACGGGGGCGAACATGGGCAAGAACTGGCAGAAATCATTGCGGATCAAGACAATGACGTCAATTTAGTCAGTTTTGCGCTGAACCTGTTCGATATTGTTGGGATCAACCAGGAAGATCGCAGCGACAATTTGATTGTGCTGACGCCATCTGACCATATGCTGGTGCCGGATTTCCCAGGATTACCACAGGATGGTTGCACGGTGACATTTGATCGCGAACAGGCGTTATCGCGCGAAGATGCTCAGTTTGTCAGTTGGGAACACCCGATCATCCGTAACGGTTTGGATCTGATCCTCTCCGGTGACACCGGAAGCTGTGCGGTTTCGCTGTTGAAAAATAAAGCATTGCCAGTAGGTACTCTGCTTGCTGAATTGGTCTATGTGGTTGAAGCGCAAGCGCCGAAACACTTGCAATTGACCCGCTTCTTACCCCCAACACCGGTACGGATGCTGATGGACAAGAACGGCACCAACCTGGCAGCACAAGTAGAATTTGAAAGCTTCAATCGTCAGTTGAATGCCGTCAATCGCCATACCTCCAGCAAACTGGTCAACGCGGTTCAGCAAGAAGTTCACGCAATGTTGCAACAAGCAGAAGCACTAGTTGAAGAACAGGCGCGTTTGCTGATTGAAGCAGCCAAGCATGAAGCGGACGATAAATTGAGTGCCGAGCTGGCACGTTTGGAAGCCCTGAAAGCGGTTAACCCCAATATTCGTGATGACGAAATAGAGACTCTGGAACATAACCGTAAAATGGTGCTGGAAAACCTTAATCAGGCGGGTTGGCGTTTGGATGCCATTCGTCTGGTGGTGGTGACACACCAGTAATTTATCAGAGTGGTATTCAAGCTACAGGATACCACTCTGGTCCATAACCACTGATTATCACAACTGTAATCAGCATCAATCTTCATCCGCCTCTAAGCCTGTATGACGTCGTTACCTGATAAACCTTACGCACCGACTTTCCTCGCTCTAATTTCGCTCGAATAATCTGGTCACATCCCCACTGAAAACTGAAGAACAAAATAATTTAGGCCATCATCTCGTTAGCCAAATTTAAATTAATAAAGCGAATTCATTATTAATGCCCTTTATTTTCAGAATTATGCCCGGTTAATATCTTAAATTAATTTGTTTTCAGATTTTATTTTAGCTTATTAAGCGAACAGAAAATTATAATAAGCTGATTTTAATAGCCATCTGATAATAATAAACAAACCTTAAATGAAATTTCATGTAGGAAAATTCCTACACAAAGTTCTCTTGTGTTCCGATATATAAAATATGTTACATGTTGTTTAATTGCCCATCAAATTTGTAGCTTAAGTTCACTCATGGTGTCACAAATGTATCTCTATGTGATTTGATCCAGCATCGCTGGATACAGTAATAAACTCGCTGTGATAAAAATACAGTATGTGTTTGTTTTATTAGTAAATAATTAAATCAATCATATTATCTCTTGTGTATAGGTGTTAATACCGATGAGCCTTAATATGACTGCTTTATCTATTATCAACAAATATCCACTCACAGACTTCAGTCACAACAACAATTTCACCATTTTTATGGCAGATCTCCCGTGCTTGATACACCGGAGCAATCCCGTTTAATTCATCAATACAAATAAGCGTATTTTTTATTTTTATTCATTATTGACTTATAGAGCATAGATAAGTATGAGCTTGCATCGCGTATCGTCACTACATCAAACCAAATCGTTAAATAAAACACGAATTTCTAAATCAGTAATTTGGGCAAATATAGTCATCCAGGCTATATTTCCGTTAAGTATTACTTTTACCCCTTCCGTAATGGCTGCTGAAACCGCTGCAGCCTCAGATGAGACCCAGCGTTCGGCCTCACAGGCTGAACAGTCTACCGCTGATGCCGCAACAAGGTTGGCATCAATATTGGCTGATGGTGATTCAGCCAAACAAGCGAGTTCTATTGCGCGTGGTACCGCCACCAGTGCCGGTAATGAAGCATTACAAAAGTGGTTTAATCAGTTTGGTAGTGCGAAAGTACAACTCAATCTGGATGAAAAGTTGAGCCTTAAAGGTAGCCAACTGGATGTGTTGTTACCACTGACCGATAGCCCAGATTTGCTTACCTTTACTCAGTTAGGTGGCCGTTATATTGATGACCGCGTGACATTAAACTTTGGCTTGGGCCAACGCCATTTCTTTGCCCAGCAAATGCTGGGCTACAACCTGTTTGTTGATCATGATGCCAGTTATAGCCATACCCGTATTGGCGTCGGTGCTGAATATGGTCGTGATTTTATTAATCTGGCAGCTAACGGCTACTTTGGTGTCAGTGGTTGGAAAAACTCACCAGACCTTGATAAGTATGATGAAAAAGTCGCAAACGGCTTTGATTTGCGCAGCGAAGCTTATTTGCCAACCTTGCCACAACTGGGTGGTAAGCTGATATATGAACAATATTTTGGTGATGAAGTTGGCTTGTTTGGCGTGGATAACCGTCAGAAAAACCCTCTTGCGGTCACTGTGGGTGTGAATTATACCCCAATTCCGTTAGTTACTGTGGGTGTTGACCATAAGATGGGACGCGCCGGGATGAATGACACTCGGTTTAATCTTGGTTTTAACTACACATTTGGCACCCCTCTGGCACATCAGCTCGACTCTGAGGCTGTCGCAATTAAACGTAGCCTAATTGGTAGCCGCTATAATCTGGTCGATCGTAATAATCAGATTGTTATGAAATACCGCAAACAGAATTTGGTTACCCTAGAGTTACCAGCTCGTATTAATGGTGCAGCAAGACAAACCATGCCTTTAGTGGCAAATGCCACGGCACAACAAGGTATTGATCGTATTGAATGGGAAGCCAGTACCTTGACGCTCGCCGGTGGGAAAATGACCGGCAGTGGCAATACTTGGCAGGTAACATTGCCAAGCTATCTGGCGGGCGGTGAGGGTAATAACACTTATCGTATTAGCGCTATTGCTTACGACACCCAAGGTAATGCTTCTCCCGTTGCTTACAGCGATATCGTGGTAGACAGCTATGGGGTGAATACTACCGCCTCTGGCCTGACTGCTTCACCAGAGTCTATGCCGGCCAATGCCACAGCAAGCAGCGTGATTGAACTTAATATTAAGGACAACAATAACCAGCCGATTACAGGTATTGTCGATGAACTCACATTCTCTCTGGAAGTAGCAGAATTACCTGACTCGAAGCGCGCCAGAGTTGCACGTGCCGCGCCATTGCCGAGTGTTGAATATTCGATAACGCAAATCAGCGAGTCAGCGCCTGGGGTTTATCAGGCCACACTCACAGCCGGCAGCAAACCACAACTGATTAATATCAGCGCTCAGATTAATGGTGTGCCATTGAGTGATGTGAAAACTAAAGTTGCCATGCTTGCCGATGAGAGTACTGCGACAATTCAAGATAGCAGTCTGCAAATTGTGACCAATGGTAGCATTGCCGATAACGCTACGGCGAACCAGGTGAAAGCGGTAGTTGTCGATGCTTATGGCAATAAATTGTCTGGTGTTGCAGTTAATTTCACCGTAGATACTGATGCTAATATTGTTGCGACTACAATCAGTGATAAACAAGGGATTGCAACGGCAACTATCACCAGTTCCAAAGCTAATAACTACACGGTTAAAGCCGAATTGAATGGTGAAACACAACAGGTTGATGTCAACTTTATCGCTGATGCTGGTAGCGCCACTCTGGATGGCAGTGCTGAACATAAACTGCAATTGGTTACTGACGGTCAGCCTGCCGATGGTAGTAGCACCAATATGGTAAAACTGACTGTGGTGGATAAGTTCGGTAACACCGTGCCTAATATCAATGTCGCTTTCAGTACCACGAGCGATGCAACAATCAGTGAATTTACCGCCACCGATGCTCAGGGTGTCGCCACCGCGAAGATACTCAGTACCAAGGCGGGTAACTATACTGTAACAGCAAAACTTAATGGTATGGACCAACAGGTAGAGGTGAACTTTATCGCTGATACGGCGACAGCCGTCATTACCGCAGATAACTTTACCGTGGAAGTGAATGATCAAACAGCAGGTAGCGGGACTAACCGGGTACAAGCCATCGTGCTGGATAAACAGGGAAATCCCGTCCCTAATATGACCGTGACTTTCGCAGCGACCAATGGTGTGACGGTAAAAACCGCGTCAGTCCAAACAGGTATTGATGGTAAAGCGGCAACCGACCTGACCATGACTAATGTAGGTGGTACCATCAGTACGGTAACAGCTGCGATGACTAACACCGCGGGTGTCAGCAGTTCTCATGATAAAGATGTGACGTTCTATCCTGATTTCTCTAAAGCAACACTGAATACCCCGGTGAATGCTTATAGCGGCTTCAGCGTTAACAGCGGTTTTCCAACTACCGGGTTTAAAAACGCCAACTTCCAATTGGCACCACACGGTAATGTTGCCAGTAATAGCGACTATGAATGGTCCAGCAGTGATACTAACATCAGTGTAAGCAGCTCAGGTTTGGTTAATCTTGATAATGACACGACGGGAACAGTAACAATCACTGCAACCTGGAAACAAGACAAGAGTAAAGTATTCACTTATCAGTTTACGTTAAACGCTTGGGTTGGCGACTATAATTCGACCACAGTGAGTTGGGCGGTAGCCAATAGTGCATGTGTTGCTCAAGGGCTGAGATTGCCAAGTGAGAATGAGCTGTCAACCGGTGGTACGGGACGTGGTATCGGTACTTTCTTTGGTGAATGGGGAAATCTGAATAGATACCCTGACTTCCCGTCAGCATCAATTATCTGGACGTCAACCAGTGGCAATGATTTCCATCCAGACACGGGGATATCACATGCTGGCGGTAACAGCAGTCTGGCTTATATGTGTGTCAGATAATCACACCATTAGCCTACCCCCATTGAGGGTTAGGCTACTGCGAAAAGACTAAGCGGTTACTAACTTTGTCAACACGAAAGCCAGCGGCTAACCCCGCTGGTTTTTTTGCAAGTTCACTATGAGCAGAATTCGTGATAGAAAAACGCTATTCTCCCTGAGTGATACCAAAAGAGCTTAAGTTCATCCCAACCCCATACGAATGTGCCATATTACCAGAGTTGGATATGCAGAAATCTGGCACCAGTGGTAGTATTATCTCGCATACTCATTTTTCCCTCAGTACCCCTCTTCTATTAGATATGGGTTAACACTAATCCCCCTCATAGCGCCGAGATAATAAGCACGTTTCGCTATAGGATCTGGTGAGTCTTTGGAGTTTATGGGACGATAAGATACATGAACATTTAATATATAACTCAAATGGTTATATTGATAAACCTCATAAATAACAGGTAGAAATAGATATATATGATAGTTTTGTATCAGGATCAGCACATCATGGCGGTCAATAAAGCCAGCGGTTTGCTGTCCGTTCCGGGCCGCGCGCCAGAGAATAAAGATAGCGTGATGACCCGTATTCAGGCCGATTTTCCGACGGCTGAATCTGTTCACCGGCTAGATATGGCGACCAGCGGCGTCATTGTGGTCGCGTTGACCAAAGCGGCTGAGCGCGAGCTAAAGCGGCAATTTCGTGAGCGTGAACCGAAAAAGTCTTATATTGCAAGGGTTTGGGGCCATTTAGCACAAGATGAAGGGTTGATTGATCTGCCGTTAATTTGTGACTGGCCGAATCGGCCAAAGCAGAAAGTGTGTTATGAAACGGGTAAACCCTCGCAAACGCTGTATCAGGTACTATCACGGGATGCTGACGGCAGTACGCGAGTTAAGTTATCCCCGATCACCGGCCGCTCACATCAGTTACGGGTTCATATGCTGGCGATAGGTCACCCTATTCTTGGTGATGGCTTCTATGCCCATCCCGAGGCTAAAGCAATGGCATCCCGGTTACAATTGCATGCACAGGAATTATGTATTACTCATCCGGAGTTTGGGACAGTGATGCATTTTAAATGCGAGCCAGAATTTTGATTCTTTCGTAGAAAATCGATTCAGGATCAAACCAGATCGGAACAGTGGCTCCGATCTGGCTTTAGCGTTCCTGACACAAGGACTCTTACTTGAATCCCTTTTCGCGCTTGATCAAATCATACGCGGCCTGGATCTCTTGGGCTTTTTGCTTAGCCATCTCCATCATTTCAGGCGGCAATCCCTTCGCCACCAACTTATCTGGATGATGTTCCCCCATGAGTTTACGGTAAGCACGTTTGATGGTAACACTATCATCAGTACTGCTTACCCCCAGCACCTTGCAGGCATCCTCTACTGTCGGGCCATTTGATGTTTGCTGGTAGCCACCTTGAGAGTATCCTCCCTGCTGACCATGCCAGGCACCACCGCCAAACTGACGCCCGCCCTCGATCATACTCAGGAACTGATCGAACTGACCGCGGGAGATCCCTAACTCTTCAGCAATGACATACAACACTTGCCGTTCATTAGGATGCAATGAGCCATCAGCAAATGCAGCCTGCAACTGGATTTCCAGAAACATCCGAATTAAATCAAAACGACCAAAGCAAACTCCGCGTAATTCCTGCAACCGTTCACGTAACGGGAACCCACTCTCTTTCCCCTCACGAAATGCTTGCTGTGCCGCTGTTCGAGCTTCGCCATGCAATTGCATTCTATCCATCAATTGGCTGGCGAGTTGAATATCAACCTCCGTTACCCGACCTTTAGCCTTGGTTAAATGTCCCATGACCTGAAAAGTGGTGCGGAAAAAAATTAATTGTCGTGTTTGTTGATCGGCAAAAAAGCCGCGACGCTTTGTGCTACGCGCCCTGTCGACCATATGGCCAACCAGCAACCCAAGTATCGCACCCCAGACTCCACCGGACAGAAATCCCAGTATTAGACCGAGCAGTTTTCCCCAATACTGCATATACTCCTCAATTCATCATGCCGTCAGTCAAAATTTGCATTATCATACTCGGCATTCAGCTCAGCGCCTAACAGCGAGACGTGTAAACGGCCGGATTTAACACTAGCGCAACTGTGATGAGTAATATAGTCTCAGACCGTTTGCCGGCATGATGCCCCCCGATGACGGAACACCAAAACCGCGTATGAAAAAAAGATTCCCAACACTGCTGGCCACATTGATATGGACGGCACTATATAGCCAGCACACTCTGGCTGACCTTGCCGAGCAATGTATGCTTGGCGTACCTACCTACGACCAACCTTTGGTCACAGGCGATCCAAATCAGCTGCCGGTTCGTATAAATGCAGATAAAACCGAAGCCAATTACCCGGACAATGCCCTGTTTACCGGCAATGTTATTGTCCAGCAAGGTAATAGCACGTTAACGGCCAATCAGGTGGAGCTGACACAGGTACAAAAACCCGGCGAAGCTATCCCGGTTCGTACCGTAACGGCCACTGGCGACGTTAACTACGACGATCCGCAAATCAAGCTGAAAGGCCCGAAAGGCTGGTCAAACTTGAATACCAAAGACACTGATATGGATAAAGGCAAATATCAGATGGTCGGTCGTCAAGGCCGTGGTGATGCGGATTTAATGAAATTACGTGGTCAGAACCGCTATACCATTTTAGAAAATGGGACATTCACCTCTTGCCTGCCGGGTGATAATAGCTGGAGTGTGGTTGGTTCAGAGGTTATTCATGACCGCGAAGAAGAAGTCGCAGAGATCTGGAACGCCCGCTTTAAAATCGGCAAAGTACCCGTGTTCTACAGCCCGTATATGCAATTACCGGTGGGTGATAAACGCCGATCTGGTTTCCTGATCCCTAATGCGAAATATACCAGTAATAACGGCTTGGAATTCATGCTGCCATATTACTGGAACATTGCGCCAAATTTCGATGCCACCATTACCCCTCATTACATGGAGCGGCGTGGTTTACAGTGGCAAAATGAGTTCCGTTATTTGTTGGCTCCCGGTTCCGGTACCATGGCATTGGATTGGCTGCCGAGTGACCGCTTATATCACGGCACTGATGGTACAGAAAAAGACCCCACTCGCTGGTTGTACTACTGGGGCCACTCTGGTGTGATGGATAAAGTTTGGCGTTTCAATGTCAACTACACCCGTGTCAGTGATCCAGATTACTTTACCGACTTAACATCGCAGTACGGCTCAACCACTGACGGCTATGCCACACAAATCTTCAGTGTCGGTTATGCTGACCAGAACTGGGACGCCACTCTGGCGTCTAAACAGTTCCAGGTGTTTACGACCGGTGGTAACAATAATGCTTACCGTGCCCAGCCACAACTGGACCTGAACTACTATAAAAATGATATTGGTCCGTTTGATCTGCATATCTATGGTCAAGCCGCTAAGTTCAGCAGTGTTAATCCGGAAAATCCGAAAGCTGATCGTTTCCATATCGAACCATCAGTTAGCCTGCCTTTGTCCAACGGATGGGGTAGCTTAAATACCGAAGCTAAATTACTGGCAACACATTACCAACAAGATATTCCCAATGGTTTTGCCAGTAATTATGCAAGCCAGAATAATGGTGCGACAGCTCCAGATTTAAAAGACTCGGTTAACCGTGTAATGCCGCAATTTAAAGTTGATGGCAAGGTGGTATTTGATCGGCCAATGGATTGGGCAAAAGACTTCACCCAGACATTGGAGCCGCGCGTACAGTATCTCTACGTTCCTTATCGGAATCAGGATGATATCTATATTTACGACACCACGTTGATGCAGTCGGACTACTCTGGTCTGTTCCGTGACCGTACTTATAGTGGTCTGGATCGTATAGCTTCAGCAAATCAAGTGTCGACCGGTTTAACTTCTCGCATTTATGATGATGAGCTGGTTGAACGTTTTAACGTTTCAGTGGGTCAAATCTATTACTTCAGCCGTTCGCGGACGGGTAATAGTGAAGCTATTGATAACAGTGATGATACTGGTAGCCTGGTTTGGGCAGGGGATACATTCTGGCGTATTAACGATCAACTGGGCCTGAAAGGCGGGGCACAGTATGATACCCGGTTGGGGAGTTTAACCCTCGGCAATGCGGTAATGGAGTATAGGAAAGACGCCGAGCGTATGATTCAATTGAATTATCGTTATGCCAGCCCTGAATATATTCAAGCGGCAGTACCAAACGTGAAAAGCCCGGGTTACCAACAGGGTATTTCTCAGATTGGTACCACCGCCAGTTGGCCGATTGCTGACCGCTGGGCATTGGTTGGGGCTTATTACTACGATACCAAAGCCAATCAGCCTGCCAGTCAATTGGTTGGCGTACAATACAATACTTGTTGTTGGGCCATTAACTTAGGTTATGAACGGAAAATCACTGGTTGGAACAACCAAAATGAAACCAGTAAGTATGACAACAAAGTCAGCTTTAACATCGAATTACGTGGTCTGAGCAGCGACCATAGCCTGGGTACTGCGCAAATGCTTGGCTCAGGTATACTGCCTTATCAAAGTGCATTCTGATACTGTGTAACACACTGAATACAGTGAATTTTAACCCGCAAAAGCGGATTACATAAATGGAAAAGGTATGAAGAACTGGAGAACGCTTATTCTCGGATTGGTTGTCTGTGCCAATACCGCGTTCGCAGCACCACAAGAAGTTGATAAAGTTGCCGCTGTGGTTGATAACGGCGTTGTTCTGCAAAGTGATGTCGACGGTCTGTTACAATCAGTGAAACTGAATGCACAGCAAGCTGGGCAACAAGTTCCGGATGATGCGACACTGCGTCATCAAATTCTTGAGCGCCTGATCATGGATAATATCCAATTGCAGATGGCCAAGAAGATGGGCATTACCATCAGTGACGAAGCGCTGGATAAAGCCATTGCTGATATTGCCGCGCAAAACCGTATGACGCCTGCTCAGATGCGTAGCCGCTTAGCCGCAGATGGCCTGAATTACGACACTTATCGTGAGCAAATCCGCAAAGAGATGCTGACGTCAGAAGTACGTAACAATGAAGTGCGCCGTCGCATTACGATTCTGCCGCAAGAAGTTGAGTCGTTAGCCAAACAAATTGGCAACCAAACCAGCGGTGACGCCGAGCTGAACCTCAGCCATATACTGATCCCATTACCAGAAAATCCGTCTCAACAACAAGTTGATCAGGCAGAAGATTTGGCGAAAAAATTGGTATCAGACATTAAAGGCGGAGCTGACTTTGGTAAATTGGCTATCGCAAACTCTGCCGACTCTCAGGCGCTGAAAGGCGGCCAGATGGGTTGGGGTAAATTACAGGAATTACCTTCTCTGTTTGCTGAAAGACTGCAATCAGCGAACAAAGGCGATGTTGTTGGTCCAATCCGTTCAGGTGTTGGCTTCCACATTCTGAAAGTGAATGATATTCGTGGCGCTGATAAGTCTGTTTCAGTTACCGAAGTTCACGCGCGCCACATCTTGCTGAAACCCTCACCGGTCATGACCGATGATCAGGCTCGTGCTAAGTTAACGGCTGCGGCTGCGGATATTAAGAGCGGCAAAGCCAACTTTGCTACGATTGCTAAAGAGATCTCCCAAGATCCAGGCTCTGCCGTGCAAGGCGGTGATTTGGGTTGGGCTTCGCCAGACATTTATGATCCTGCATTCCGTGATGCACTGATGAAGCTGCAAAAAGGCGAAATCAGCGCACCCGTTCATTCCTCTTTCGGCTGGCATTTAATTCAGGTTGTTGATACCCGTCAGGTAGACAAAACTGATGCAGCACAGAAAGATCGGGCGTACCGTATGCTCTTTAGCCGTAAGTTTGCAGAAGAAGCTCAAACCTGGATGCAAGAGCAACGTGCCGCAGCTTATGTGAAAATTCTTGATGGTAGTGATGCAAAACCATAATAAACGTATTGTTATCACCCCCGGCGAACCTGCCGGGGTTGGGCCAGATTTAGTCATCGCCCTGGCGCAACAGGATTGGCCTGTTGAACTCGTGGTGTGTGCCGATCCGGCTTTGCTACTTGCCCGCGCCAGCCAACTAAACCTGCCATTGCAGCTACGTGAATATCAGCAAGATAAACCCGCATTGGCACAACTTGCTGGCACTCTGACTATTTTGCCGGTGAAAATAGCGACTGAGGTGATACCAGGCCAGCTTGATGTCAAAAACAGCCACTATGTAGTGGAAACACTAGCTAAAGCCTGTGATGGTGCCATCAGTGGCGAATTTGCTGCATTAGTTACTGGCCCAGTACAAAAAAGCATTATCAATGATGCAGGTATCCCTTTTATTGGGCACACCGAATTCTTCGCTGACCGCAGCCACTGCTCACGGGTGGTGATGATGTTGGCTACAGAAGAGCTACGTGTAGCGCTGGCGACCACTCACTTACCTTTGCTGGCAGTGCCTGGGGCAATAACACAAGCCAGTTTGCATGAAGTGATTTCCATTCTTGATAATGACCTGAAAACCAAATTTGGTATTAGCCAACCACAGATTTATGTGTGTGGACTGAATCCTCATGCGGGCGAAGGGGGTCATATGGGCCATGAAGAGATCGATACGATAATTCCCGCGCTAGATGCATTGCGTCAGCAAGGAATAAACCTTATCGGCCCACTCCCGGCAGATACACTATTTCAGCCCAAATATCTGCAACATGCAGATGCCGTTCTGGCCATGTATCATGACCAAGGGCTACCAGTACTGAAATATCAAGGGTTTGGTCGGGCCGTTAATATCACTCTCGGTTTACCTTTTATCCGCACTTCTGTGGATCACGGTACCGCTTTAGAACTCGCCGCAACCGGTACTGCCGATGTTGGTAGTTTCATTACGGCATTAAATTTAGCCATTAAAATGATAAATAACAGCAATGAATAATAGAGTCCACCAAGGGCATTTTGCCCGCAAACGCTTTGGACAAAACTTTTTAAACGATCAGTTTGTCATCGACAGCATTGTCTCCGCTATCCATCCGGTTCCAGGTGAAGCGGTAGTTGAGATTGGCCCCGGTTTAGGTGCATTAACTGAACCCGTAGCAGCTCGCATGGATCATATGACGGTCATTGAGTTGGACCGCGACTTAGCTGCTCGTCTGGCCAGCCATCCTCAACTGAAAGATAAGCTCACTATCCATCAAGAAGATGCGATGAAAATCAATTTTTCTGAATTGGCCGAGATTGCTGGGCAGCCATTACGGGTATTTGGTAACCTGCCATACAACATCTCTACCCCACTGATGTTCCATCTTTTCAGCTATACTTCTGCTATTCGTGACATGCATTTCATGTTGCAAAAAGAGGTGGTTAATCGCTTGGTTGCCGGGCCTAACAGTAAAGCTTATGGTCGTTTGACAGTCATGGCGCAATATTATTGCAACGTCATCCCTGTGTTGGAAGTACCGCCAACTGCCTTTACTCCAGCCCCAAAAGTGGATTCAGCTGTAGTGCGTCTAATCCCGCATGTGAATACACCGAATCCGGTCGGTGATGTGCGTATGCTTAGCCGTATTACGACACAAGCTTTCAACCAACGCCGGAAAACCGTGCGTAACAGCTTGGGTGATCTATTCACACCAGAGCAGCTAATCGAATTAGGTATTGACCCGATACTACGGGCAGAGAATATTTCGGTAGCGCAATACTGTAAGCTGGCTAACTGGCTTTCAGCTCAATCGACACCGCAAGAATAAGCAGGAGCACATTATGATTGAACAGCCCCGCGTTTGTGTACAGGTGCAAAGTATCTATGTGGAAACCCAGTCGATACCAGACGAGGAACGTTTCGTCTTTGCCTATACCGTGACGATTCGTAATCTGGGCCGTTCAAATGTGCAACTTATGGGCCGCTATTGGTTAATTACTAATAGTAATGGCCGGCAGACAGAAGTTCAGGGCGAAGGAGTTATCGGTGAACAGCCGTTGATCCTGCCAGGTAACGAGTTCCAATACACCAGCGGGGCTGTGCTAGAAACGCCGCTGGGTACCATGGAAGGGCATTATGAGATGGTTGATCACCTTGGTCAGGCGTTCCGTACTGTGATTCCGGTGTTCCGCTTAGCGATCCCAACACTAATCCATTAATCCTGACCTCAACTATGTCTACTTATCTTATTGGCGATGTTCACGGCTGCCTTGACGAGTTGCTTGCGCTATTAGCGCAAGTGGACTTTGATCCGCAACACGATACCTTGTGGTTGACTGGCGATTTAGTTGCTCGCGGCCCCGCTTCACTGGATGTATTACGTTATGTCCGTTCATTAGGGTCAGCCGTTCGTATGGTTCTGGGTAACCATGACCTACACTTATTGGCAGTTTACGCTGGCATTAGCCGTAACAAACCTAAAGACCGCATCACACCACTGCTTGAAGCCCCTGATGCTGACGAGCTGATTAATTGGTTACGCCGCCAACCAGTTTTGCAGGTTGATGACAAACTAAAATTAATTATGGCTCACGCCGGTATCACCCCTCAGTGGGATATCGAAACGGCCCAGATGTGTGCCCGTGAAGTAGAATCTGTCTTGAGCAGTGACAGCTATCCACTCTTTCTGGACGCAATGTACGGTGATATGCCCAATAACTGGTCACCCGAGTTGACGGGGCTAGCACGCTTACGTTTTAGCACTAATGCATTGACCCGCATGCGTTTTTGCTTCCCAAATGGGCAACTGGATATGATCTGTAAGGACACACCAGAAAATGCTCCTGCCCCACTTAAACCTTGGTTTGAGCTACCACGGCTGGTCAGCCCTGAGTATTCGATTATCTTTGGCCACTGGGCATCATTGGAAGGGAAAGGTGTACCAGAAGGAATTTATGGGCTGGATACTGGATGTTGCTGGGGAGGCAATTTAACCCTGCTTCGTTGGGAAGATAAACGTTATTTCACACAACCCGCTTTCAAAGTTGAAGCTGAAATAACCAATGCTGACGAAATAGCCGCAGCAGCAAAAGATCCCTCTAGTTACTTGTAAGATATAAATAATTAGATAATGAAAATTAAAAAAGCCTGCTGATAAACAGGCTTTTTCTCATTTCAGATTACAGCTGCAATTAGCGACGTTCAAGGATCTCGAAACAATAGCTGTGTGAATTAGCCTCGTCTGCATCATGGAACTCACTAAAGGTGCTTTCCCACTCATCTGGCTCATAATCTGGGAAATGGGTATCGCCCCCAACTTCTGCATCAATGTGAGTAAGATACATACGGTTAGCGCGGTCTAAGAATTGCTTATAAACACGGCCCCCACCCATCACCATCACTTCTTCGGCATCACCTGCCAAAGCGAGTGCGTCGTCAATAGAGGTTGCCCACGTTACCCGGTCATCCGTTCCCGGTTGGCTACTGATAACAATATTCAACCGCCCCGGCAAAGGGCGACCAATAGATTCGAATGTCTTGCGACCCATAATTACCGGTTTATTTAGCGTGTTACGTTTGAACCAGGCTAAATCGGCTGGTAAGTGCCATGGCATGGCGTTTTCCATACCAATAACGCGATCCGCTGCTAATGCAGCAATCAGGCTGATAATCATTGTTAAACCCTGTAGGCTGCGAGAGCCAGTACCGAAAAATTGCTCACACTATACGTAAAGCCTAATCCAGCGTCGATAGCGATAAGCAGGCTAATTACACATATAAGACTGCTCTTAGCCCACTACAAAAACAGAGACAGAAAAAAACCTTATACACCAGGACGTTTGCGATATAACCATAATCCTGGCAAGGATAAACCAATCGATAACGAACCAACAATAAATGACGCCTTTAAGAAATTGGTTACCATAGTGGACATCAAAACTTCGCTATAACCCAAATGAGAAATCTCAACAACCGATATCATTGCGGTATAGGCAGAAATCCCAGGAAACATGGGTATAACGGCTGCTACAGTGAAGACTTTTGGATGAGCCAACAACCAGCGCGACCAATTGATCCCAATCATTCCGATCATAATTGAAGCTAATAATGAAGCCGGTTCAATATCCATACCAAAATGGATCATCAACATGCGCGAACCATGCCCCAGTGCGCCCAGTAATGCGCAATAACGTAATGCCCGCACCGGCACATTAAATACCATCGCGAAACCCAGTGCTGGAATAGCCGCCAATACCATATCTTGCAATAATGCCCAGAGTAAACTCATCACCACCCCCGCAGTCCCCACGTCGCCATCGCAAATATCACCCCAATACAGGTTGATAACGTGAGTAAACTGGCCATTGCCCAGCGAGCCAGCCCCGTATTAACGTGGCCCTTGAACATATCGGCGACCGCATTGATCAACGGGAATCCGGGCACTAACAGCAACACGCTAGCCGCCATTGCCACACTCGATGCCTGTTGGAAAAATGGTAAACGCATTAATAGCCCGGAGACCGATGTCGCGACAAAAGCCGTGATACAGAAGTTAATTAGCGGATTCATATGCCGGGCGGTTAAACTTTGGCGCACAAACATCGCCAGCCCACTGGCTAAAAAAGTGATGGAAAACGCATCCCAACCGCCACCATTTAGCTTGCTAAAACAACCACATGATAAGGCGACCATCACCACTACCAGCCAGCGCGGGTAACGTAGCGGTTTAATATTTTCAAGGCGTTTTTCTACATCTTTTACATCCAACAAATGGTGCTCCGCCATGATCACAATATGCTGCACCTCTGTCACAACATGCATATTGATACCACGGTCAGTATTCTTGCGCGTGGAAGTTAGGCAATTCCCCTCGCTAATGGTGGTTAATACGACGGCATTGGCTGAGATAGAACTTTCAACACTGTCCATCCCCAAGGCGATACCAAGGCGCGCGGATAATTGCTCAACCAGCATACTTTCTGCACCGTGTTGCAGCAGCAACAGCGCACATTTGATACACAACCGTGTAATTTCCCGCTGCTTCTGATTTGGTATCTCACCGCTTATCACATTATCCAAGCTCATATTCGTGCATCACTGTCCATCAAAAGAGTAAAAGATAAATGCTCAATGCCATCTGACTGACAACTCAGCCCCTTGGGCAAATAAGAATAATGCAGGGAACTCTCGGTAGCGCTATTATCGTCAAAATGCCCCACTCTCACTCGGTAATCCTTATGCTAGAAACCTCTTTATTCGTCGCGACTATTGCTACATTGGGGATGATCTCCCCCGGCCCCGATTTCTTTTTAGTCATTAAAAACGCTGCCCGCTATCGCCGCTCCGCAGCAATGATGACAGCGCTCGGCGTAATTTTGGGTGTCGCTACACATATGTCTTATTGTGTTGCTGGCCTGGCGGTCGTTATCACCACCACCCCATGGCTGTTCAATTTTCTGAAATATGCCGGAGCCTGCTACTTGATCTGGATTGGTATCCAGGCACTGCTATCGCGCGGAGAAAGTAAGTTCAGCATCGATAACGCGGCACAATCCCCCATCACATTGAAAGCCGCCTTCTTGCAGGGATACCTATGCAATCTATTGAATCCCAAAGCAACTCTCTTCTTCCTCGCCGTTTTCACACAAATATTACAGATTAACTCCGGCGTGGGTGAAAAACTGTGGTACGCCTCAATCATCTGGGTACTGGCCGTTATTTGGTGGCCTTTGCTGGTGATTCTGATTCAAAGTGCGCCAGTCCGCCGTGGTTTGGCAAAAGCACAAAAAGTTGTCGATAAATTGCTGGGCGGCCTGTTAATCGGCCTGGGTATTAAAGTGGCACTAAGCTAGCAACACCAGCATTGAACTGCCCCAGAGCCTACTATCTACAATTCAGTGACAGCTAACATTGGTGAAGATCAATGTTGTTTATGAACAATATTATTGTTTATGAATAATACTGTTCTTGTGGTTAAAAGCCGCAGTTCACTAAATAGCGAGCATAAAAAAGGGCGATGTCTCCATCGCCCTGCTATTTATGCCGAAGATTAACCTTTCATCTTCTTAATCTTGGCATGCATTTCTTGTACTGAAATCACTTGCTCGGTTGGGTCAGCATTCAGTGCCATCGCCGTGGCGAAGCCGCCGTTCAAGGTGGTGTCATAATGCACCTTATATTGCAGAGCACTGCGACGGATCAGTTTAGAATCTTCAATCGCCTGACGCCCGGCTGTGGTATTCACGATATAAGTGTATTCACCATTCTTGATTCGGTCCTGAATGTGTGGACGACCTTCATGCACCTTGTTGACCAGACGTGGATTTATTCCAGCCTCGCCCAACACCACCGCGGTACCGTGAGTGGCATCCAGTTCAAAGCCCTGTTTCAGCAACTTGGCCGCTAAATCAACAACCCGATGCTTATCACCCTCGCGCACGGATAACAGTGCACGGCCACTCTTTTTCATACCAGACTGACTGCCCAGCATAGCTTTAGAGAAAGCTTCGGCGAAGGTACGGCCAACCCCCATTACTTCACCGGTAGAGCGCATTTCTGGCCCTAAAATCGGGTCAACACCGGGGAATTTGTTGAATGGCAACACCACTTCTTTTACCGAATAATAAGGCGGAATAATCTCTTCCAGAACACCTTGCTGTGCCAGTGTCTGCCCTACCATCACGCGCGCGGCAATTTTTGCCAGCGGCATGCCGGTTGCTTTAGAAACAAATGGCACTGTACGAGCTGCTCGTGGGTTGACTTCAATCAGGTAAACTTCGTTATTTTTTACCGCAAACTGTACGTTCATCAAGCCGCGGACACAAAGTTCAAAGGCCAATTTTTCCACTTGCTGGCGCATCACATCCTGAATTTCCTTGCTCAGGGTGTAAGCCGGCAATGAACATGCTGAGTCACCGGAATGAACCCCTGCTTGCTCAATGTGCTCCATAATGCCGCCAATTAACACGCGCTCGCCATCACAAATAGCATCTACATCCACTTCTACCGCATCATCAAGGAAGCGGTCGAGCAATACTGGCGCATCATTTGACACACTTACCGCATTTTGGAAGTAACGGCGCAGGTCAACTTCGTCATAAACGATTTCCATGGCGCGGCCGCCCAACACATAAGATGGGCGAACCACCAGCGGATAACCCAAACCTGCTGCTTTTTCAACTGCTTGCTCGATAGTCGCTACTGTAGCGTTAGCCGGTTGTTTCAAGCCCAGACGGTTTACTGCCTGCTGGAAACGCTCGCGGTCTTCGGCACGGTCAATAGCATCCGGGCTGGTACCGATAATCGGCACACCGGCAGCTTCCAATTCACGCGCTAATTTCAATGGTGTTTGACCGCCGTATTGCACGATTACACCTTGCGGTTTCTCGATACGGACGATTTCCAGCACGTCTTCCAGTGTCACCGATTCAAAATAGAGGCGGTCAGAGGTGTCGTAGTCAGTAGAAACCGTTTCAGGGTTACAGTTCACCATGATGGTTTCATAACCGTCTTCACGCAGTGCCAGTGACGCATGTACACAGCAATAGTCGAATTCAATCCCTTGACCGATACGGTTCGGGCCGCCACCCAGCACCATAATTTTCGGGCGATCGCTGGTTGGATTGGATTCGCACTCTTCCTCGTAAGTCGAATACATGTAGGCGGTGTCGGTTGAGAATTCGGCCGCACAGGTATCTACACGTTTATAAACCGGGTGCAAACCATACTTGTAACGCAACTTGCGCACTTCACTTTCAGCCGCACCGACCAACTTCGCCAGGCGAGCATCGGCAAAACCTTTGCGTTTCAAGTGACGCATGAACTCTGCGGTCAAGCCATTGATACCAAGTTCTGCTACGTTCTCTTCCAGACGCACCAGCTCTTCAATCTGAACCAGGAACCAGCGGTCGACGTTGGTCAGGTTAAAGACACCATCAACAGACATACCGGCACGAAATGCATCGGCGATATACCAAATTCGGTCAGAACCTGCTTCTTTCAATTCACGGCGAATTTTAGTCAGGGCTTCTGGATCATCAAGGCTGACTTTAGGGTCAAAACCGGTCGCACCCACTTCCAAACCGCGCAGTGCTTTTTGCAATGATTCCTGCTGAGTACGACCAATGGCCATCACTTCACCCACAGATTTCATCTGGGTTGTCAGGCGGTCATTACTACCGGCGAATTTTTCGAAGTTAAAGCGAGGGATTTTAGTGACGACATAGTCGATAGATGGCTCGAAGGAAGCCGGAGTGCGGCCACCAGTGATGTCATTCATCAATTCATCAAGCGTGTAACCCACTGCCAGCTTGGCAGCAATCTTGGCAATTGGGAAGCCAGTGGCTTTAGATGCCAAAGCGGAAGAGCGAGATACGCGTGGGTTCATTTCAATGACGATCAAACGACCATTTTTCGGATTAACCGAGAACTGCACGTTGGAGCCGCCAGTCTCTACGCCGATTTCACGCAGCACTGCCATCGAGGCATTACGCATGATTTGATATTCTTTATCAGTCAGAGTCTGCGCCGGTGCCACAGTGATGGAGTCGCCGGTATGAATACCCATGGCATCGAAGTTCTCGATGGAGCAGACAATGATACAGTTGTCGTTTTTATCGCGAACAACTTCCATCTCATACTCTTTCCAACCAATCAGTGACTCGTCAATCAGCAACTCTTTGGTTGGCGATAAATCCAGACCGCGCTCGCAAATTTCTTCAAACTCTTCGCGGTTATACGCGATACCGCCACCGGTGCCCCCCATGGTAAAGGATGGGCGGATAATGCACGGGAAACCTACATCAGCCGCAACGGCGAGGGCTTCTTCCATATTGTGCGCGATACCTGAACGAGCGGTATCCAGACCAATTTTTTTCATCGCGATATCAAAGCGACGGCGGTCTTCAGCTTTATCGATAGCATCAGCGGTGGCACCAATCATGGTGACACCGAATTCAGCCAGCACTCCTTGACGCTCCAATTCTAGTGCACAGTTCAGTGCGGTTTGGCCGCCCATAGTTGGCAATACTGCGTCTGGGCGCTCTTTTTCAATGATTTTGCGCACAACTTCCCAGTGAATCGGCTCGATATAAGTTGCATCAGCCATTTCCGGGTCAGTCATGATTGTGGCAGGGTTAGAGTTTACCAAGATAACGCGGTAACCCTCTTCACGCAGCGCTTTACAAGCCTGGGCACCGGAGTAGTCAAACTCACAAGCCTGGCCGATAACGATTGGGCCTGCGCCCAGAATCAGGATGCTTTTTATATCTGTACGTTTTGGCATGGTTTGGCGCTCCTGATTATTTATTAGTATGGCTAGCGGCTGTCGCGCGATAAGCTTCAATCAGCTCGATAAAGTGATCAAACAGCGGAGCGGCATCGTGCGGCCCAGGGCTGGCTTCAGGGTGACCCTGGAAGCTGAAAGCTGCTTTATCGGTACGGTGAATCCCTTGCAGGGAGCCATCGAATAAAGAAACGTGGGTAGTGCGTAGGTTGGACGGCAATGTGGTTTCATCGACGGCGAAACCATGGTTCTGCGCAGTGATCATCACGCAATTGGCATCCAAATCTTTCACTGGGTGGTTGCCGCCATGATGACCAAATTTCATTTTTACGGTTTTCGCACCGCTAGCCAGAGCCAGCAGTTGATGGCCTAAACAGATACCAAATACCGGAATATCAGTTTCCAGGAAGCGTTTAATCGCCGCGATAGCATAATCGCATGGCTCTGGGTCACCTGGGCCGTTGGATAAGAAAATGCCATCTGGATTTAACTTCAGGACGTCTTCAGCCGGGGTCTGCGCCGGAACAATGGTCAGGCGGCAACCACGGTCAACTAGCATGCGCAGAATATTGCGTTTTACACCGTAGTCGTACGCCACAACATGGAATGGCAGATCTTCAGGTTGTTTCGCTGCCGGTAAGTCGCCTTCCAGAGCCCAGCTGCCTTGCAGCCATTGATACACTTCTTTGGTGGTCACTTCTTTAGCCAGATCCATCCCTTTCAAGCCCGGGAATGCTTTTGCTTTTTCCAGCGCCAGCGCAGCATCTGATAAGTCACCCACAATAATACAGCCGTTTTGCGCGCCCTTCTCACGCAGCAACCGTGTCAGCTTACGTGTATCGATATCTGCAATCGCTACAATATTGTGGCGCTTGAGATACTCAGATAAGCCTTCTTCATTACGGTAATTGCTGGCAATCAATGGCAGGTCGCGAATAACAAGACCTTGGGCGTGTACTGCGGAGGATTCTTCATCGGAGGCATTGGTGCCGACATTGCCGATATGAGGATAAGTAAGAGTGACGATCTGGCGGGAGTAGGAAGGATCAGTAAGGATTTCTTGATAACCGGTCATCGACGTATTGAAGACCACTTCCCCCACTGCCGTACCTTCTGCCCCGATGGCCCGACCGTGAAATTGGGTTCCGTCTTCGAGAACCAATAGCGCTGACTTAATCAAAACATCCTCCAAGGAATAAACAGTCACATTATTTGCATATTAATTCATATCTAGCGACCTAAATCAATGCAAAAACCGCCCTCAAAGCTAATTTTTGGCAAATTGGGCGCATTTTAATGATGAGTGACGCTCTTGTCTAGCCAAAGTGCCATTTTTTCTCTGTTTTTTACCGTTCTCATTAAAATGAGACGATTATAGCGGCAAAAACACATGCTAACTTAGCATAGTAAACGGTTGCGAGAGTATGTGACTGAAAAAAATCGTTCTGAAGTGATGAAAACGAGTACTAATAGATAATGAGGACACTAAAAGATAAAAAACCAAGATGAAACATAATAAAAACGACATTACGTATAAAAAAAAGAATAAAACATGTAATTATATAAACAAATAAAAAAGGACAATAAAATATTGCCCTGTTATCATATGATTATGATAAAAACAACCACATCACGGGTTGTGCTTTACACCTTTAAAGTTCATTCAAACTCAGTACATCTCGCATATCAAACATGCCATTATCATGATTAGAGAGCCATATGGCAGATTTAACGGCACCATTTGCAAAAGTCATGCGGCTAGTGGCTTTATGGGTGATTTCAACCCGTTCGCCAATGTCGGCAAACATGGCGGTGTGCTCCCCGACAATATCGCCAGCACGCACTGTCGCAAAACCAATAGTGCCTGGTTTGCGTTCTCCGGTATGGCCTTCGCGGGTATAAACTGCGCAATCTTTCAGTGACCGTCCTAAGGATTCAGCAATAGCCTCACCCATCGCTAACGCGGTCCCTGACGGCGCATCAACTTTAAAGCGGTGATGCGCTTCAATAATTTCGATATCAGTGTAATCGCCCATCACTTTGGCGGCTTTTTCAAGCAGCTTAAGTACCACATTGACCCCAACACTAAAGTTTGCAGCGAAGACAATACCAATCTCTGCTGATGCGGCGCTGATGGCGGCTTTACCGGCATCATCAAAACCGGTGGTTCCAATCACCATTGCCTTATGATGTGCGCGGCAAATGGCTAAATGTTCCAGAGTGCCCTCTGGTCGAGTAAAGTCGATCAACACATCAAAATGATCAGTTACTTTAGATAAATCATCACTTACGGCGATATTTAGCAAACCGGTTCCGGCCAGTTCACCCGCATCACTTCCCACCAGAGTGGACCCCGCGCGCTCTACTGCGGCACCCAGCACAACACCTTTAGTTTGCGTGATTGCCTGAATAAGCTGTCGACCCATACGGCCGCCTGCACCGACAACGGCGATGCGAATTGTTGAATTAGTCATGAGTTCTCCCAATATTGTGTCATCTACCCTGACAAGGGTTCAGATTAGCCGCCCGTCATGGACTCTGCCAGCCTATTTAATCTGTATTAGAAAAAAATGATATACGTCTGCTTTTATCAGTGAAACCACTTAATTCCTTACATAACATTAATTAACCTGCGTTCTCATCATTTTCATAGTTACCCCTGCGCTTAACCCAGATGGCCTTATCTCCATAGTACGCCATTTGATATTGTGCAGTTATTTCGCATATTCATGCAGTTATGCCGAAATACAGCCATAAAAAAGCAGCCACCAGGGCTGCTTGATATGAGTTATGAGATGCATATCTGAGATCAATCGATCTGCTTAACCTCAACGCGTAACTCTTTTGGGACTTCGAATACGATACTTTCTTCGCGGCCACGAAGCTCAACCGACCCACCCGCACCAAGCGCTTGTAAGCGGGCAATCACTTGCTGTACCAAAATATCGGGTGCAGAGGCTCCTGCGGTCACGCCAATGCATTGCGCATTCTGTAACCATGACTCTTGGATATCAGCTGCCGAATCAATCAGATAAGCAGGTTTACCCATACGTTGCGCGAGTTCAGCTAACCGGTTTGAGTTAGATGAGTTTTTCGATCCCACCACCAATACGACATCTGCATCATTCGCCAAATTCCGCACCGCTTCCTGGCGGTTAGTTGTGGCGTAGCAGATATCATCTTTACGTGGGCCGACAATCTTCGGGAAACGCCGGTGTAAAGCATCAATAACAGCGGAAGTATCATCAACTGACAAAGTGGTCTGAGTCATAAAGCAGAGGTTATTCTCATCTTTAACATTCAGTTTCCAAACATCATCAGGCGACTCGACCAAATACATTCCCCCTTTCGGGTTGTTGTATTGCCCCATCGTGCCTTCAACTTCCGGATGGCCAGCATGACCAATCAGGATAGCTTCTTTCCCTTTGCGGCTAGCGCGCGCAACTTCCATATGGACTTTAGTGACCAAGGGACAAGTTGCGTCAAACAGCATCGTCAATTCACGGGCACGGGCTTCGGCTCGCACCGCTTGTGACACACCATGGGCCGAGAAAATCAAAATGGAGCCATCTGGCACCTCAGCGATATCCTCGATAAAAATAGCCCCGCGCTCGCGCAGGCTATCAACCACATAGCGGTTATGTACCACTTCATGACGTACATAGATTGGCGCGCCATACATCTCAATCGCGCGTTCAACAATACTGATAGCCCGATCAACTCCGGCACAAAAGCCGCGTGGATTAGCCAGCAATATCTGCATGCATTGCCTCCTGTTGGGGGTCTATCTCCAGCACTTCAATGTCAAAGCTGACGATATGCCCTGCCAACGGGTGATTAAAATCAACAGTAATCGACTCTTCTGCGACTTCCCGCACCACGCCCGGCATTTCACTGCCATCACGAGTGGTAAACAGCATAATCGTCCCCGCATCCGGCACACCGGTTTGTGCAAAATCACGTTGCGTAAAATACTGAATTAAATCAGGGCTTTCTAAACCGAATGCATCTTCAGGTTGTAAGCTGAAAGCGTGTTTGTCACCCACTTTCAAGCCAATCAACTGCTGCTCCAGCGCATCGGAAAGGCTGTTATCGCCTAACCGAAAGAGCGCGGGTTTACCGTGAATATGAGTTGATTCTGCCGTTGAACCATCTTCCAGTTTCAGAGTGAAATGCACCAATACAGCACTCTTGTCTTGGATAAAATGGTCTTGTACCCGCTCTGACATATCACTCACCTTTATTCATCGCCGTTTTTTCAGCCGGGCTTATAAAGCCTTCAAATATGACCAATGCAGCACCGATACAAATTGCTGTATCGGCGATGTTAAATGTCGGGAAATGCCAGTTATTGACGTGGAAATCAATAAAGTCGATCACCGCGCCATGCACCATACGATCAAATAAGTTACCTAATGCCCCACCGATAATCAGAGCATAAGCGCAATTGAGCAAACGCTGCTTGGCAGTAGAACGATACATCAGCACCATTAATAGAACTGAAATACCGATAGCTATCCCGGCAAAGAACCAACGCTGCCAGCCACTTTTATCCGCGAGGAAGCTAAATGCTGCGCCAAAGTTCTGCGCGTAGGTCAGGTTGAAAAAAGGAATCAGTGGCACAGACTCATACAGCGCAAAGTGGGTCATAACCCACTGTTTGCTACTGAGATCGACAATCACCACCAGCACAGCCAGCCATAACCAGCGCAATCCGGTCGAACAAATAGGTTTACTCATTAGGCGTACTTACGCTCTTCACCGTCGCCGGCAACGTTAGTGACACAGCGGCCGCACAGTTCAGCATGTTCCGCTACCAAACCGATGTCTTGAGTGTAGTGCCAGCAACGCGGACACTTCTCACCATCAGCTTTATTAAAGGTAATTTTCAGCCCAGAGATCAGCTCGCTTTGCAGCGCATCATCACCGGCATCAGCATAATCTGCAACTTTGGCCGCTGACGTCAGCAACACAAAACGCAGCTCATCTTGCAAGCTATTCAGACGGGCAGCCAGCTCCGGTGTGGCAAACAGTGTCACTGCAGCTTCTAACGAACCGCCGATACGTTTATCACTACGCGCTTGCTCCAGCACCTTGTTGACTTCGCCACGCACTTTTAACAGCTCAGCCCAGAAAGTATCGTTCATACTTTCATCACCCGCCAACCCGAACAGACCGTCATACCACTCTTCCGTGAAGACATACTGTGGACGCTCACCCGGCATTTCGTTCCAGATTTCGTCTGCGGTAAAGGACATGATAGGAGCCATCCAGCGCACCAAAGCTTCGGCAATATGGAACAGTGCTGTCTGACAGCTACGACGCGCAACGCTATCGCCTTTCGCGGTGTACTGGCGGTCTTTAATGATATCGAGGTAGAACGATCCCATTTCAACCGAGCAGAACTGCATCAGGCGCTGCACTACCAAGTGGAAATCATAGTTTTCGTACGCTTCCATAATCTCGGCTTGCGCAGCTTGCGCACGGCCTACAGCCCAGCGGTCTACTACTACCATCTCTTCTGGTTTCACCTGATGCAACGCCGGATCAAATCCATTCAGGTTAGCCAGCAAGAAGCGCGCAGTGTTACGAATACGGCGATAAGAGTCAGCTGAGCGTTTCAGAATTTCATCAGAAACAGCGATTTCACCGGTGTAATCGGTTGATGCCACCCACAGGCGCAGGATGTCGCCACCCAATTTATTCATCACATCTTGCGGGCTGATAGTATTACCGATGGATTTGGACATTTTACGCCCCTGACCATCCACGGTGAAACCATGAGTCAGTACCTGACGATAAGGTGCTTTACCCTTCATCGCAGTCGCAATCATCAGTGAGGACATAAACCAGCCGCGGTGTTGGTCAGAACCTTCCAGATACATATCTGGGCTATGGCCACCAAACTCAGGGCGAGCATCGACTACAGAAGAGTGGGTTGAACCGGAGTCAAACCATACGTCCAGAGTGTCTGGAACTTTAACGTAATCAGCTGCATCAGCACCCAGAATCTCGGCCGGATCCAGATCCCACCAGGCTTGAATGCCGTCTTGCTCTACACGCTTAGCAACTTCTTCCATCAACTCAGTGCTACGTGGATGAAGCGCTTCAGTCTCTTTATGCACAAACAGAGACATTGGTACGCCCCAAGTACGCTGGCGCGAGATACACCAATCTGGGCGGTTTGCTACCATGGTTTCGATACGCGCCTGACCCCAATCAGGGATCCACTGCACACCTTTGATCTCTTCCAACGACTGCTTACGCAGACCTTTTTGATCCATGCTGATGAACCATTGCGGGGTAGCTCGGAAGATGATGGGTGTTTTATGACGCCAGCAACATGGATAGCTGTGAACCAGTTTTTCAACTTTCAGCAATGCGCCTTTTTCGCGCAGCAACTCAACAATCACATCATTGGCTTTAAAAACAAACAGGCCATCCAGTGTTGGGTAAGTCCCCGCCAAATAGCAGCCGTTCGGGCCAACCGGGTTAGCCACTTCCAAACCATATTTCTGGCCGATAACAAAGTCATCCGGGCCGTGGCCTGGTGCGGTATGAACTGCGCCAGTACCGGCATCCAGTGTGACATGGTCGCCCAAGATTGCTGGAACATCGAAGCCCATAAACGGGTGATTGAAGCGCAGCAGTTCCAGATCAGAACCTTTGCAGCTACCCAATACCGTCCACTCAGCAATGCCAGCGCGCTTCATGACGCTCTCAACCAGATCTTCTGCCAGAATCAGGCATTCGCCTTCAACCTGCACCAACTGATAGTTGTATTCAGCATTCAGTGAAATTGCACGGTTCGCAGGTAAGGTCCACGGCGTGGTGGTCCAAATAACCAGTGAAATCGGGCCATTAGCATTTGCTGCACCGAATTTAGCGCTCACTGCCGCCACATCGACCGCGTTAAAACGCACATCAATGGAAGGCGAGGTTTTGTCGTAATATTCGACTTCAGCTTCAGCCAGTGACGAACCGCAATCAGTACACCAGTGCACTGGCTTAGCACCTTTGTGCAAGTGACCGTTATCAATGATTTTGCTTAACGCACGAATGATATTGGCTTCGGTTTTGAAATCCATCGTTAGGTAAGGATGGTCCCAATCGCCCAACACACCCAAGCGGATGAAATCTTTCTTTTGGCCTTCAACTTGCTCCGCTGCGTATTTACGGCAAGCAGCACGGAACTCCGCGGCACTGACTTTTTCGCCCGGCTTCCCAATTAATTGTTCAACTTTTAACTCGATCGGCAGGCCGTGGCAGTCCCAACCTGGAATATAAGGTGAGTCGTAGCCGGACATTCCTTTCGCTTTAACAATAATATCTTTGAGAATTTTGTTAACAGAGTGACCAATGTGAATGTTGCCGTTCGCATAAGGAGGGCCGTCGTGCAAAATAAAGGTCTTTTTACCCTTTTTGGCTGTACGAATAATCCCGTACAGATCCTGCTCATACCAACGTTTCAGCATGTCAGGTTCACGCTTAGCCAGATCGCCGCGCATCGGGAACCCTGTTTCAGGCAAATTCAGGGTATTCTTGTAGTCACTCATTAGATTCTCGGTTCCGTTTCGGCTAGAAATATTAAACCGGTGTCTTTAGCCCGAAAAATGTTCGGGCCGTCACCACATCATTGGCGATTTGCTGCTTCAACGCATCGAGAGAAGCAAAACGCTGTTCGTTGCGCAGTTTTGCGCGGAGCACCACATCAATATGGCGCCCATAAAGATCCATAGTTACATCAAGCAGATGAACCTCTAGCTGCTGGCGAACACCAGCAACGGTAGGCCGAGTGCCAATATTGGCAACACCGGGCAATGACTTTGGACCCAAGCCATAGACCTCAACCGCATACACTCCTTTTACTGGAGCAACTAAACGTTTTAACGGCAAATTCGCCGTGGGGAAACCTATCGTCCGCCCCAGTTCGTCACCGTGAACCACTCGGCCGGAAATACTGTATGGGTGACCAAGCAGTGTCTCAGCCAGCACCAAATCGTCGTCATAAAGCGCCTGACGAATCGCCGTGCTGCTAATACGCAATCCACCATCACAAAAGCTATCTGTGCTGATAACATCAAAACCAAATTCAGCACCCGCTTGTTGTAACAGTTGAAAATCCCCCTGACGCCCTGCGCCGAAGCGGAAATCATCACCAACAGTTAAAAACTTAACACCCAACTTCTCTACCAGCAACTGGGCAACAAAAGCTTGCGCAGTATTAGCTGCAAAACGCGGATCAAATTTAACGCACAATAGATAGTCAACACCGGCTTTCGCCAAATATCTGGCTTTATCGCGTAAACGCGTCAATCGAGCTGGTGCTTTATCCGCTGCAAACAATTCCAGTGGTTGCGGTTCAAATATCATGACCATAACGGGCAGCCCCAAACGCTGACCTTCGCGCTTTAACTGCTCCAATAAGGCTTGATGTCCGCGATGGACACCATCAAAGTTACCGATAGTTAGCACGCAACCATGGTGGCGTGCCCGGATATTATGTATACCGCGAATTAGCTCCATAGCTGGCTCAAAACAGTGGAAATCGCCGGATTATACCTTGTACAGCGGTTAAGGTTAACCCGCGATTGGTACCTTTAACCGAAAGTCATACCATTTTGCGAAAATTACGCAGGTAAAATCCCTTTTACTGACTTTATCCTGTAGAATACGCACGCCGTTGAATACAGAAGCAGGCTGAGATCTTTACAAGAACCACCGTCGAATCCCTTCAAGGCAGTGAACTGTGGAATTTTCTTTCGAAAGACTGTATTCCACAGCGCGAAGCTGGTAAAATCCCGCTCCATCACAACGTAGCAAGTGCCGCCCGTACAAACGGCGCTTATTTGCACAAATCCATTGACAAACGAAGGCTAAAAGGGCATATTCCTTGGCCTTTGAATTGTCCTCAATAGAATATATTTGGGAGTTGGACCTTGGCTAATATCAAATCAGCTAAGAAACGCGCCGTACAGTCTGAGAAACGCCGCAAGCATAACGCTAGCCGTCGCTCAATGGTGCGTACCTTCATTAAGAAGGTGTATGCGGCAATCGCAGCTGGCGATAAAGACACAGCGCAAAAAGCATTTAATGAGATGCAACCAATCGTGGATCGTCAGTCCAGTAAAGGTCTGATCCACAAAAACAAAGCAGCGCGCCATAAGTCAAACTTGGCAGCGCAAATCAACGCAATGCAGTAATGCATTACGTTGGCTGCTTCGTAAAAAGACCGGCCTAGGCCGGTTTTTTTATATCTAAAATTTGTCTGACTCATCAAATCGCAAAACTTATCTTGGCTACGAGTAACCGGTAGCGGTGCAATTTGCGACTTGAACCAATCTGCCTAACCGCTAAAAAGTGCGGAAAAATCTTTGTTACATACCCGCTGCACTGCTGGATGTTGAATCATTCGCTCGGCGAAAATAACGTAATACTCTTCCTGTACATTGTCTAAACGACCAATCTCGACAATTTCATCATCTTTGCCATAGGTATCTGCTGCGTACAGTGTCGGAGCAACAAAAATAGCGTTGTTATAGATAGCAAACGCTTTCATTAACGCCGCATCATCAAATTCCCCCAAGATTTCCACCTGTAGCCCTTTGCTGTTAATCCAATTTAATAATTTACGCCCCAACATCGAGCGACGACCAGGGATTAATAACTTCTTTTGCTGCAAACAAGCGGGGAAAGGCAAATCAGGAATTGGCTGGCGACAGTAAAAACTGACACTGCATTCGCCAAGTTTTACTGAAAACAACCCTTCTTGCTGACTGGAATCAACTGGGCAGTCCGATAAAATCATATCCAGCTTATGCTGACTCAATTGTTCCAGTAACATTTCATGAGTAGATTCAAAACAGCGTAAATGAATTTTTTCATGATCCACCACGGCAGTTTCCAATACCTGGCTCACTAAGCGCTTGGATAATGCATCAGCTACGCCGACATCAAATAACAAGTTGGATTCTTTGCGATAGTTAACGATATCCAGCATTTCATGGCTGAGCATGAACATCTTATCAGCATAGCGAAAGACCAATTGCCCCAATTCTGATGGCACCAACCCACGTCCCTGGCGTTTAAATAATTTCCCGCCCAGACGCTCCTCTAATGCTTTAATTTGCCCAGTAATAGTTTGTGGCGTTAGAAATAAAGCCTCAGCCGCCCCGACGACAGAGCCTTCCTTACAAACTTGCCAAAAATAATAAAGATGATTGAAATTGATGTGCGACATTCGCATGTTGTTATCCCCTTAACATATCGGTGAGCCAGCTAGCCCCATGCACGACTAAACGTTCCCTGTTCTGAGACTTCACAAACGGTAAGCCTGGAAATCCATCAGGTAGAATGCCAGTGCCATTCGTAGAGGCACTGGTCATTCAAATATTGATCAATGCGTTATTTTTCTCTTCGCCGGCAAAACCAAGCGCAACAAGCTATAACCTACAACTGCTGCAGTAGTAGACCCCAGTAATATGCCCAATTTGGAATAGGTCGTCAGAGCAATATCAGCGCCATCAAATGCCAGTGAAGCAATAAATATCGACATAGTAAAACCGATACCGCATAACACTGATACAGCAAAAATCTGCTTAAAATTGATTGCATCAGGCAGCTTAGCAACGCCTAACTTAACCGCGAGCCAACTAAAGAGGAAAATCCCCAGTGGCTTACCAATAAATAGCCCACTCGCAATCCCCAGAGGCAGTAACGATGTTAATCCTGAGATTGAAACGCCTTGTAACGAAACGCCCGCATTGGCAAATGCAAATAACGGCAGAATCAAATAGGCCACCCACGGGTGCAGGCCATGTTCCAGTGACTCAGATGGCGAACGCTTATCTTGAGTGTGCAGCGGTATCATAAAACCAACAATTACACCAGCTAAGGTCGCGTGTACTCCGGATTTAAGAATGCAGACCCACAGCACCAACCCAACCAGCAGATAGGCAGATGTCTTCCCCACTCCACGCCAGTTCATATAACCCAACAGCGCAATAGCCGCCGCCGCAATCCCCAAAGCTTGTAGTGAGACTTCGTGGGTATAGAACAACGCAATAATAATGATGACACCCAAGTCATCAATGATGGCCAGTGCCAGTAAAAAGACTTTCAGGCTGGTTGGAACCCGGTTCCCCAGTAATGCCATGACACCCAGTGCAAAAGCAATGTCAGTTGCAGCCGGAATTGCCCACCCTTGGCGGGTAACTTCATCAGCCCCATTAAACAGTAAATAAATCAGGGCCGGAGCCAACATACCGCCTAAGGCAGCAATTGCTGGGAAAATAGCTTTATCACGCCCAGCCAGTGAGCCTTCCATCAATTCACGCTTAACTTCTAAGCCGACGACCAGGAAGAATATCGCCATTAGGCCATCATTGATCCATAGCAACAGCGGCTTACTGATATCCAGTGAGGCTATTTTTACTGATACCGGTACATCAAGAAATGACTGATAAAAACCTTGCAGTGGGCTGTTGGCCATAAATAAAGCCACAACAGCAGCAAAAATCAAAATCAGACCACCCGCGGCCTCTTGGCGTAAAAATTGACGAATCATGTTTGTCACAATGAATGGCTCCCTTACATCGGACAGTGAGCTTGTGCTCAACAAATTAATTCATAGATTTTAGGATAATCATCAATTCGAAAAAAGTCGTTTTTATTGCAGTTAATGCTCGAATAAACCGAGCAATTAGTGATTTAAATCACATCACTTGATAGGACTCAGATGAAAAAAATCCCCGAACTTCATCGAGGATTTTTATTTTTCTTTTTTATTAGCCAGTTAGCTAATAATTAACGGGTCAAGTCATCAAAGAATTTCTTAACGCCGTCTAAGAAGCTTTTAGAACGAGGACTATTTTTCTCGCCCGCTGCGCCCACAAAACTTTCTTCCAGTTCACGCAGCAATTGCTTCTGTTTTTCACTCAGATGCACTGGTGTTTCAACCACAACGCGGCAGAGCAAGTCACCTTGACTACCACCACGTACTGATTTAACCCCTTTACCGCGCATCCGGAACAGTTTGCCGGTTTGTGTTTCCGCAGGTACTTTCAGCTTAACGCGGCCATCCAACGTCGGGACTTCAATCTCGCCGCCCAAGGCTGCCATAGCGAAGTTAATCGGCACTTCACAATACAGGTTATTGCCTTCACGTTCGAAGATTGGGTGTGCTTTGACTTGCACCTGAACGTACAGATCACCTGCTGGTGCGCCATGCTCGCCGGCTTCACCTTCACCGCTTAAACGAATACGATCACCGGTATCAACGCCTGCTGGGATTTTAACCGACAGCGTTTTTGACTTCTCAACCCGGCCATGTCCATGACATTTGTTGCATGGATCTTTAATGATTTGACCGCTGCCATGACAAGTAGGACACGCCTGCTGCACAGTGAAGAACCCCTGGCGCATATGTACCTGACCTGCACCACGGCAAGTCGAACACGTCACCGGAGAACTGCCCGGTTTAGCACCGCTACCATGGCAAACATCACATTCATTTAGCGTTGGGATGCGGATTTCTTTAGTCACACCGCGTACCGCTTCTTCCAGTGTCAGATCCATGTTATAGCGCAGATCTGAACCACGGGAAGCTCGCTGACGACGGCCACCACCAAAGATATCACCGAAAACATCACCAAAAATGTCAGTAAAATCAGCACCGCCACCGCCAAAACCGCCGCCGCCCATACCACCTTGTTCAAAGGCAGCATGACCATACTGATCGTAGGCTGCACGCTTTTGTGGATCGGTCAGAATTTCGTAGGCTTCTTTAACTTCTTTGAAATTTTCGCCGGTATCGTTCTCGTCCTGATTACGGTCCGGGTGATACTTTACCGCCAGGCGTTTATAGGCCTTTTTGATCTCACGTTCATCGGCGTCCTTTTTAACGCCTAAAACCTCGTAATAATCTCTCTTCGCCATTCTCTTTTTTCCTACCCTTAACATGCGTGCACGGGCGTAGAGTTTCCTCGACGCCCGTGCTGGTTTCCAGCAACAGTAAGGCCTACCACTGCTGTGCCCGCTTAAGGGCAATTATTTTTTATCTTTCACTTCTTCGAATTCGGCGTCTACCACGTCGTCTTCTTTCTTAGCACTGGTATCACCAGCATCACCACCTGCGGCTGCTTGCTGCTGCTGAGCCATTTCCAGCAATTTGCCAGAAACTTGTACCAGAGCCTGAGTTTTGGCTTCGATTTCAGCTTTATCTTCGCTTTTCAGCGCCGCTTCGAGTGCTTTCACTGCATCTTCGATAGCAGTTTTATCTTCTGCTGGCAGCTTGTCACCGGCTTCTTCCAACTGTTTACGAGTACCGTGAATCAGGTGGTCAGCTTGGTTACGGGTCTGAACCAGCTCTTCAAATTTACGGTCTGCTTCAGCGTTAGCTTCAGCATCGCGAACCATTTTCTGGATCTCTTCCTCGTTCAAACCAGAAGATGCCTTGATGGTAATCTTCTGCTCACGACCGGTATTTTTGTCTTTAGCAGACACATGCAAAATACCGTCGGCGTCAATATCGAAGGTGACTTCGATTTGCGCCATGCCGCGAGGTGCCGGCTGGATACCGTCCAGATTGAACTGACCCAGAGACTTGTTATCCTGAGCACGTTTACGCTCACCCTGAAGCACATGGATGGTTACCGCAGACTGGTTATCTTCCGCAGTAGAGAACACCTGGCTGTGCTTGGTTGGGATAGTGGTATTTTTAGTGATAAGCGGAGTCATCACACCACCCATGGTTTCAATACCCAGTGACAGTGGGGTAACGTCCAACAACAGAACGTCTTTCACTTCACCAGACAGAACACCACCCTGTACTGCCGCACCAATCGCTACAGCTTCATCTGGGTTAACGTCTTTACGTGGTTCTTTACCGAAGAAATCAGCAACTTTCTTCTGAACCATTGGCATACGAGTCTGACCACCTACCAGGATAACGTCCTGGATGTCGGAAACAGACAAGCCAGCATCCTGCAGAGCCACTTTCAGTGGTTCAATAGAACGGTTGACCAAATCTTCTACCAGTGACTCCAACTTAGCGCGGGTCACTTTGATGTTCATGTGTTTTGGACCGCTGCCATCCGCCGTGATGTACGGCAGGTTAACGTCGGTCTGCTGAGCAGAAGACAACTCAATTTTCGCTTTTTCAGCTGCTTCTTTCAGACGTTGCATTGCCAGTGGATCGGTACGCAGATCCATACCCTGGTCTTTCTTGAATTCTTCAACCAGATAGTTGATCAAGCGGCTATCGAAGTCTTCACCACCCAGGTGGGTATCACCATTGGTTGCCAGAACTTCAAAGGTTTTTTCGCCATCAACTTCGTCGATTTCGATAATAGAGATATCGAAAGTACCACCACCGAGGTCATAAACCGCGATAGTACGGTTACCGACTTCTTTATCCAGACCGTAAGCCAATGCAGCAGCGGTTGGTTCGTTGATGATACGTTTTACTTCCAGACCTGCGATACGGCCAGCATCTTTAGTTGCCTGACGCTGAGCATCGTTGAAGTATGCAGGTACAGTGATAACCGCTTCAGTTACTGGTTCGCCCAGATAATCTTCAGCCGTTTTCTTCATTTTCTTCAGCACTTCAGCAGAGATCTGCGGTGGTGCAATTTTCTGGCCTTTAACTTCTAACCAAGCGTCACCATTATCTGCTGCGATAATTTTGTACGGCATGATGTCTTTATCACGCTGCGCTTCTTCGTCCTGGAAACGACGACCAATCAAACGCTTGATGGCAAATAGTGTATTTTGTGGGTTAGTGACAGCCTGACGTTTAGCCGGTTGACCAACCAGAGTTTCACCATCTTGGGTATAAGCGATGATAGAAGGCGTGGTGCGATCGCCTTCGCTGTTTTCCAGCACGCGTGCTTTAGTACCATCCATAATTGCTACACAAGAGTTGGTAGTACCCAAGTCGATACCAATAATTTTACCCATCTAAAACGCCTCCACTAAAAAGTCATATTCGGTCAAGTTACTAATCTATATGTGGGCGAATTGTTTCTTTTCAACTGCCCGTATTTTCATAATCAATGTTTTCATACCCAGCATTCTACTGATGTATGCCTCCGCTGATTCGTGATTAGTCCCTGCGGTTGGGAATAAGATGGGGCCATGAAACGCAGCATCAAGGGGGGAGATGAAAAAAAATTACTTTTTATCACCCTCGAGATCATTGTTTCCAACCGCGCAGATCATTATGATGCCGCGCGCACTGAGGGAATAGACGACTTTTTAGTCATTCAGGCGCTTTATACTTATTCGGATATTTATCCATTATTTTTAGCAATCTGTTATTGCAGAGGACTTATGAACACCACCAAGTTGGCGAATCCTGGCCCATTAGGCCTGATGGGTTTTGGGATGACCACCGTCTTGCTTAACCTGCACAACGCAGGCTTCTTCCCCCTGACCTCTGTTATTTTGAGTATGGGGATTTTTTATGGCGGTCTGGCACAAATTCTGGCAGGTATGCTGGAATATAAGAAGGGTAATACCTTTGCTGCCACTGCATTTACCTCTTATGGCGCATTTTGGCTGAGTTTGGTTGGTTTGTTGATGCTGCCTAAAATGGGTATGGCAGAAGCAACTGATGCACAATTCCTCGGCGTTTATTTAGGTTTATGGGGCATCTTCACACTGTTTATGTTCTTCGGTACTTTGCCAGCTAACCGTGCTTTGCAGTTTGTTTTCGGTAGCCTGACGCTACTGTTTGCTCTGCTGGCCGTCGGTAACTTCACCGGTAACCATTCACTGCTGGTTTTCGCCGGCTTCGAAGGTATCATTTGTGGCGCTAGCGCAATTTATCTGGCCATGGCGGAAGTATTGAACGAACAATACGGTCGCACCGTATTACCTATCGGTGAACCAAGCCCGACTTTACGCGTACAACCTGTAGTTTAATTACAGTTCACTCCTAAATTTACATTTAAGGGCCCGCTGAATATTCGTATTCAGGGGCTTTTTATGTTTATTTCTCACTCTCAAAATAAAATTAATTATCTATTTAAATTAGCATTACAAAATAATTAAATAGAATAATGAAAATAGATAAAGTAAATAAAAAACGCATCATATAACATCAAGATTCCGTAGGTAATATGAAATATTAAAATTAAATATATTGAAGGACTAGCTTATGAAAATAGCCAGAGAACTATTAATAATCGCTACATTAATAATATCGCCCCCCACCTATTCGGAAAAGGGGGAGGTTTGTTTTTATGAGTTAGATGACTTTAGAGGGGAATCATTTTGCTCTAATGAGGGTGAAATAAAATCCACTTACCATGATGGTTTTAATAATAAAATAGAATCAATTTCTGTACCGCCAGGTATGGTTGTTACCCTTTATGATGATATTGATCTTTCTGGCAATAAATTAAAGCTAAAGAATGATATCAATCTACCGGGGTTAAAAAAATCAGGGTTTTATAATAAAGTCAATTCATACAAAATAGCACCTGCAATCTGTTTTTACACCGAAGATGAGTTTCAAGGGAGCAGTACTTGTTTAGCATCGAATCAACAAATAGATTTTTATCATGATACAGAAGCCATCATTGAGTCTGACAGACAAGCACTACCTATTTATAATGATAGTATTCAATCCATCACAATACCCCCAGGCATGATTGCGACAATCTACAAGAATGACAATTTCACCCCCCCTTTTTTCAAGTTAACAGAAAGCATCACTGATAATAATTTAAAAGCACTGGAAATGAGCGATGCAATCACTGGTATCAAGGTATCAAAAATTAAAGGGCTGAACTGCGATCAACAATGTGTCATTGTAAACAGCCATAAAATAAAACTTGCAGATGTATTTGGTGAATATTGGAATGATGAACGACTGAAAAACAAACAAGTTTTATTGGTATTTAATAGCCAAGATATCGGCGAAAATGATATTTACGATATCAAGTTCTTTAGTAGCCCGGCCATTAGTATAAATAAGAGATTCATAACATTCTCCGATCATCGTATGGTCGATAAATTTTATTTTGAACGTTATCGTAAAAATGACAATTTATCATTTATTATTCAAATACAAGAAGATTCCGTGGAAGTGCAATATATCCAGACATTGAATCATGATTTGGTGGATGTTTCACCTATTATCTCTTTTGAGAGAGACACTGAGATTACCACCCCTCAAGAAATAACAATAACCAACTACAATAAAAATAATCCTTTAGTGCTTGCGAAATCTATACTTACCGCTGATACCGGAGAACAAGATTGGGAAAAAAGAGATTTAACACAGACAAGTAAAATAATATGTGCTTTTACGCCTTTTTTAAATATCTATAATTATCTGATACAAGGTAAATGCCAACAATTAGATGGCCTCGTATTTAGTGCAGATTCTTTTTTCAACAGTAATACCAAAGGAAAAACATTACATATTGCCGGAAACAGCAGCCCACTTAAACCAAAGTCAGCCCCCAAAGCAGAGCCACAAATTCCTGAACGTATTGATAATCATATGACATTGACTTATATCGACAATAATAAACATCGTCATTCTCTGAGCCTCCCTGCTGTCGCTAAAACCTGCATGGTTCCCCTCCACTCTTTGCTTAACTCTCGGCCAATACGTCAAATAAGGCCTCAATGTATTGATTGGACACTGGAAATCATGACTGATTTTACCTTTTTATTCGGTCATAGCTTAGAAACCTGGAATACAGCATTTTTTGGTCGAGTAATAGACTCTATCGTTCGTACCGGAAGCACCGGCACAGTGGTAGAAGATCAAGAGGTGGAAAACAGGTTAATCCAAGCTGTAAAAGAAAAAGTAACCGATAGAACAACCAATAATGCTCTTGCCGATATTAAGACTGCTTTTGATTATGCCCAGCTTGGTTATCTATCCTATAGTTTCTATTCCTCATCTGATGAACCTCCAGCACGGGTGGAACGCTTACCGTTAGGTATCTATGAGTTGTTATTAGAGAATTTCATCTATACACATACCACGCCAATAATCATTTCGCAGGGTCTGCCCGTTGAACAACCTGATTTAGAATTCGAAATAGAAATACTCCCAACACTGACATATATGGAAGAAGCAAAGCTTTCAGATGCCGAGGTTAGGGATGCCAAAGCTATGCGAAGAAAGCTGAATGAAACCATGACGCACTGGGAGCATCAGTATGAACAAGGCTACCCCGCTCAAGGTACAAGTGCCAGTGCCGGTACGAGTGCGGATGCCATGACAGATGAAAATAGTGACGCCTTAACCAGACTACTTAATGCCGGAAATATTGTGACGGGTATTATCAAGCGAAGACTCAGGCTTCATCGCGCCGGAGAGGTCTATGTGGTCGTCAAACTGCAAGGAAGAATTATTGCGATTATTCTTGCCGACCGATTTAACCGAGAAGATGAAGTTGAGCTGGTTGCATCAGCGACACAACCTGACTTTGTATTACATCCTGATCGTGAAGGTACAGTCAGAGGCGCGGGCACAGCCGCCGTCCGAGCACTAGGGCGATATTTGCAACAACAAGGTGCCAAAACATTATACTCTGAAGTCATTTCTCAGCCCTCAGCTCGCGTCAAGCAGAAGGTCGGCTTTAATTTTAAAGGTGAGTTTTAAATTATAATAGACGAAAATAGCCCAAGTTTTATGGGCTATTTTGTGATGATATTTATTTTATACTGCTTTTATTCAGCCAACACTTTCTTTGGCAAATGCACTTTCACTTCACTATTAATATCATTGCGTAGATAAATTCCTAACAGGAATCCCACCAGCGATAACAACAGCATGTAGTACGCAGGAGCCATAGGCGTCACTTTCATCAATAGCGTCACCAGAATAGGTGTCAACCCACCAAAAATGGCATATGCCACATTGTAAGAGAAAGAAATGCCAGTAAAGCGAACCTCTGCCGGGAATGCACGCACCATGACATAAGGCACCGCGCCAACAATCCCGACACAGAATCCTGCCAACATATAATGGGTAAATAACTGACTCGGATCCGTCAAATTGGTGTGATAAAACGACCATGTCGACACCGCCAACATCAGGCTGCCAACAATAAAGGTTTTACTGGCACCAAAACGATCAATGGCCAAGCCCGCGATCACACAGCCAAATACTAATGCTACAATCGCCAGACTATTGGCCTGTAATGCCAGAGCAGGCAAGACACCGAACTGTTTCTGTAAATAAGTCGGGGTCATGAGAATCACCACCACAATACCGGCAGACAGCAGCCAGGTCAGTAGCATCGAGACGAACACTTCTTTCTTATGATTCACCACGACAGATTTAAGTGGTAATTCATCAGCCAGAGTTTTGCGAGCCTGCATCTCTTTAAAGATAGGAGTTTCTTGCAACCAACGGCGTAAGTACATGGCGAACAAGCCAAAAATCCCGCCAAGGAAGAATGGTACACGCCAGCCACCATCTAAAATGGCCTGAGGGCTTAAGGTAGTATTCATCGCGGTAGCCACCAGTGACCCCAGTAAGATCCCCGCCGTCAAACCAGCAGTAAGTGTTCCGCAAGCAATACCGATGCGCCGACGTGGTACATGTTCTGCGACAAAGACCCATGCGCCGGGCACTTCGCCACCAATTGCCGCACCTTGTAATACACGCATTAACAGTAATAGTAATGGCGCTGCAATACCAATCGAGGCATAAGTCGGCAGCATACCAATCGCCAATGTTGGTAATGCCATTAACAAAATACTTAGAGTAAACATCTTCTTACGCCCAACCAGATCACCAAAATGCGCCATGATAATGCCGCCAAGTGGACGCGCCAGATAACCCGCGGCAAAAATACCGAATGTCTGCACCTGACGCAGCCACTCTGGCATATCAACTGGGAAGAAAAGATCACCAATAACCGCAGCAAAGAAAACGAAAATAATGAAATCATAAAACTCAAGTGCTCCGCCTAAAGCGGCCAGAGTGAGTGTTTTATAATCTTGCTTATTCAGCCGACGGTTATGATTATGTTGTTGGGCAACATGAGGTTGCGATAAGTCGACTTGAGATGAATTGTGTTCTTGGGGCATATGACACCGTAATAAACCAGAGTAGGGGAAGAAAAATATTTTCAGCTTTTTGTAAAGTAAATATGACTATACCGTACAAAATTCCCCACACTGTCACAATGGTGTCTTATGTTGCAAAAAGTTTTAATTTAGTTTTTTATATCGATAACTGCACTCTTAGGACGAAAAGCCGCTACCACTTCAGCATTGGTCTCTATATAAGGCCCATCCAGCAGTTGAATGCAATAAGGCACACTGGCAAAAATCCCCGCAACCACCACCTTCGATTCAGCATCTTTCACCCCTTCCAGGGTTTCTTTGATCGATTTAGGTTGCCCCGGTAAGTTGATGATCAATGCCTGCTTACGGATAACGCCAACCTGACGGGATAATATCGCGGTAGGAACGAAATGGAGGCTGATTTGACGCATTTGCTCGCCAAAACCAGGCATTTGCCGATCTGCTATTGCCAACGTGGCGTCAGGGGTGACATCGCGTCTTGCCGGGCCGGTTCCACCGGTGGTCAACACTAAATGGCAGCCCATCTCGTCGACTAACTCACACAGGGTTTGTTCAATCAGAGTTTGTTCATCGGGGATAAGGCGGGTTTCTATTGTAAAAGGAGTTGTTAGCGCGCTTGCCAACCACTCTTCCAGGGCTGGAATACCTTTATCCTGATATACCCCGCTCGATGCGCGATCAGAAACGGAAACTAAACCTATACGTAATGTATTCATATGACTACCTCGACGAAAAGCCCTTTATCTGTGGCGAATAATAGCATACCCCGTGTTATTGGAACTGCCCTCAGCCCCAGATAACAGGCAATAAAAAAGGCAGCTTGCGCCACCTTTTCGTCAAATAACCGCGGAGAATCAATTACCGCCAGTCAAATTACAGCAGGTCTGAGATCATTTTCTCAAGTTTGCCCTGGTCGATAGCAAACTTGCGAATGCCATCAGCCAGTTTATCAATCGCCATTGGGTCCTGATTGTGCTGCCAGTAGAATTCAGCTTCAGTCAGTGGCGTTGGTTTAGCTTGAACTTCACCGGTATAAGCCAGTTTACGCTCAACTGGGCCTTCACTTTCTGCCAACTCTTTTAACAGAGATGGAGCAATAGTCAGGCGGTCACAGCCAGCCAGTTCGATGATCTCACCCAGATTACGGAAGCTTGCGCCCATAACCACAGTTTTATAACCGTGTTTTTTGTAATACTGGTAAATCTCAGTCACGGAAACCACACCTGGATCTTCGTGTGGTGCGAACTCTTTCTTATCACCATTGGCTTTGTACCAGTCAAGAATACGGCCAACAAACGGTGAAATCAGGAACACACCCGCTTCAGCACAAGCACGTGCCTGAGCGAAGGAGAACAGCAGAGTCAGGTTACAGTTGATACCTTCTTTTTCCAGCTGTTCCGCAGCACGGATACCCTGCCAGGTAGAAGCCAGTTTGATCAGAATACGGTCATTGCTGATACCGGCTTCGTTGTACAGTTTGATCAAACGTTTCGCTTTTGCCACGCTAGCAACGGTGTCGTAGGACAGGCGAGCATCAACTTCGGTAGAAATACGGCCAGGAATCAGTTTCAGAATTTCCAAACCGATATTGACGGCCAGTTTGTCAGTTGCATCAACGATTTGCTGAGCATGATCACTGCTTTGTTCGCGAGCCCAGGCAATGGCTTCATCGATCAGCTTGCGGTATTCAGGAATTTGGGCAGCATTCAGAATCAGTGATGGGTTCGTGGTTGCATCTTGCGGCTGATACAGCTTCATTGCCGCGATATCCCCAGTATCTGCTACTACAGTGGTGATTTGACGTAGGGAAGTAAGTTTATCGGTCATGTTGTCGTTTCTCATCGTTTGTGCATGAACTTTTGGCATGTCGCAACTTTTATCTCGGTAGAAATGGCGCTTCATCTCATGCGGAATGTTAGCGGTTTCGCAATATTAGCTATTTCGACGTCTGCCTTGTCTTGATAATAACATGCGTAAGCCTTGGTGCAAGGCAGTTAAACTGATTAAAAAAAGCGCAAACAGGCAGTATTTGGTTCGCAACCGTTTTCGCCTTTTAAAACAGCCAGAAACCGGCAGGTTAATAGCAATTTCATCCATTCTTATCGTGCTGAGACGATTTAGCTAAACTATATCATCTCTGACAACTCAATCTATCTATCCTAGCAATCGTCCAATCTTCTTTTTGCTACACTACGCTTTTTGCTACAGTGTCTTATTTAAATATACCCTAAATAATTCGAGTGACAGGAAGGCGGCAAGTGAGTGAATCCTCAGGAGCTTACATAAGTAAGTGACTGAGGTGAACGAAAGTAGCCAACGCACATGCCGCTTGAAGTATGCTGGGTATTAATAGGATGTCATCATGCTTATTGTTATCTCCCCGGCTAAAACCCTTGATTATCAAAGTCCGCTTGCGACCAAAAAGTTTACTCAGCCAGAGATGTTGGATAAATCACAACAGCTTATCGAGATCTGCCGTGAGCTGACACCAGCCCAAATCAGCAGTCTGATGGGAATTAGCGACAAACTGGCCGGTTTAAATGCCGCCCGTTTCAGCGAATGGCAGCCTGATTTCACACCAGACAATGCGCGTCAGGCGATTCTGGCTTTTAAAGGCGATGTTTATACCGGCATGCAGGCGCAGGATTTCAGCGCTGCTGACTTTGACTTTGCCCAACAGCATTTACGCATGCTTTCCGGACTCTACGGCGTATTGCGCCCGCTAGATTTGATGCAACCGTATCGTCTGGAGATGGGGATCAAACTGGCTAACCCAGGTGGCAAAGATCTCTATTCCTTCTGGGGCGACCAGATAACAGAGAAACTGAATCAGGCGCTGGAGCAGCAAGGTGATAACGTGCTGATAAATCTCGCCTCAGATGAATACTTTAAGGCCGTGAAACCCACCAAATTAGCCGGTTCACTGATTAAGCCGGTCTTTTTGGATGAAAAGAACGGCAAATATAAAATTATCAGTTTCTATGCCAAAAAGGCCCGCGGCTTGATGAGCCGATTTATTATTCAGAATAAACTCACCAAACCAGAACAACTGGTTGATTTTAATCTGGAAGGTTATGAATTTGATGCCGGGCTGTCGGCGAAAAATGAATTAGTCTTTAAGCGGGCTGAACAGCACTAGAAAGGCAAAAGGGCCGTTTCTGGGCCCTTTTATCTTTTTTGTCAAATAACAATTTATTTTGGCAAAGCCATCAAGAAAGTACGTAATTGCGCAAAGTCTGCTGGCAAATCATGAGATAGCAGCGGTAATTGTGCTCGCACTGCCAGTGGTTTTGGCAGCGGCAATTCTTGCCCCAGAATCTCTTCCACACTTTCTTTGAATTTTGCCGGATGAGCGGTACCGATAAACAACCCAAACTCACCGTCTTGCAATTGATCACGTAGCACGCGGTAGGCAATGGCAGCATGAGGTTCTGAGATATAACCCAAACCCGCAAGCTCGCGCATCGTCTCTTTGGTGACATCATCACTAACTGCGCCGTGGCCCAATTCTTTCAACTGCCAGATTTTACGACGATAAAGCTCCTCAACACGCGGCCAGTTATTCGGCTGGCTGACATCCATAGCATTCGATAACGTCGCCACCGTCGGCTTCGGCTGCCATTGGCCGTTAACCAGGAAGCGCGGTACGGTGTCGTTGGCATTGGTGGCAGCGATAAATCGTTTTACCGGCAAACCTAACGATTTTGCCAGCAAACCGGCGGTCAAATCACCGAAGTTGCCGCTTGGTACGGAGATAACCAATTGGTTACGCGCTTCTTGCGGTAACTGGGCTACAGCTTCAAAGTAATAGCAAATCTGAGCCAGCAAGCGGCTGATATTAATAGAGTTAGCAGAGTTAAGGCTCAGCGCCTGCTTCAACTCTTCATCATCAAAGGCTTGTTTGACCAGCGCCTGACAAGCATCAAAATCGCCCTCAATAGCCACCGTGTGGATATTGCCACCTAACGTACAGAACAGCTTCTCTTGCAGCGGGCTGATTTTGCCGCGTGGATAGAGGATAACCACGCGAACATTTTTCAAGCCATAGAAAGCATGGGCGACCGCCGCCCCAGTATCACCAGAGGTTGCGGTTAAGATAGTCACTGGCTGGTCGCCAGCCACTTCGGCCAGCATTTGTGCCATAAAACGTGCGCCGAAGTCCTTAAAGGCCAATGTCGGGCCGTGGAACAACTCCAGTGCGGCGATATCATTCTCAACCTGAGCGACTGGAGCCGGAAACTCAAACGCCGCCTGAACGCGTTTGGTTAACACCTCTGGTGCGATTTCATTACCAATAAAAGCAGAAAGAATACGGCTGCTGCGAGTGACAAAATCCAGATCCAGCAGTTTATCAATTTCTGTCAGTTCAAACTCTGGCAACTCCAGCGGGAAGAACAACCCTTGCTGCTTGCCCAGGCCCTGTTTGATCGCTTGCGCGAAGCTGACCTGCTCGTTGTGATCTTTAAGGTTATACAGTTTCATGCGTTATCCCAGTAGTCGTGCGCCTGCGGTATCCAGACGGCAAATATGAACAAAACCTTCGTCGTTTTGCAGGTAATGATTTTGTAGCCAGCTCGCCATACGCTGTGCGGTCTCGCTATTATCGCAGACGGCAAACAACGTGGGGCCAGAACCGGAAATACCACAGGCCAGCGCGCCAATATCCTGCGCGGCTTGTCTGGCCGCAGCAAAGCCCGGCAGTAATTGGGTGCGATAAGGTTCGGCAATAACGTCTTTCATCATTTTAGCCGCCAAATCTGGCTGCTGAGTGTGGCAGGCGTGAATGAACCCGGCGACATTGCGCCCATGGGTGATGCAGTCCTGACGGCGATACTGCGCCGGTAAAATCGCCCGCGCTTCAGCGGTTGAGACTTTAATACCCGGATATGCCATCACCCACAGCCAGTCATCGAAGCCGGGCACGTCTTGGCTAATATAGCCATCTTGTTCAAGAATCAGCTGCATCCCGCCCAAATAGCACGGCGCAACATTATCAAAATGCACACTGCCGGATACCCGCCCTTCCAGTTCACCCATCAGGCCAAGCAAGGTAACTTTGTCCAGCGGCTTGCCGCAGAATTCGTTCATTGCCATCAAGCCAGCAACAACAGAACAAGCACTGGAGCCCAGCCCTGAGCCAATCGGCATGTTCTTTTCCAGCACCATGGCTACCGGGATCTCTTTGCCCATTTCCTGACAAAAACGCTCCCAGCATTGATAAACGATATTTTCTTTTGGATCATCAGGTAATTTGCTGACAAAGCGGCCTTCGTTTCGCAGACTAAAACTGTTTGCTGCGGTCACACTGACACAATCGCCCAGCAAAGTGCCGTCTACTGGTGAAACCGCAGCACCCAGCACATCGAAGCCAACGCTGACATTGCCAATCGATGCCGGAGCATAGATCTTAACCATATTTAAACTCCCAACTTCCATGATAATGTGCGTAAAAGATCAGCGAACACCCCAGCAGCAGTCACGTCATTACCCGCACCATACCCGCGAAGCACCAACGGGATCGGCTGATAATAGTGGGTATAGAAGGCCAACGCATTCTCACCATTTTTTACTTTATACAGCGGATCGTTACTATCAACCGCATCCATCCGAACGATACAACGCCCCTCTTCAATCACCCCGACATAACGCAGCACTTTGCCCTGTTCTGCGGCATTTGCCACCAGGCGGGTAAACTCGGCATCCAGTGATGGCAGGCGAGCGAGGAAGCTGTCTACATCACCGCTTGCATCGAAACTTGCTGGTAGAACAGACTCAACTTCGATATCAGCCAATTCAAGTTTGTACCCTGCTTCACGGGCCAGGATCAACAATTTCCGAGCGACATCCATGCCGGAAAGATCATCGCGTGGGTCTGGCTCGGTATAACCCAGCGCCTTCGCCTGCAATGTGGCCTCTGACAAGGTCATCCCTTCGTCAAGCTTACCGAAGATGAAAGAGAGTGAGCCTGACAGAATGCCAGAAAAACGCATCAACTCGTCACCCGCATTAAGTAAATTCTGTAAATTTTCGATAACCGGCAGGCCCGCACCGACGTTGGTGTCATACAAGAATTTGCGGCATGACTTCGCTGCCGCCGCGCGCATCTGACGGTAGTAATTCATCGATGAGGTATTGGCTTTCTTGTTTGGTGTCACAACATGGAAGCCATCTGCCAGAAAATCTGCATATTGATCCGCAACAGCCTGACTGGATGTACAGTCAACAATCACCGGATTGAGCAAGTGATACTCTTTCACCAGACGAATTAAGCGACTTAAGTTAAAAGGCTCTTGCACTTCGGCCAGTTCATGACGCCAGTTATCCAGCGAAATACCGTGCACATTGGTTAGCATGGCTTTGGAATTAGCGATACCACAGACGCGCAAATCAATGTGGCGCTGCTTCAACCAAGGTTGTTGACGATAGATTTGCTCGATTAATGCCCCACCGACGCCACCAACACCAATGACAAACACTTCAATGACCTGATCGGTATTGAACAGCATCTGATGGCAAACACGTACCCCGGTGGTGACGGCATCATTGCTAACCACCACGGAGATGGAACGCTCGGACGAACCTTGCGCAATCGCAATAATATTGATATTGGCACGGGCCAGTGCTGAGAAGAAACGAGCCGAGATGCCACGTAAAGTGCGCATGCCATCGCCAACCACTGAGATAATCGCCAGATGTTCCATCACATCCAATGGTTCTAACAGACCATCTTTCAACTCCAGATAAAACTCTTCTTCCAATGCTTTGCGAGCGCGGATTAACTCACCTTGCGGCACACAGAAGCTGATGCTGTACTCAGAAGAAGATTGAGTAATAAGGACTACTGAAATACCGCTGCGCGACATCACCGCAAAGACGCGGGCAGCCATACCGACCATGCCTTTCATACCTGGGCCAGATACGTTAATCATCGCCATGTTATTCAGATTGGTGATGCCTTTCACTGGGAAGCCATCATCACTGCTTTCACCACCAATCAAGGTACCGGGGGCTTGTGGGTTAGAAGTGTTTTTAATCAGGCAAGGAATTTGGAACTGGGCGATAGGAGCGATAGTGCGGGGGTGGAGAACCGAAGCGCCAAAATAAGACAGCTCCATCGCTTCCTGATATGACATCGATTTCAATAATCGCGCATCAGGCACAACGCGGGGGTCACAGGTATAAACCCCGTCCACGTCAGTCCAGATCTCACAACAATCAGCGCGTAAACACGCGGCCAACACTGCAGCTGAATAGTCTGACCCATTGCGCCCCAGTACCACCAACTCCCCTTTGTCATTACCGGCAGTGAAACCAGCCATCAGGATGATATGGTCAGCAGGAATACTGCTGGAGCCGATGCGGCGGGTAGATTCAGTGATATCGACGGTGGATTCGAGATAATGGCCTTGCGCCAACAATTTCTCGACCGGATTAATCACGCTAACTTTATAACCTTTCGCCTGGAACAATGCTTCCATAATAGCAATGGACAATTTCTCGCCGCGACAGATGATGGCGGCATTAATACTATCCGGGCATTGACCGAGCAACGAAATACCGTGCAGGACGTGTTTGAGTTGCGCAAACTCATGGGCCACCAGCGCTTTTAAACGTTCATATTCAAAGCCCGGTTGCGCATCAGCCAAGCCACGCAATAGCTCGGAAAAAATCCGTTCCGCATCACTGATGTTCGGCGAGATATCTTGCCCAGCCACCATTTTGTCGATCATCGCCACCAGATGGTTGGTAATCTTAGCGGGTGCAGACAATACCGTCGCCACTTGCCCCTGACGCGCATTACTTTCAATGATATCGGCAACACGCATAAAGCGTTCTGCATTTGCTACTGATGTCCCGCCAAATTTCAGCACTCGCATTTCTGATTCTCTCCCGCTTTCGCGCTTTTTTTATCGCAAACTTTTTTGCAAAGATTTGATTGAAAAAAAAAGCCCGCACTGTTTAGGTGCGGGCTTTTTTCTGTTGTTTCCTGTACGCGTCAGCCCGCCCCGTAACCTGTGGTTTCGGTGGTGGTAATAATTGTTGTGTTCAGGCTGATGTATCGCATGTCGTCTGTCTGTCTCATAAATAATGTGGCTCTACCTCTATTGGTTAAAGCAATCGTCCCCTCAAGTCAAATTTTTTCAGTCGCCACCCTGAGGAAATGACCACTTCACTGCTGAGCTATTGTCTTATTTGGCGAGCTTTTTTAGGCGAAATAAATAAAACAACCTTCTTGAATCCAGATAATAAAACTGGAATGAAAGCTTTTGTCACTACGATATACTTTGTGTTTTTTTTCTCTTAATAAGAAGAAATAGGGTCATAAGCGATAGATACGATCTTTAAATGATAAGAGCATACCTGGTGGCAGAGACGCACTTGATTAAAGAATAAAGCGGTCTTTTAGACGTGGGTTTTTCGCTCAAATGATTTAAAAGGCAACAAAAATGAAAACTTTGTCACTTCACTTTACATTTAACTAACATTGATGATAATTCTTCTAATGCTTTTAGGCGAAACAGAGCACTAATAAGAAAAGTGGGTCAATTGCCATAATGACAAAATAATATTGATTTTAAACAATAAAAATCAACAGATTAGATAAATCATTTTTGGGTTACCTCGAATGTTCAATTTTTAATATTAATAACACTGAATCGGTAACATAATTTAACCAACTATCGCTTAAGCTGGTATTCTTGTAAGTCTTTTTCACAAAAGTGTTAACGTGCTACAATTGAATTTGATATATGTCAACAAAGCGTAGTTTTGTTGGGTGGTAAATTCGGCTCACACTGTTATATTGCTGTTAATAGGGTTAGGATATGCGCCGCTTTTGTCACCTTTGGGGCTGTAGGGAGTAACACCCCGACCAAGCTAGTGATGTTGTTGACGTTGATGGAAAGTGCATCAAGAACGCGTTTACGTACTTTAGTCATGTGATGAACGGGATGACGAGTAACTAGTCAATAAAAATCCTAATATAACAAAGACTTCTGTACTTCCTATTTCTATTTTGTTGGCAATTTTAGGTAGCAAACATGCAGACCCCGCACATTCTGATCGTAGAAGACGAGATAGTTACTCGTAACACCCTGAAGAGCATTTTCGAGGCGGAAGGCTATGTTGTTCATGAGGCTAATGATGGCGCAGAAATGCACCACATTCTGTCTGAGAATGATATCAACTTAGTTATCATGGACATCAATCTGCCGGGCAAAAATGGCCTGTTGCTGGCACGGGAACTTCGTGAACAAGCAAGTGTTGCCCTAATGTTCCTGACCGGCCGTGACAACGAAGTTGATAAGATCCTCGGCCTGGAAATTGGCGCTGATGATTACATCACCAAACCTTTCAATCCGCGCGAATTAACCATTCGGGCACGCAATTTGCTGTCACGTACCATGAATTTGGGTAGCGTAGGCGAAGAGCGCCGCTTAGTAGAAAGCTATAAATTTAATGGCTGGGAACTGGATATCAATAGCCGCTCATTGATAAGCCCTGCTGGGGAGCATTATAAGCTGCCACGTAGTGAGTTCCGCGCCATGCTGCACTTCTGTGAAAACCCGGGTAAAATCCAATCTCGCGGCGAATTACTGAAGAAAATGACCGGTCGCGAGCTGAAACCGCATGACCGTACTGTTGACGTGACCATCCGCCGTATTCGTAAGCATTTCGAATCGACGCCGGACACTCCAGAAATCATCGCCACTATCCACGGTGAAGGTTATCGTTTCTGTGGTGACCTGGAAGAGTAACCCTCTGACTTGCCTACGAAAAAGCCAGCATTCAAATGCTGGCTTTTTTACCCGTCATACTTCAAGCTGCATGTGTGTTGGCTGCCTTCGCTCACCCGAATCATTGACTGGCGTCAACTCATCGGGATTTACTCAGTTGCCGCCTTCCTGCAACTCGAATTATTTAGGGTATATATTCCCTATTTCTTATCTTACCACGGCATAATTGGCACTGCGCTTATCGCGTTTTTCGGCGAACCGTCGACAACTCTATCTGAGTAAGTCAGGTAGATTAAGGCATTACGTTTCGGATCGTAGAAACGCACCACCTGCAGTTTTTTAAATACCAATGAAGTTCGCTTCTGGAAAACCACGGCCCCATCAGATTTTCTATTCTTAATTTTGTCACTTAACTCAATCGGCCCCACTTGCTGGCAGGAAATGGCCGCATCGGAAGTATCCTCCGCCAACCCTAATCCACCTTTGATACCACCGGTTTTTGCCCGACTGATATAACAAGTTACATTTTTAACATCAGGGTCATCGAAGGCTTCAACCACAATTTTATGGTCAGGCCCTAAGAGTTTAAATACCGTGTCAACAGAGCCAATTTCTTCCGCATGGGCCGTTATTGCCCCGAAAGAAAGTATACAACCAAGGAATATCCAACTTTTTTTCATACACTTACTCCATACCGTTGAATAACGTTATCCAACGTTAAATATTTTCACTAATAATAAAATACTGGTTAAAAAGTTATTTTATCAATCTTAGATACTTTTTTAGCACACAACGCCAGTAAATTCTTAAGCAGTCGGGAGCATAAAAAGTTGCTACTATGCGCCAGAGCTATTCTTTCATATCACTAATACCCTAAATTTAGGCCGCTTTACGAGGAAGATCTATGGATCAAGCCAGTATCATTCGTGATTTGCTTAGCTGGCTAGAAAGTCATTTAGACCAGCCTTTAGCATTGGACAATGTCGCTGCCAAAGCAGGCTATTCAAAATGGCATTTGCAGCGAATGTTCAAGGATGTCACCGGGAATGCCATCGGTGCGTATATCCGCGCCAGAAGGTTATCAAAAGCCGCTGTCGCATTACGATTAACCAGCCGCCCTATTCTGGATATTGCATTGCAATATCGCTTTGATTCGCAACAAACTTTTACCCGCGCGTTTAAGAAACAATTTGCGCAAACACCAGCCTTATACCGTCGCGCAGAAGATTGGCATTCAGCAGGTATATGTCCGCCGATTCGGTTAGGTGACTATACACTGCCTCAGCCTGAATTTATTACCTTACCAGAGCAGCATTTGGTGGGGCTGACACAGAGCTATTCTTGTACGCTTGAGCAAATAATGACTCATCGTTCTGAATTGCGAGTGCACTTCTGGCAGCAGTATCTGGGTGACGCGGACCATTTGCCGCCGGTGCTTTATGGCTTACATCACTCCCGCCCCAATCAGGAGAAAGATGATGAGCAAGAGATTTTCTACACCACAGCCATCGAACCACAGCATGTGCCGGGTAATGTGCAGGAAGGACAACCGGTTATTTTACAAGGTGGTGAGTATGTGCAGTTTAGCTATGACGGGCCACCAGATGGGTTGCAGGACTTCATTCTGACTCTGTATGGCACCTGTTTGCCACAGTTAGCGCTAACCCGCCGATGTGGATACGATATCGAACGATTCTTCCCTCAGGGAAGGCCGAAAGATGGGCCTCCGGCCTCGCTGAAGTGCGAATATCTCATTCCTATCCGGCGTTAACGCTGTAGTTCATCCAGTGCTGGCATATCCAGGTGAGCGGTATCGCCAGCACTTTCAATCACCCAACCAGAAGCCAGCCACGGGCTTTCCTGATAATCAACTCGTGATAGCGAACAGTTACGCAAACGCAGGCGCCGCTCCGCGTGGGGAGGCAAGCCCAGCAGCGTGCTCAACAAACACCCCAGCGCCATACCGTGACTCACTAACAACGGCTTGCTGCCCGCGGGCAGTTCCAAACAGCTATCCAGTGCCGCACGCATTCTCCGCCCTAGCTCTGCCATCGACTCCCCTTCAGGAATTCGACCACCTTCAGTGCCATTGATCATCTGTTTACGCCACTGTTCTTCTTCTGGCGTTAAGCTCTCAATCGGACGGGTTTCCAGTACCCCCATATTCAGTTCACGCAGGCGCGGATCTGTCACCACTTTTAGCCCACAAGCATCGGCGATAATTTTTGCCGTCTGCTGCGTACGCCCAAGGTCACTGGTAATAATATGCGTGATACCTTGACTGCGAACTCGTTGCGCAACCAAGTGTGCCTGACGTTCACCAACCGCGGTCAGCGGGCTGTCCGATTGGCCCTGAATCTGGCGCGATGCGTTCCATACGGTTTCGCCGTGGCGCACGAGAAATACCTGTAGCATGTCATTTTTCCGTTATACTGCGTGAAATAAACATTTAAGAATTATTGAGATTTACTATGTACCATGTTGTTGCCGCAACTACCAACCCCGCAAAGATTAAGGCTATTAGCCTCGCTTTCGATGATGTTTATGGCCCCGGTCAGTATCGCATTGAAGGTATCAATGTCGACAGTGGCGTTCCCTTGCAACCGATAGGCAGCGCTGAGACACGCACAGGTGCCAGACAACGAGTGAGCAATGCACGTCAGATGCGCCCTGAGGCAGATTTTTGGGTCGGGGTTGAAGCTGGTATTGAAGATAATATGACCTTTGCATGGATGGTAATTGAACACTTGCAGTGGCGAGGAGAATCCCGCTCTGCCAGTTTGATGCTACCCGATATTATATTGCAAGGGATTCGCCAAGGCCGTGAGCTAGGCGACGAAATGGCAGATTTAACCGGTATATCGAATGTGAAACACAAAGGCGGAGCCATCGGGATTTTCACCGACGGCAAACTGACCCGAACCAGCGTCTACCATCAGGCACTGCTGCTGGCACTGGTTCCCTTTAATAATGAGATTTACCAACGGCCAGCACAGTAAAACTCAATTCAAGACGATTTATTTGCCAATAACTGCGCTTCGAGCCAGCTTTTCAACTCAGGGGGAGCGGCTTTCAGGCTATTGGAACCGCGCGTGATAGTCGCAATACCGGCACCCAATTGATTTTTGAGTTCGCGCTGGCTTAATTCCCCTCGCATTAATTCCTCAATGATACGTACCCTTGTCCCCAGAGCCGTGCGCTCATCCGGTGTCAGCATCAATTGTAGTAGCGGTAAATGAAGGTCTTGCGCAATGGCGTCTTGTAACAATGCAACAAAAGTCAGCCAGTGCTGATTGTCGTCATTCGACAGATTCGGATCAGTTAATCGTAGTTTTGTCATAATAGAGAAAGCCGCCATACTATTTAACTAGTACAGCAGCTTACCATAACCTCAGATATAGCCAAAGGACTTGGCGTGACACCCCTACAGTTTCAAGGTCGAAGGGGAACCCCAACGTCATTGGAGTCACAGGTAGGCAGCAAGCAAACGCATCCCGATGAGCTTACTCTGGTAAGTGATTCGGGTAAGTGCGCGTAGCTAACACCCCTGTGGTTTCAAGGACGAAGGGGATTAATAGCGTCGCTGCCACTCGGCATCACTCAGCACCTTAGCTGGGCGATTCATAAAGTGACGATAGAACGCATCATAAGCCAATACGTTTTTCACATAACCTCGCGTTTCAGAGAACGGGATACTTTCGATAAATGCTACGGCATCCACCTGCCCGCCGCTATTTCCTAGCCAGGTATTGACCCGCGATGGGCCTGCGTTATAGGCCGCGCTGGAAAGGATCCGGTTGCGCCCAAATTGCTGATAGACCTCTTCCAGATAGCTGGTACCAATCTCAATGTTGGTGACAGGATCAAGCAACTGGCTGCTGTTCACATAACCGGGAATGTTATTCAGTTTAACTGTGTGCTCCGCAGTCCGTGGCATCACCTGCATCAGGCCTGTGGCTCCCACCGGAGATTGCGCTTTCGGGTTCCAGGCACTTTCCTGACGAGCTATCGCCATGGCATAACTTGGCGTTATCCCCTTGCCTTCCGTCGCCTGACGGAATTCTTTGGGCCAGGCCAGAGGGAAGCGCTCTTCCAAATGGTCCCATAGCTTGGCAACAATGGTTGCCTGAACACTCAAATCGGCCCACTTCTGATTAAATGCATAGCGCGCCAATGCTTCCTGCTCAGGTTTGCTGCGGCTGGCAACCAAATAGCTCCACTCGTTGCGTGCCAGATTATCCATATTCCAATACATCAATTCGCGCACCCGAGCAATTTCGGGCCGTTGCGCTAGTGAGGCATCAGGTTTGGTTGCAACCTCAACATTAATCGGGTAAGGAACACCCAGTTTTTGGGCGGCGACCATCGGATAGAAGCCTCGCTCCTGCATCAGACTGCGCAGGATGGCTTCGCCCTCGGCCTTCTTACCTTGCTCTAACAACAATGAAGCACGCCAGTAGCGCCACTCATCTTTACTTTGTGCATCGGCCGGCAAACGGGCCATCCATGCAGCTAAACCTTGGCGATCGCCCGTACCCAACGACATGCGGATACGGCGTTCCAGCAACGGGGTGGAATGGCTGCGCAAAGTGACTTGATCGCGCCATTTAGCTTGGTCATAAGTCGCATCATTACCCATCAAACGCCAGGCGACCGCTTCTTCCAGCTCCAACTTCTCGCTGTCACTCATTTTTTGCAGCCGCGCCAATGTTGGGATCATAGCGCGTGCATTTTCTACGTCCTGGCGCGCCAGTCGAGTAAACGCAATGGTGGTGGCAGAACGGGTGAAGTCAGTCGGCCCGACGGTACGAGCAAAGCTTTCAACACTGGCAGGATCACTTTGCAGTTTCGCCAGTGCCGTCCCCATTGTTTGGTAATCCGCTGGCAACTGTTTGAGTAAATAACTCACCAAACTGGCATTGCCCTCTTTAAGAGCAAGCTTCATGCGGGCCAGTGTTGCCAGTGGAGTTTGATGCCCGGCTTGTTGCCAGACACTAAATAATTTATCGCAACTACCCGGAAGCGTCTGGCCGTTGAGCCAAATTTCACTGGCACCATCCCAGGCAACTTGCTGTTCACCCGTTGCCCATTTGGCGTAGTAATAATTACAGCGGGCTGCCGCTGGTTTAGGCGCTTGCGGACTGAACGACAATAACCCACGCCAATCTTCACGACGCGCCAGTTCGTTGACAAAACGGGATGATAGCGAACGAGCAGGCGGCAACGTGGGGTTCCGACTCAAGAAATCGGTTACTTGCGCCGCACTCACTTGGCTTAAATCTTGAGTTAACTGGCGGTATTCCAGATACGGATACAGCGGATAATCGCGTAACGTCGGCATTAATTGCGCCACGGTATCCATCTGATTACTGTCCCAGGCCAGCTTAACTTGCTGATAGCGTTGCCGTTGGGCATCAATGGAGTCAGCGAATGCCACCCCTGAAGTCGTCACCAGACACACGCCAATCGCCAGATATCGCCACTTGTCCATACTTACTGTTTCCTCACTGGTTGTTGGCTACTGCATTTTACTTACCGCAACTTCTGATTAGCATAGTCATAATTAGTTCCGGCAGCAGGATATACTAACCAAGAGTTTCATCTGATAGCCAGCGATTACACCTACAAATATCCCCGTCATACTTCAAGCTGCATATGCGTTGGCTGCTCTCATTACTCGACCCATCCATGGGTCTCGCCTCTACGAGGCCGCTGCGAACAGCGTTCAAATCTGCTCCCGGCAGATTTGTCACCCGCATCATTGACTGGCGTCAACTCATCGGGATTTACTCAATTGCCGCCTTCCTGCAACTCGAATTATTTGGGTATAGACACGGATAATTAATTTGTTCGGATGATGGTGAAATAAGTTTAATATTCAATAGATTAGCTAATAATTACGACTAAATATTTCGACTTTATTATCTCAGATCAAGGCACTATTTTGATAAAAATCTACTATCCTTGCTTAATATAACTATGTTGTTGTAAACATAATTGTTGTAAACATATCATTCAGAATAATTTTTTTGTCTTTTAATAAAAATCAAATAATTAAGGAGCAGGATCTTTTCATGGAAGAGTATTCACTGCCCTGCGCCGTTAGCCTCAACGGTAATGAGATGAAAAACGGATAGATTTCAGATTTTCAATTTTTAATTTTTAAGAAGGTTCTTTCAATGCAAAACTCATCAAATCCCAAACCCGCCTCGCCGCCAGAAGGCCAGGCCTGGTATCAACTTACCGTGGAAGAATCTTTGCAGCAGCTCAATAGCCGCGAAGAAGGGTTAAGCCAACAAGAAGCTGAAGAACGCCTTAAACAATACGGCCCTAACGCGCTACCTGCCAAAAAAAGTAAGCACCCCCTGCTACAATTTCTCGCTCATTTTAATGACGTCCTGATTTACATTTTATTAGCGGCTGCGTTAGTCAAAGGCCTTATGGGCCACTCTGTCGATACCATTATCATTCTTTGTGTCGCCGTCATTAACGCATTAATTGGTTATGTTCAGGAAAATAAAGCTGAGAAGTCACTGAAAAGCATACAAAACATGCTCTCCAGTAAAGCTGTGGTCATTCGTGATGGCAATGCAAAAACCATTGATGCACAAGATTTGGTACCGGGTGATATCGTCACATTGAAACCGGGGGATAAGATCCCGGCTGACTTGCGCTTATTCGAAGCTCACAATCTCCAAATTGAAGAAGCTATCCTGACGGGCGAATCAACCGTTGTTGAAAAACAAATTGAAGTCATTGAAAACGAATCAGTGATTGGTGATCGTAAAAACCTACTGTTCTCGGGCACCACTATCAGTGCCGGTACCGCGAAAGGGGTGGTGATTGCCAGTGGCGGTGATACTGAGCTGGGCCATATCAACCAGATGATGTCAGCGGTTGAAGCCACTCGCACCCCCCTGTTGCAACAGATGGACCGTCTGGGCAAAGCGATTTTCATCCTGATTCTGGTGATGATGGCATTCTTGTTCGTCTTCGCCTTTATTCTGCGCGACCTGCCGGTCAATGAGCTGTTGTTAGCCCTGATAAGCCTGGCGGTAGCTTCGGTGCCTGAAGGGTTACCGGCGATTATTTCTATTATTCTGTCCTTGGGTGTGCAAGCAATGGCGCGCAACCGCGCGATTATTCGCAAGCTGCCAACGGTAGAAACTCTGGGTGCCATGACCGTTGTCTGTTCTGATAAAACCGGCACTTTGACGATGAACGAAATGACCGTCAAAGCGGTGATTCTGGCCGACAATTGCTACCGGGTTACCGGTGAAAGCTATGAGCCGGTAGGTAACATTTACCCAGAAGGTAGCGAACAGCAAGCTGTGCTGGAAGGGCCGTTAAAAACATTTATCACTGCGGTGAATTTATGTAATGACAGCCAGATTCAAAAGAATGACCAAGGCCATTGGACTATCGTCGGCGGCCCAACCGAAGGCGCATTGAAAGTCTTAGCAGCCAAATCAGGTATTGAGTTGGGTCAGGTGAGCCAACACGGAAAAATTCCTTTCGATTCTGCCTATAAATATATGGCCACCAGCCATCAGGTTGAGTCCGAAAGCTGTATCTTCCTGACCGGCGCGCCAGATGTGCTGTTTACCTTCTGCCAGCAAGAACTGACGGATAAGGGCGTCATTCCCTTCCGCCGTGATTACTGGGATGCCGAGATGACGCGCTACACCAAGCAGGGCCTGCGCATGTTAGCTGCGGCCTATCGTCCAACGGAACAGACGGTCAGCGAGTTAGGGCACAGCGATATCCAGCAAGGTATGATCTTCGTCGGCATCGCCGGCATGATGGACCCACCACGCCCTGAAGCTATTGACGCCATTGCGACCTGCCAACAGGCTGGCATTCGCGTGAAGATGATAACCGGCGACCATCAGGAAACCGCGATGGCGATTGGTGCCATGCTGGGCATAGGTAATGGTAAAGACTCCATTACCGGCGGCCAGTTAGAGCATATGGACGATAAAGAACTGGCTGAAGCCGCTGTTCGTTATGATATTTTTGCCCGTACCAGCCCTGAGCACAAACTGCGTCTGGTAAAAGCGCTGCAAGAGAAAGGCGAAATCGTGGGGATGACCGGCGATGGGGTCAACGATGCACCGGCACTGAAACAGGCCGATGTGGGGATCGCCATGGGCATCAAAGGCACCGAGGTGACAAAAGAAGCCGCCGATATGGTGCTGTCAGATGATAACTTCGCCACTATTGCTCACGCGGTTGAAGAAGGCCGCCGTGTCTACGATAACCTGAAGAAAACCATTCTGTTTGTCTTGCCGACCAACCTGGCACAAGGGTTGTTAATCATCTTTGCTATCCTGGTGGGTGCAGTTATTCCACTGACGCCATTGCAAATCCTGTGGATCAACATGGCAACCTCCACCACGCTTTCATTCGGTTTAGCATTTGAGCCGGCAGAAAGGGGCATCATGCGCCGCAACCCGCGCGATCCATCAAAACACGTGTTAGATGGTCATGCTATTTGGCGTATCGCATTTGTCGGTACCTTGATAGCGTGCAGCGCCTTTGCCCTGGAAGCCTACATGGAACCACGCGGCTACAGTACTGAATTCATCCGTACCGTGTTGATGCAAACCCTGGTAACCGCACAATGGATTTACATGTTTAACTGCCGTGTGATGGACAGATTCCCGCTGAACAAAGAAGTCTTTGTTAATAAGGGGCTGTGGTTGGTTTCTGGTGTGCTGATTCTGTTGCAGCTAGCCATTATCTATCTGCCATTTATGAATACCGCTTTCGGTACCGAGCCATTACCGGCTTATTACTGGGGTATCACGCTGTTGGTCTCTATCGCCATCTTCTTGATTGTCGAAGTCGAGAAATGGGTCATCGGGCGCTTCAAACGCGCATCGAATTGAGTCTGATATTAATCAGCCTTCCCCCTTCAAGCCCGGCGACTCTGCCGGGTTTTTTTATCCATCATAAAGATAATTTAAGATAAATCTCACATTGCCGATACCATGACTGTTAATACGCCAATTAATTCTTATAATAGATTAGCGGCGATTTATTATTCGATACCGCCATTAATATGTGAGCCATGTCGCCAACGGGAAGCGCAAAAATGAATACTGCACCTTGCGCAATTAACGGCGTCAATGATGAGAAATATCATTATCGGCCTAAGCTATTTACGCCACCGCGTATCTGGCGGCGGACCTGCGCCTTCACATTATTACTTCTCTTCATTTTATTCGCCTCACTGCCCTCAATGGCAGCAAATAACTTAAGTGAAGAGCTTATTCATGAACGTAGCGACGCTGCGACAAAAATGGTGCTGGGCATTATCAGTTATTCGCGCTGGCCAACCCCGCCGCCAGTCATTCGTTTGTGTGTTATTGCCCCGACAAACTATGCAGAAGAGCTATTTAATCCAGCATTAATGCAAACTGCACATCCAATAAAAACCCAGCGTTATTCCCTACCCGACGCTTCGCTGGCAAACAACTGTGATGTGGTTTATCTCGGCCGTTTGGGGGAACAACAACGTCAGGAACTGGCGACTCAACTCACTGGACAGCCAGTTCTGACCATCAGCGAAGATTATGACGAATGCACTGTGGGCAGTGCATTTTGTCTGTTACTGGAAGATAAGCAAGCCTCTTTCAAAGTCAATATGGATGCATTAGCACGCGCCGGGATACGAGTTCATCCCAATGTGTTGCAACTTGCCCGTAAAAAGGCTGACGCATTATGAGTTCTATAAAAAATAAATCTGCTGAGCAGGTAAAGAATCAAACTAATCCGCCAAAACTGCCGACGCTTGGCCGAGTTCTGGGCAGAATACATTTAATTGTGGCGCTGGTATCAGTGGCGACAGCCGGTATTTTCCTGACAGTAGTCGCCCTGTTTGCCTTGCGAGTTTACGCTGACCACAACCTGCATTTGATTGCCCGTTCAATCAGTTATACCACTGAAGCTGCTGTTGTTTTCGGCGATACGGTGGTGGCGAATGAAGCGCTGTCGATGATTGCCACTAATGAAGAAGTCGCCGAAGCGAAGATTATGGATGTCAATGGCCGGGTGGTCGCCCAATGGACATTGCCTGACGACGGACCCATGCATCAAATGGAGCAAAGTGTCGCCCGCTGGGCGCTACCTGAACCGGTGGTACTCCCCATTATTCACTCTGGTAATGAAATCGGCAGAATAGTGATTGTTGGTCATGGTGGCAGCCTGTTGCGTTTTCTGTTGCAGGGGCTAGCAGGCCTCTTTGTCTGCCTTATTCTTAGCACCTTAGTGGCGATATTTTTGTCCCGCCGGATGCTATTTGGCATCATCGGCTCACTGAATCGCATTACCGAAGTCGCGCATAATGTCAGCCGTAATCGCAGCTTTGGTCAACGAGTTCCATCAGCACAAATTGCCGAGCTGAATGAGTTAAGTCATGACTTCAATGGCTTGCTGGAGGAACTTGAAGTGTGGCAGAAGCACCTCACTCAGGAAAATGATTCTCTGGCACATCGCGCGGCCCACGACAGCCTGACGGGTTTGGCAAACCGCGCTTATTTTGAAGGCCGTTTAAGTCGAACACTCAGTGATTGCAAAACCAACGAACACGTTGCGGTTTTATTCCTTGATGGCGATCGCTTTAAAGAAATCAATGATAGCTATGGTCATGCCGCGGGCGATGTGGTGCTGACCACCATTGCCGACCGCCTGTGCGCCTTATTACGTGAAAGTGATTTAGTGGCTCGTTTGGGCGGTGATGAATTCGCCATCTTATTGGCACCCATTTATAACACTGATGATGTACTCATCATTGCCGACAATATTATAAAAAGTATGACACAACCCATAACGCTGCCTGATGGGAGTGAAATTATCACTTCACTCAGTATTGGGATTGCTATTTATCCTGACCATGCACAAACGCCGGATGAATTATTGCAACGGGCAGATGAAGCGATGTATCAGGCAAAGAAAGGTTTCCGGTTATGTGAACAAGGTACCGCTTATCAGTCGGACTTTATTTATTCAGAAAATAAGCATCCAGAAAATACACACACAGAAAATTTAGGGTAGGTGACATGCTGGGTTTAAACAATAATCGTCAGAAAAATCCTCTGTGGATTAGCTTTTTTGCTCTTTGTTTATTGGTATTAGTCGGCTGTCAGGCCAAGCCACACCAAGGGCTGACTCCTGAACAAATTGCGGCGTTACAAGAGCAAGGCTTTAAATTGACCGATAATGGCTGGGAGTTTGGGCTAGCGAATAAAGTATTATTCGATAGTGAAGTCAGAACATTAAACGCATCGGGCGTGCAGACTGTTCAAAACATTGGTCGTGCTTTACACAATGTCGGGATTAACCATATGCGGATTGATGGACATACCGACGGCATGGGTGAAGATGGCTACAATCAGCAATTATCTTTCCAACGCGCTTCCGCAGTTGCTGATGCTCTGGCTGCAATCGGCATTCCGCGTACCAATATTGAGGTTCGTGGCCGCGGTAAGCTAGAACCGGTGGCGGATAACCGCACAGCCAAAGGTCGGGCGGAAAACCGCCGTGTGGCAATAATCGTCACCGCACCTTAAATCACTGCTTGCAGCGGCTTCGAACAAGTAAAGCCCACGGATGGGCCGAATGACGAGAGCTGCTAACACGTCTGTGACTTGAAAGATGTCATCAGCCTATACCCTATAGATTTCAAGCTACAGGAAGGCGGCAAGCGAGAGAATCCCGATGAACTTACATCAGTAAGTGATTCGGGTGATTGAGAGCAGCTAACACACCTGTGACTTGAAAGATGACGGGTATAGTAAAACGGGCTACACTCCGCACCAGATATCCTAATAAAAACTGATCTAGAGAGGCTGAGGCAACGTGGCTCAATACGTCTATTCTATGCATCGTGTCGGTAAAGTAGTTCCGCCGAAACGACATATTCTGAAAAACATCTCCCTGAGTTTCTTCCCTGGGGCAAAAATTGGTGTGCTGGGTCTTAACGGCTCCGGTAAATCCACCCTGCTGCGCATTATGGCGGGCATTGATACCGATATTGAAGGCGAAGCTCGCCCACAACCTGGCATCAAAATCGGTTACCTGCCACAGGAACCCAAACTGAATCTTGAACAAACAGTGCGTGAGTCGGTTGAAGAAGCCGTTGGCGAAGTTAAACGCGCTCTGACCCGTTTGGATGAAGTTTATGCACTCTATGCCGATCCTGATGCTGATTTCGATAAATTGGCGAAAGAACAAGGTGAACTGGAAGCCATTATCCAATCCCATGACGGACATAATCTGGATAACCAGTTAGAACGTGCTGCTGATGCTCTGCGTCTGCCGCCTTGGGATGCAAAAATTGCCAACCTGTCCGGTGGTGAACGCCGCCGCGTTGCTATCTGCCGCCTGCTGTTGGAAAAACCAGACATGCTGCTGCTGGATGAACCGACCAACCACCTGGATGCCGAATCCGTGGCTTGGCTGGAGCGCTTCCTGCATGATTACGAAGGCACAGTGGTCGCCATCACCCATGACCGTTACTTCCTTGATAACGTTGCGGGTTGGATTCTGGAACTTGACCGTGGTGAGGGTATTCCATGGGAAGGTAACTATTCCTCATGGCTGGAGCAAAAAGATGCCCGTCTGGCACTGGAAGCCTCTTCTGAAGCCGCACGTCGTAAATCTATTGAGAAAGAGCTGGAGTGGGTTCGTCAGAATCCGAAAGGCCGTCAGGCGAAAGGTAAAGCACGTCTGGCTCGCTTTGAAGAGCTTAACAGCGTTGAATATCAAAAACGTAATGAAACCAGTGAGTTGTTCATCCCACCTGGCCCACGCTTAGGTGACAAAGTGCTGGAAGTTGAGCATCTGAGCAAATCTTACGGCGATCGTGTGCTGATTGATGACTTGACCTTTGCGCTACCAAAAGGCGCGATAGTCGGGATCATCGGGCCGAACGGCGCGGGTAAATCGACCCTGTTCCGCATGTTATCTGGTCAGGAACAACCCGATTCCGGCACCATTTCACTCGGTGATACCGTACTGTTGGCCTCGGTTGATCAGTTCCGTGACAACATGGATGACAGTAAAACCGTGTGGGAAGAAGTCTCCGGCGGCCAGGACATCATGAAGATCGGTAACTTTGAAATTCCAAGCCGTGCCTATGTTGGCCGCTTTAACTTTAAAGGGATTGATCAGGGCAAACGAGTGGGTGAACTGTCCGGTGGTGAGCGCGGCCGTATCCATCTGGCCAAATTGCTACAGGTTGGCGGCAACATGTTGCTGCTCGATGAACCGACCAACGATCTGGACATCGAAACCCTGCGCGCACTGGAAAACGCCTTACTGGAATTCCCAGGTTGTGCCATGGTAATTTCCCATGACCGTTGGTTCCTTGACCGAATTGCTACCCACATCATCGATTATCAAGATGAAGGTAAAGTGGCATTCTTCGAAGGTAACTTTACTGAATACGAAGAGTGGAAAAAACGCACTCTGGGTGCCGAAGCACTGGAACCACACCGTATCAAGTATAAGAAAATGACTAAGTAGTTAATAAAAAGTCGTTTTTAAACTTTATCTCGACTAAGGGCCTGCGATTGCAGGCCTTTTTAATGCCTAATCGGCTCAAATTATGAGCCGAATAAACAGTATATTCGGCTCACCTTGGTATTTCCAGCCCCAGCATATAATCCTCAAATACCGGATGCCCCATCACCACGTCAATAAAGCAACTGAGTGCTGGAGAATTCAGCTTGCGGCTCGGATAGACCAAATACAGTTCATTACCCTCGGCCCGCCACTGCGGCAAAACTTCAATCAACTGCCGGTTTGCTACCACTTCGCGACTTAAAAACGCAGGCAATAACGTAATCCCCCCACCATTGAGAGCACATTCACGGGCATACAACAGATTATCGGTAACATGCAGCGCAGGAACCTGCCAGCGAAAAAATTCGTCTTCATGACGTAAAATCAGGGCTTGCCAGGCACGATGAGCAATACAGCGGTGGGTATCGAGCTGACGTGGGTGAAGCAATGGCGGATGCTGTGCCAAATACGCGGGCGATGCCAGTAGATAGCGCGGCGCATATCCTAATCGTCGGCCAATCAGCGAGGAATCTTGCGGCTTGCCAGTGCGCAGCGCCACATCAAAGCCATCCTCGACCAAATCCACCATGCTATCCGACACCAAAACCTCCAGCAGGACATCGGGATATTGCCGCTGAAAATCTGTCGCCAGCCGCGCCAACAAAGTGGCCCCCAGACCTGCGGGTGTCGAAATACGCAAGCGGCCACTGGGGTTATCCTTTAGGCGTTGCAGTGCCAGGTCCGCACGCTCAGCAGCTTGCAGCATCTCCTGGCAATGCACCAAATAGCGCTCGCCAGCGAAAGTCAGGTTCAGTTGGCGAGTGGTTCTGGTGAGTAAGCGGATCCCCAAACTTTGCTCTAACTGACTGATCCGCTGGCTAACGCTCGATTTAGGCAAACCCACCATTGCAGCAGCGCGGGTAAAGCTACCGCATTCTGCCACTCGGGCGAACAGCGCCATATCCTGTAGTTGTTTAAACATTATTGAGAGGCTTAAACATAATTGAAAGGTTTGAACATGATTGTTTATCTCAGGCGAACACTGCGTTAGTGATTGTCCATCTTATCACTCTCATCAGATAGGTCTAGACTCAGTGAATAAGCTAAACAGGAGCAGGAACATCACCATGTCAATTAAAGCTATAGCTGTAAATCCGCAACAACCCGCTGATTTTATTGAAATCGCTCTGGATTCTCTCGCACCCGGCCCATTTGATTTGCTGGTCGAGGTCAAAGCTGCATCTATCAATCCGGTGGATACCAAGGTACATGGCGGTCTGAAAAAGAATGGCTTGCAACAACCGCGCATTCTGGGTTGGGATGCCGCCGGTGTGGTTGTCAGTGTTGGTGAGAAAGTGACTGGTTTCCGTGCCGGTGATGAAGTGTGGTATGCCGGCGATATCACTCGTCCTGGCAGCAACGCGACTCAGCAATTGATCGATGCCCGCATTGCCGCCCATAAGCCGCGCTCATTTAACTGGGCGCAAGCCGCAGCGTTGCCATTAACCGCCATCACCGCATGGGAGGCGCTATTCGAACACTTGAAAATTCAGCAGGCTAGCGCGGATCAAACGTTGCTCATTATTGGCGGTGCCGGTGGTGTGGGTTCTTTGGCTATCCCATTAGCCGCCTTGCGCAGTCCAGTTAAAGTGATTGCGACAGCATCACGCCCGGAATCAGCCGCCTGGTGTATTGAACGCGGTGCCGACCTGACTGTGGATTACCGTGACCTAAAAGTGCAGTTAGCAAAAGAAGGTATCGATAAAGTTGATTATATTCTTTGCTTGAATGATACCGATGGTCACTGGTCTGCGATTAGCGAACTGATCGCCCCGCTGGGGCAAATCTGTACCATTGTAGAGAACGAAAAGCCGCTGGATCAAAATCAGTTAAAACTGAAAAGTGCCGCCCTGCATTGGGAGTTTATGTTCACTCGCAGCATGTTCTCTACACCGGACATCGCCCAACAAGGGGAGATTTTAAAACAGGTGAGCCAATTGGTTGATGAGGGCAAACTGCAAGGTACTCTAAGCGAAACGCTGCATGGCTTGACAGTAGAAAACCTGAAAGCTGCCCACGCGCAAGTCGCAGGCGGGCATATGCAGGGCAAGATAGTAATTGCTTACTAAAATTATCCTTCCCGCGCTTCAGCCAATACTGAAGGGCGGGCCAATCTTTGCAGATCGGCGGCTAATAACTGTTGCACCAGTTCGACACAGCGCAAGAAGCGCTCGTCGTAGTCTGCCGACTCAACGTGGATGTATTCAATATTGTTGCTGCGCAACATCTGTTCCAGTAAATTCTGGAACGATTTGCGCTCACGATCACTGCCCAGACTGCGCAAACCATCAGCCACCCACGGCGTGTTGTTTTCCAGCAAAATAACCAGATCAAAGCGATATTCATCAATCAGTGCCTGGACAAACGGGTGCTCTCGCCCTTCATATTTTTTACAAAAGGCCTGCGTGGTGACAAAGTCGGTATCGATAAAGGCGACTTTATTGGCATATTTAACCGCAAAATCAACGTATTGCGCTTGCCCCAATGCAATCTTGTCATAATCGGAATATTGCAGCGCCATCTCATCGCCGCCCAAATGGGAGAAAACATAGTCGCGGCCATATTCCCACGCGCTGGTGGTGTTGAAAATATTGGCTAACTTATTGACCAAAGTTGATTTCCCACTAGATTCACCACCCAGTATCGCCACGGTGCGAACAAAAAACGGTTTCACTTCGGTGGGAATATAATCCCAGTAGCGGAAAGGATCGCGGCGGATCTGGCGGCCACTGATATTCATAAAGGAGCGTTCAGGGTCGATCAAGATGGTTTCGATACCAAATTGTTCGCGATAATGTGGCGCATCCTGGCTTTCACTGGAGTAGATGAAATTCGGCACTATCCCCTTCTCATTCATGAACTTTTTGACCCCACGGCTCCAGACATCCCAGCCATGTGGATAGGGTTCAATACCATTTTCATCAAATGAATGAATATGAATGTTTTTCTGATACTTAAAGGTTTGTAGTAACCAGCGCAAGCGGTCGCTGACGGTCGGTTGCTGTGACATTGAACTGTTCTCAAACAGCTCCAAATCGCGTGGCTCATCGTAACAAAGGATAATGTGCAGTTCGTCGACCTGACTACAAGCACGCTGAATGAGATAGATATGGCCGGTATGCAGTGGGTAAAATTTACCAAACACCACGCCGACTTTTTTCTCACGGCGCGGAAACTCCAGCTCGAGGTAGCGGTGCAAGGCTTCTAGCTTTTGTGCACTGGGACTTTTGATTTTATCATTGAGTAACTGGCTTAAATAACCTTTGGTCATGCCGCTGGCATCTGCCACTTGCTGTAAGGTACAGCCTTTTTGCTTAATCGCTGTTTTGAGATAGTCGAACTGCAGCATACCGCCTCCTTGTTTAGCGCACTAAACAAAAATAACACAGTATGCTGCGCGATGAACACGACTAAATGAGGTGCTACAAATCTTCCAACACCGCCAGTGCATCGGCCAGTTTTTTGACCCCGAAAACCTGCATATTAGGCAAGGGTTTCTTCGGCATATTGGCATAAGGCACGATAGCGCGTTTAAACCCGTGCTTGGCCGCCTCGGAGATACGTTCCTGACCACTTGGCACCGGACGAATTTCACCCGCTAGCCCGACCTCACCAAACACCACTAAATCCTGTGGCAGTGGGCGGTCACGCAAACTGGAAACCAGCGACATCAGCAAGGCCAGGTCAGCACTGGTTTCCGTCACTTTCACCCCACCGACCACATTGACGAACACATCCTGATCTGACATCTGCAAACCACCGTGGCGGTGCAACACGGCCAGCAAAATTGCCAACCGATTTTGCTCCAGCCCGACCGCCACCCGACGCGGATTCGACATCATCGAGTGATCCACCAGCGCCTGAATCTCAACCAGTAATGGACGCGTCCCTTCCCATACCACCATCACTGAACTGCCCGCCGTCACTTCATCACCGCGGCTCAGGAAAATCGCCGACGGATTACTGACCTCGCGCAGACCCTGTTCGGTCATGGCAAATACGCCCAACTCATTGACGGCCCCAAAGCGGTTTTTGTGGCTACGCAAAGTACGAAAACGTGAGTCGCCGTCGCCATCGAGCATCACCGAGCAGTCGATGCAGTGTTCCAATACTTTCGGCCCCGCCAGCGAACCATCTTTGGTCACATGCCCCACCATCACGATAGCAACGCCACGGGTTTTGGCAAAACGGGTGAGATAAGCGGCAGTTTCACGCACTTGCGCCACACTGCCCGGCGACGATTGGATATCCGCCATGTGCATCACCTGAATTGAGTCAATCACCATCAGCCGAGGCTGTTCTTGTTCGGCAATTAGGCAAATCTGCTCAATACTGGTTTCAGACAGCATGTTCAGGCCCGCAGTGGGTAATCCCAAACGATGCGCGCGCATCGCGACCTGTTGCAGTGACTCTTCGCCAGTGACATACAGGGTTTTCATATTTTCGGACAATTTACACAGCGTTTGCAACAGCAGGGTACTTTTCCCCGCACCGGGGTTGCCGCCGATAAGAATGGCACTGCCCGGCACCACACCGCCGCCCAGCACCCGATCAAATTCAAGGAAGCCGGTTGAAAAGCGTGGTAATTCTTCCAAACTGATGTCGGATAATTTCTGAACCCGACTGACACCAGCATCACCGGCATAGCCGCCAAAACGTTCATTACGGGTCGATGATGTCGCGGCAGCTAGCCGAATCTCGGTAATGGTATTCCAGGCATTACAGGCACTGCATTGCCCCTGCCAGCGCGGGTAATCAGCCCCACATTCATTACAGACGAACGCCCGTTTTGGTGCTTTAGCCACCTTTCACCTCTCTTCGTGTTTCAGACTGCCGGTCAAAATACAAAGTACACTCAGCAAATCGCCGTGGCGGATAGCCACTTTTGCTTTGGCATAAACTTTAGGTTTGGCGTGGAAAGCCAGACCCAGTCCGGCTGCCTGCATCATTTTCAGGTCATTGGCACCATCGCCGATTGCCACGGTTTGTGCCACAGGGATATTCAGTTTTTCAGCCAGTTTGAGCAGCGTATCAGCCTTGTATTGTGCATCGACAATCGGCCCCAGTACTTTGCCGGTCAGTTTGCCGTCTTTGATTTCCAGCTCATTGGCTGCCACTTCAACCAGCCGCAATTTGTCGCGCAGATATTCGGCGTAATAGGTAAAACCGCCGGAAGCAATCGCCACATGCCAGTCCAGCGCTTGAAGTTTGCGCACTAAACTGGTCAGCCCTGGCATCAATGGCAATCCATCACGCACTTGTTTGAGGATATTGGCATCGGCCCCTTTTAGAGTTGCCACGCGCTGGCGCAAACTGGCGGAGAAATCCAACTCGCCTTGCATGGCGCGCTCAGTGACTGCCGCCACCTCTTCACCGACCCCCGCCAACTTGGCAATCTCATCAATACATTCAATTTGGATAGCCGTGGAATCCATGTCCATCACTAACAAGCCCGGCGTACGCAGATGTGGGATAGCCCCTAACGGAGCCACGTCCAGCCCGCTTTCATCGGCCAGCGTTTTAATTCGCGGAGTCAAGCTGCCCGCCAGACGGATAACTTGATAATCTTCCACACACCAGGCGGAGACAATTACCATTGCCGCGCCCAGCTGGCGTTGAAAATCAGTAATACGCTTTTTATCCAGTTTTCTGCCGTACAACAGCCAACCTGTATGACCAGCCCGATAATCCAGCGGCATAACTTCATCGCCACTGAGTGAAAGTGGTAGACCCGGCCATTGATAGATCTCCGCGGGAAGATCGCAATAGGTCAGACTATTAGACATGAATGACTCCTGTAGAAAACGGGGTAAAGGCAGACAAAAGGACGCATCAAGCTATCCTATCGCCCTGGCTTCTGGCAACATAAAGTCACTGATTAGTGCAAGGAACCTGCATGGCCAAGGCTAAATTAAAATTCCGCTTACATCGCACCGCTATTGTATTGATTTGCCTTGCATTATTGGTATTGCTTATGCAAGGGGCATCCTATTTTAGCCTCAGTCATCAACTTGCCCGCTCGGAACAGGTTGAAGAGCTGGCGAAAACCTTGGCGAAACAAGTCACCTTCAGCCTGTCACCCATTATGGATACCGGTGATGATGATATTGATAGCCAGAAAGTCGATGCGATTATTCAGCAATTGACGCAATCCAGCCGCATATTGGATGCCAGTGTATATCAGATTGACGGTACGTTGGTTGCCAATGCCGGAGAGAACGTTAAAGTGCGAGATAGACTGGCTTTGGATGGTAAACGCCCTGGCAGTTATTTCAATCACCAGATTGTTGAATTGATCCCCGGTAAGAGCGGGCCAACCGGGTTTCTGCGCATGACACTCGATACCCACGTACTCGCCACAGAATCCAAGCAAGTGGATAATACCACTAATTTACTACGGCTAATGATTCTGGTAGCACTGGCCGTCGGTATTATTCTGGCTCGAACCTTGCTGCAAGGTCGCCGGAGCCGCTGGCAGCAATCACCTTATCTACTGACCGCCAATAAGCCAGTCAAAGAAGATGAGAGTGAAGAGGAAACACCTGAGACAGATAAGAAACCGGATGATAAATAGATTCAGCTTCAGCGGCAGAGAATTCTGCCGCTGAATTGGAAACGCAGTACGAAATTACTCTTTATCACCCAGCAACACAGATTCCAACGCAATCTCAATCATATCGTTGAAAGTGGTTTGACGCTCAGCGGCGGTGGTTTGTTCACCGGTAACGATATGGTCAGATACAGTACAGATAGTCAGGGCTTTCGCACCAAATTCAGCAGCAACACCATAGATACCTGCCGCTTCCATTTCCACTCCCAGGATGCCGTATTTTTTCATGACATCAAACATTTGCGGATCTGGCGTATAGAATAGATCTGCAGAGAATATATTGCCCACACGAACATTCAGACCTTTCGCTTTTGCCGCATCAACGGCATTGCGAGTCATATCGAAATCAGCAATCGCCGCATAGTCGTGGTCTTTAAAGCGCAGGCGGTTCACTTTAGAATCAGTACAAGCGCCCATACCGATAACCACATCGCGCAGTTTAACGTCTTCACGCACCGCACCGCAGGAACCCACGCGGATGATTTTCTTCACGCCAAAATCAGTGATCAGTTCTTTCGCGTAAATGGAGCAAGAAGGAATCCCCATACCATGACCCATCACTGAAATTTTGCGCCCTTTATAGGTGCCAGTGAAACCCAACATGCCACGCACATCATTCACTTGCTTCACATCTTTCAGGAAGGTTTCTGCGATATGCTTCGCACGCAGCGGATCCCCTGGCATCAGTACAACGTCAGCGAAATCACCCATTTCTGCATTAATATGTGGCGTTGCCATAATCACTTTCCTTAAAAATCAGAGAATTAAAATTTATATAACTGAACTGCCCATCGGCAATCAAAGCATTGATTTGCCATAATCCATTGGGGAAAGGTCGAAATACTTGGCGACCGTCTGCCCAATATCAGCAAACGTCTCACGGTGGCCCAGTGAACCCGGTTTCACTTTCGGCCCATAAACCAAGACCGGAATATGCTCGCGGGTATGATCGGTGCCCGGCCAGGTTGGGTCACAACCGTGGTCAGCAGTCAGGATCAGAATGTCATCTTCTTTCACTAGCGCCATCAGTTCTGGCAAGCGGCGGTCAAACAATTCCAGCGCGGCGGCATAACCCGCAACATCGCGACGATGACCATAAGAAGAGTCAAAATCTACAAAGTTAGTGAAAACTATGGTGTTGTCACCGGCTTTTTTCATCTCTTCGATAGTGGCATCAAACAGAGCATCCAGACCGGTCGCCTTCACTTTCTGCGTGATGCCAACGTGGGCGTAGATATCGGCAATTTTACCAATAGAAACCACTTCGCCGCCCTTCTCATCCACCAGTTTTTTCAACATGGTAGGTGCTGGCGGTTCAACTGCCAAATCGTGGCGGTTACCGGTGCGCTGGAAGTTACCTGGCTTATCACCAATGAATGGGCGCGCAATCACACGGCCAATATTGTAGCCGCCTTCAGTCAGCTCTTCGCGAGCGATTTCGCACAGTTCATACAGGCGATCCAGCCCAAAAGTCTCTTCATGACAGGCAATCTGGAACACGGAGTCCGCAGAGGTGTAGAAAATCGGTTTCCCGGTTTTCATGTGCTCTTCGCCGAGTTGATCAAGAATCACGGTGCCTGAAGAGTGGCAATTACCCAAATAGCCCGGCAAATTAGCGCGTTTGACCAGTTTATCCAGCAATTCCTGTGGGAAACTATTCTCCACATCACTGAAATAGCCCCAGTCGAACAACACCGGTACACCGGCAATTTCCCAGTGACCCGATGGGGTATCTTTACCGGAAGATAACTCACTGGCATACCCATAAGCACCAATGATGTCTGCATTCTTATCCAGCCCTGGCGGGAATTTACCGGTAGATTCTTCGGCGGCTTTACCTAACCCTAAGCGGCTCAGGTTAGGCAGTGTCAATGGGCCGCTGCGGCCAATATCGGCTTCACCACGGGCGCAGGCCTCGGCGATGTGGCCCAGAGTGTCGGCCCCTTCGTCGCCAAACTTGTTAGCATCAGCGCTAGCGCCGATACCAAATGAGTCTAATACCATAATAAATGTACGTTTCATCATTTTCTCCTGCCTAGGTTCACACACTGTGCGGCACCTTTAAAGTATGGTGTTTATTCAGTAATACGGCGATAAACCACCGGGGTTTCTTCCGGTGCTTTTTGGCCTAATGTGATTGCCGCACGTACTGCATCTGCTGCCTGCTGCCAGTCATCTTCATTGTTGGCATGAATCACCGCTAATGGCTGTTGACCATCAACACTGGCACCCAAGCGGGCCATATCAGTCAGGCCCACACTGTAGTCAATAGGATCAGTTGCTCGACGGCGACCACCACCAAGGGAAACTACGGCCATACCTAATGCTCGGGTATCCATAGCAGTGATAATTCCTGACCGTTCAGCAAACACCGGCTTGCTTAACATGGCGGCTGGCAAGTAACTGTCATAGCGTTCGACAAAATCGCTCGGGCCTTTTTGCGCAGCGACCATACGACCGAAGATTTCCGCCGCTTTGCCGTTATCCAATACTGCTTGCAGCTTAGCACGAGCATCGGCATCATTTTGCGCCAAGCCGCCGGATAGCAGCATCTCGACACACAGCGCCATCGTCACTTCCAACAGACGTGGGTTACGATATTCGCCAGTCAGGAAACGCACCGCTTCGCGCACTTCAACCGCATTACCGGCACTGGACGCCAATACCTGATTCATGTCAGTCAATAGCGCTGTGGTTTTACAACCCGCGCCATTAGCAACACCGACAATGGCCTTGGCCAAGTCCTCAGATAGCTGATAAGTCGGCATAAAAGCACCCGACCCCACTTTGACATCCATCACCAGCGCATCCAACCCTTCAGCCAGCTTTTTAGCCAGAATAGAAGCGGTAATCAGCGGGATGGAATCTACCGTAGCGGTGATATCGCGGGTGGCATAAAAGCGCTTATCCGCCGGTGCCAGCGAGCTGGTTTGGCCGATAATAGCAACGCCGACATCCTGAATGATTTTGCGAAAGGCACTGTCGTCGGGGAAAATATCAAAACCAGGAATCGCTTCCAGTTTGTCCAATGTTCCGCCGGTATGACCCAAGCCACGCCCCGAGATCATCGGTACATAGCCGCCGCAGGCCGCTACCATTGGGCCGAGCATCAAGGAAGTCACATCCCCCACACCGCCGGTGGAGTGCTTGTCCACAATCGGGCCATTAAGGTTTAGGCTCTTCCAGTTCAGCACGGTGCCAGAATCACGCATTGCCATAGTGAGCGCCACACGTTCTGGCATGCTCATATCATGGAAATAAATGGTCATCGCCAGAGCGGCAATTTGCCCTTCGGAAACCACGTTATCGCGAATACCATTAATAAAGAAACGAATCTCTTCTTCACTCAGTGCCTGGCCGTCGCGTTTTTTACGGATAATTTCTTGTGCGAGAAACAAGGTATCCCCCTGCTTATGAAATAAAAGCAGCACAGCGGACAAAATAGCCCGCAGTGCATCTGCTCAGTTCAATGACTGAGATAATGATTAGTAGCCGGTAGTTTTGCTGTTGCTCTGATGACCCAATGTCGTCAACAAGCTGCCTAACAGACTGGAGGCACCGAAACGGAAGTGGCGAGCATCAGCCCAGCCTTCACCCATCAATTGATCCGCCAACTGTAGGAATTGTGCCGCGTCTTCCGCAGTGCGCACACCACCCGCCGGTTTAAAACCAACAGTTTTCGCCACACCCAGGTCACGAATGGTACGCATCATGATGCCAGCACTTTCCAACGTGGCATTAACTGGCACTTTACCGGTGGAGGTTTTGATAAAATCAGCCCCAGCGTTGATAGCAATCTCGGAGGCCTGACGAATCAAATGTTCCTGCTTCAACTCACCGGTTTCAATGATAACTTTCAGCAATACATTGGCGTCAGCACAGGCTTCTTTGCACTGTTTCACCAATTCAAAACCGACTTTATCGTTACCGGCCATTAAGGCGCGATAGGGGAAAACCACATCCACTTCATCAGCACCATAGGCAATCGCAGCACGGGTTTCAGCTAGCGCAATGGCAATATCATCATTGCCGTGAGGGAAATTGGTGACCGTTGCAATGCGGATTTCAGGCGTTCCCTGCTCACGTAATGTTTTACGCGCAATAGGAATAAAGCGAGGATAAATACAGATTGCCGCGGTATTACCGGCAGGACTTTTAGCCTGATGACACAGAGAAATAACCTTATCGTCGGTATCGTCGTCATTCAGGGTGGTTAAATCCATTAAACTCAGCGCGCGTTTGGCATAATCATTAAGATTCGCGCAGGCGGTTAAATCGGTCATAAAACTCTCCAACACTATTTCAGCCCCGGCACCTTGCCAAAGCTGAGCATTTATTTATGAGCCGAATGGTTCTAGCTCAATACGTTGGCGAGCGGACTTGGTTCCTTGAAGATAGCCCCATCTGGGTGGCAATTGAGATCCATCTCACCGCACTAACTTATAGCTCTATTTGAACACGTTATCAGCATATGAGATGTGTTCAAATTCACATTAATCAATAGTAACTTGTAACGCGCCGATATTATATGTGATTAGAGTCACAAAATAACCTGATTTATAGCTTTCAGCCAGTAAACGCCCACTCGCATCAAGGATAGCTTATGGGCAGAAATACGCAGGATTATGGGCTAAACCCTAAAATAATTAGGCGTCAGCGGCGCAGACAGTTTGGATGCGGACAGCGCGCAGGGACTGGAGCGTACACGAAGTACGTGACAAGTCCCGAGCACTACCCAATCCCAAAATGGCAAGTCAAGCTAGCCTAATTATAATGCCAGGAAAAAGCCGGCGATGGTGGCACTCATCAAGTTCGATAAGGTACCTGCCGCCACCGCTTTTAAACCAAAGCGCGCGATATCGTGGCGGCGGTTAGGGGCCATGCTACCTAATCCACCCAACAAGATGGCGACAGAGGATAAGTTGGCAAAACCACACAGCGCGAAGGAGATAATGGCTTTAGAATGTTCAGAAAGCACCTGCAAACCGGCAGCACGCACCAGCTCTTCAGCCTGTAGGTACTGACCGAAATTCATAAATGCCACGAATTCATTCACAATGATCTTCTGGCCGATAAAGGAACCTGCCACCATCGCCTCGCTCCACGGAATACCGATCAGATAGGCAATTGGTGAGAATACCCAGCCCAGAATCAATTCCATCGAAAGTTGCGGATAGTCGAACCAGCCGCCGATGCCGCCCAGAATACCATTTAGCAATGCAATCAATGCAATAAAGGCCAGTAGCATCGCCCCGACATTCAGTGCCAGTTGTAGGCCCGACGCCGCGCCAGACGCCGCAGCATCAATGATGTTAGCCGGTCGGTCATCTTCAGCAATCAGTGTGGCCGCATCAACATTATCACGGGTTTTTTCGGTCTCTGGCACCATCAGTTTGGCAAACAGTAACCCACCAGGTGCGGCCATAAAGGAGGCGGCAATCAGGTATTCCAACGGTACGCCCATTTGCGCATAACCGGCTAATACAGAACCGGCGACCGAAGCCAAACCACCGCACATTACCGCAAATAATTCGGATTGGGTCATGGTGGCAATATAGGGGCGCACCACTAATGGAGCTTCAGTCTGGCCGACAAAAATATTGGCTGTGGCAGAAAGGGATTCAGTACGCGAAGTCCCCAACAGTTTTTGTAATCCACCGCCCAAGACTTTAATCACCAATTGCATAACACCGATATAATATAAAACGGCGATTAATGAGGAGAAGAACACAATGACGGGCAAGACTCGCAGGGCAAATACAAAACCGCCGCCACCAAAAACTTCAAACATTTTGTCGGAAACCAAACCGCCAAACATAAATGAAATCCCGTCATTGCCGTAAGCAATAACATTCGCAACGCCTTCAGACATGCCACCCAGAATACGACGCCCTACCGGTACATATAAAACCAGCGCGCCAATACCAACCTGAATAATAAATGCCCCAACTACAGTGCGGATATTAATCGCCCTAAAATTACTTGAAAGAAGTACGGCTATTAATATCAGTACTGCCATTCCGACTAAACTCATGAGCATGCCGATAATCCTGTTAATAATTTGTATTAAAATAATGTGGGGGGGATTATACCGGCATGATCTGATGATCAAACAATCTCTGTCACAAATAAACACAACTAAAAGTAACCGCAAAGCCATTAACGTGACAGGCGTCACATCAAAATGACAAAAAAGCGTATCTGGCTAACTATTAGTGTGGTTTGTATGGCAGCGTCAAAACCTAAAGTGTGGATTGATCGGCTGGAGGTAAATGAAATAAGCGTTGGCTATTGAGCAGAAGCTGAATAGCAATATCTTGTGGTGCTTCTTGACGTAACTCACACAATGCAGCGAATACATTAGCCGCTCGCTCTGGTCGATTGGGTTGACCTTGAAAACCAGCCAGTGGCATATCCGGCGCGTCTGTCTCCAGTAATAATGCAGATAACGGTAATGCCGCCATGACATTACGGGTTTTCTGCGCCCGTTCATAAGTGATGGTTCCACCCACGCCAATATAATAACCCAAGCGAATGAATGCCTGTGCCTGCGCTAAACTACCTGCAAAGCCGTGAACCACTCCCGTACGTGGCAAGGCAGCTTTACGCAATGCGGAAGCCAGCTGATCGTGCGAACGACGTGAATGCAAAATCACTGGAAGATCATACTGTTTGGCCAATTTTAGCTGGGCATTCAAGAGTGCCAATTGCCGGGGTAACTGCGGCTCATCCATATAGAGATCCAGACCAATCTCCCCCACCGCGACCAGTTTTTCTGTTTTAGTCGCCAGCGCTGAGGCCAGGGTGACTAAATCGACCTCTTGATGCTGCGCAATATAAAGCGGATGCATGCCCAGTGCGGCAAATAATGGCGGATAGATCGCTGCCAAATCGAGAATACGCGGGAAATAATCTGCACTGACGGCAGGCACAATAATTTGCCTGACATTCGCTTGCCCGGCACTCAATAAGCTGGCCGCTTCCGCGCCACGGAAAGGGGGAAAATCAAAGTGACAATGTGTATCGATAAAATAGGGCATTTGCCCGCTAATCACTGCCATTACGCGGTATCACCCTTGGTTTTCGCCACATCTGGCGGCAAAATAATCTCCGCTTGTAATGGCTTTTTCTTGCTCCGAGTCACTGTCGGAATAATCAACCCGCTGTCTGCTACCGTCATCTGAGGTGGAAGATGATGATCCGAAGCTTTTACAACATTTGCAGGCGCGGTAATCTCCGGTGATTGAGTGATAGCAAATGAAGAATCATCATTGTCAATCAAGTCAGCCATATCATCTGGCTGGTTAATATCTTGCGGCTGGATCATTCGGCGGGAAAGGGAGATCGACGTTTTGCCACTGTTAATCTCAGACTGTTCTAACTGATCTCGCGGTAACAGCCAGTGCCCTACGGTTGCCAGAAAATAGCGGCCACAGCGACGCCCTAAATGATAGTCCCGATTCAACGCAGGGATTCGGCTCCCCAAAGCATTACTGGCCAGCGGCTTAGGCGGGAAAATCTCGAAAATGCGCAAGTCGCCCGGTGGTTTTTCAATAAATTGCTGAATACGATGATAACTCTGCTCATGCTGCTGCATAATTCGCACCAGTTGCTGCAAGCTACTCTCACTCAACCAATGCTCCATTCGCTTCATCCATTGCGGCGTGTAATAAGCCTGCGAAGGTACAGTGCGGATAACGACAATCGTATCGGCCCCACGGCGATAAGCTTCTTCAACCGGAATAGCATCACTAATACCGCCATCAAGATAACTTACCCCATCTAAATCAACCCCTTGCCGATATAAGCCCGGAATGGCGCTAGAAGCCTTAATCGCCGGTAACCAGCTTTCTTTCGTCGGAGAGATATAGGTAGGTTCGAAATCATCACTCCGGCAAGCACACATGAGAAATTCACGGCCCTCGCGTAGATGCTTTTCGGCTTGATCCATTGCCAGTGGCAATTGTTGTGAGGTGATATCCACCAGCCAATCAAGATCAATAAGATGCCCGCCACGCACAAAGCGCAGTGGATTAAAGAAGTTAGCTGTAGTGGTATAACGGGTAATCACGCGCCGCGCGTAGCCGGGTTGACCGCAGATAAAAGCAGAGAGATTTTGCGCGCCCGCAGAGGTGCCGATCATCAGATCAAAAGGGTTAAAGCGGGCGCGCTGGAATTCATCCAGCACACCGGCTGTAAAAATTCCCCGCTGCCCGCCGCCCTCGCAAACCAACGCCATTTTACCGGGTTGGTATGGTTTATAGGCGAGTGGCTCAATATTACCGAGCGTGATAGGTATTCTGTATCCCACCATCCATCCTTAATTCCGTTACAGCAGGTGATGAGAATACCCCTTCTTACCTTTGCTGTAACCCTTACACCTAACTAAAGGCGCTTACGTCCTGTAAACAAACTGATGAGGAATAGAATAATACCGACAACGAAAACAACTTTAGCAGCCCAGGCTGCCGTACCGGCTAGCCCACCAAAACCTAATGCCGCTGCGATTAACGCAATAACCAGAAATATAATGCCCCAGCGAAACATAAGCTTCTCCTTCCCGTTTGAAAAAATGATTTCATAACTCACGCTTGAAAATCACTCTTAAACCACCTCTGTCTATTTAACAGTAGCGTATCTGACAGAAGTCGTATTACTTTGGATATATTGGATGAATTATTTGGCTGACAGACTTATTAAAGGGTATTTCGCAGGTTATATTGTGGCCCCACGAAATACCCATCAGCCGTATAATAATTAAGGCTTGATACTGAGGTCGTTTTTAACGCTTTTTACGCCATTAACGGCTTTAGCAATATTTTCGGCACGTTCGGCCTGAGCTTTATTTTCAACATTACCGGATAACTGCACCACGCCATCAGTGGTTTCTACGGTAATTTTACGTGATGGTACGATGTCATCAGCCAGTAATTTGGCTTTGATTGAACTGGTGGTTGCTGCATCACCGGCATATTCGCTAACTGATTGTGATTTTTGATCTTTCACATGTAGCTTATCGCTGACAGATTTGACGCCTTCAACGTTTTTGGCGATATCAACTGCGGTTTCGGCTTCGGCCTGAGAAGTCACAAAACCCGTCAGTGTGACAACACCATGGTTGGTTTCGACTGAGATATCAGTGCTTTTAAGGGTTTTCTCTTCCAGCAATGCGCTTTTTACTTTAGCCGTTGCCGCACTGTCACCCATGTAGTTGTCGACTTTCTTCATGGAGCTGTCGAGTTTCGCACCAGTACTGTCTACAACATTATCAGCTTTATTAAGCATGGTTTCTTCTGCCAACACGCTACCACTCATCAGTGCGGTACCTAAAACAACAGCCATCATTGAACGGGCAAATTTTGTGTTTGTCATCGATTTCTTCCTTCGTTGTTATGAACCCAAACCAGAGTAACGCCTCAATTTTTGGATTCTTACTCCACCTTATATGGGTGGAAATTTGATGAATACTTTACGATTATTGCAGATTAACTGATTCAAATTTGATACCAGTCAATCCTGCTGGTCCCTATAAAGATAGAGCATCTCAGAAGATTTACAGTCGGAATAGGACTAAAACGGGAATATTACAACTAAGTGAGAGTTATCTTAGAGAGAAAATAATGAAGGAAATTAATGAATCGGGGCACTGAGCACCCCGATAGAATGCGGCTTACGGCTTGATTAATGTTCGCGAGTTTTACGGAAACGCACTTCCGGATAACGCTCTTGCGTAATATTGAGATTGACCATCGTTGGGGCGATATAGCTCAAATTATCACCACCATCTAATGCCAGGTTAACCTCATTCTTACGTTTAAACTCTTCGAATTTCTTCACATCGTCACATTCAACCCAACGTGCGGTTGATACGTTAACGGATTCATATACCGCCTCGACGTTGTATTCGCTTTTCAGCCGTGAAGACACCACTTCAAACTGTAGAACACCGACAGCCCCAACAATGAGATCGTTGTTGGTCAGCGGGCGGAACACTTGTACTGCGCCCTCTTCTGACAACTGAACCAAGCCTTTGAGCAACTGTTTCTGTTTCAATGGGTCACGCAGGCGAATACGGCGGAACAATTCAGGTGCAAAGTTCGGAATACCGGTGAACTTCATATCTTCACCTTGAGTGAAGGTATCACCAATCTGAATAGTCCCGTGGTTGTGCAGGCCGATAATATCCCCGGCATAGGCTTCTTCGAGGTGGGAACGGTCACCAGCCATAAAGGTCAGTGCATCTGAAATCACCACATCTTTTTTGGTACGCACCTGACGCAGTTTCATGCCTTTTTCAAAGCGGCCAGAAACCACCCGTAAGAAAGCGACACGGTCACGGTGTTTCGGGTCCATATTGGCCTGAATTTTAAAGACAAAACCGGTGAATTTCTCTTCAGCTGCTACCACTTCGCGAGTGTCGGTTTTACGTGGCATTGGCGCAGGCGCCCACTCAACCAAACCATCTAGCATATGGTCGACACCAAAGTTCCCCAGCGCAGTACCGAAGAATACCGGTGTTAAATCACCAGACAAGAAAGCGTCATGATCGAACTCATGCGATGCTCCCTGAACCAGTTCCAGCTCTTGGCGGAACTGTTTAGCCAGATCTTCCCCCACAGCAACATCCAGATCCGGGTTGTTCAGCCCTTTAACAATGCGCACCTCCTGAATGGTGTGACCTTTACCGGTCTGATACAGGTAAGTTTCATCTTTATAAAGGTGATAAACCCCTTTAAACAACTTACCGCAACCAATCGGCCAGGTAATGGGTGAACAAGCAATTTTCAGCTCACGTTCCACTTCATCCAGCACTTCCATCGGATCACGAATATCGCGGTCCAATTTATTCATAAAGGTCAGGATTGGCGTATCACGCAGACGGGTAACTTCCATCAGCTTGCGCGTGCGATCTTCGACCCCTTTAGCCGCGTCAATCACCATCAAACAGCAGTCAACGGCGGTCAATGTACGGTAAGTATCTTCGGAGAAGTCTTCATGCCCTGGGGTATCGAGCAAGTTGACCAGGCAACCACCATAGGGAAACTGCATCACGGAAGTAGTGATGGAGATACCACGTTGCTTTTCCATTTCCATCCAGTCAGATTTGGCATGGTGGCTTGAGCCACGGCCTTTTACTGTACCAGCGGTCTGAATGGCGTTCCCGAACAGCAACACTTTTTCGGTAATGGTGGTTTTACCGGCATCGGGGTGGGAAATTATCGCGAAAGTACGTCTTTTCGCGACTTCCAGTGCGTATTCACTTGGAGACATAATTTGAAATTTCTACTTTTAGGCCGCCCTGCTCTGGGCCTCACATCCGATTGATGCATGGCCCAAGCAAAGCAAGGCATTGATTATGGCGCTATACCCTTTTACTTGAAAAACCGCGTTATCAGCAGCGATTCCTATCACTTTTGGGTATAAGTGGTTATAGCGCGGTATTTTCCCTGATTTATGCGGGATAGACAATTTTTTCAAGACAAACTGTCGTTATTCGAGACAGATAATCGGCAAAAAGGCACTACCCCATCGGTAATGCCATCATAATGGCATCTTCACGCCCATCCGCATTCGGATAGTAATTGCGCCGCACCGAAACTTCGTTGAACCCCAGGCTTTCGTACAAGGCGATCGCACGCGCATTTGAGGCGCGAACTTCGAGCCAAAGCGTGACAATCTGGCGTTTTTCCAATTCTGTAATGACATGCTCAAGCAGTAAACGGCCACATCCTTGGCGCTGATACTGTGGATCAATAGCAATATTAAATAACGTTGCTTCATCCAATACAATTTGGGTAATGGCAAAACCGGCCATTTGCTCCCCAATATTCAGCTTGAAATTGAGGTAGCGCTCGCCTTGATTGCTGGCTAAGGTTTTTTCCGTCCACGGGAAAGCATGGCTGGCTTGTTCAATTTTGTACGCTGTGGCCAGATCGGCTGGCGTCAGGATAGAAATCTGCTTCATGATGACAAATCTGCTGCCAAAGTGCGCGCTTAGCGCTCGCGTCTTGATAAAGTCCGGTCAGGGCCGGGCTGTATAACTGCGCACCCGCAACCGCAAGCGGTTCACTGATGCCCAATCGCCAACTGTTGCACTGTGTCTCCTCAGGTAACATTGCCACCTGATCCGGCGTCAGCGCATAGGCCTGGCGGGGAGTGAGTCCAAGGCTGTGCAACACATCGCACAACAGCGGGTCATCCTGCTCAGGAATCGGGTCTGCGACAATTAACAGGCGGGTATCGTCGGGTAAACGTATGGCAATTTCACCTTGCAAAACGGCTGGGCGGCGCAATGTCCACTGTGTAATACCAAGCTGTTGTAACAGTAAGTCTCGTCTTGATGCCATGCCCTTTCCTGTCAAAGCGACCCGTATTTCGACGCTATGCTAGCAAACCCATCGAACATGCGCCAACAAACCTCTATAATCCCCGATCATATTCTTAAGGAGCCAAAGACTGATGTCTGCATTAACCCCAGCCAGTGAAGTGATACTGCGCCATAGTGATGAATTTATAGCCCGCCACGTGTTGTTTGCCGGTGATTTACAAGATGCGCTGCCAGCGCAATTTGATGCAGCCGGGATACGGGTTCACACCAATCAATATCACCACTGGCAATTACTGAGCAATACGCTGGACGAGAATGTTCAATTCGGTCTTGTGGCAACACCTGAAACAGTCGCCGCCTGCGATACGCTGGTTTATTACTGGCCAAAAAGCAAACAAGAAGCCCAGTTCCAACTGGCCAATCTGTTATCTTTGCTGCCCGTCGGTTGTGATGTTTTTGTGGTGGGTGAAAATCGCAGTGGTGTGCGCAGTGCAGAAGAGATGCTGTCAGAGTTTGCGCAATTAACCAAAATTGATAGCGCCCGCCGTTGCGGCCTCTATCATGGTCGCCTGGATAAACAGCCGGAATTTGATGCCGATGCCTGGTGGGAAAGCTATCAGGTGGGTGATGTCATCGTAAAAACCCTGCCAGGTGTATTCAGCCGCGATTCGCTGGATTCTGGTAGCCATCTCCTGCTCTCCACTTTCAGCGAGCCGTTTAAAGGTAGTGTACTGGATGTCGGTTGTGGCGCTGGTGTACTGGCCTGTGTTTTGGCGCAACAATCGCCAAAGATCAAATGGACCTTGAGTGATGTGAGCGCCGCGGCAATTGAAGCCAGCCGGGCAACATTGGCGGCAAATAATATCGAGGCGCAAGTCATTGCCAGCAATGTCTACTCTGACATTAAAGGCCGCTTCGAGATGATTATTTCTAACCCACCGTTCCATGATGGAATTCAAACCAGCCTGACTGCGGCTGAGATGCTGATCCGAGGTGCTACCGCGCACCTGCATGTGGGTGGCAAATTGCGTATCGTGGCGAACTCCTTCTTGCCTTATCCTGCGCTGCTGGATGCCGCATTTGGCAGCCATGAAGTGCTGGCGCAGAATGGTCGCTTTAAGGTCTATCAGGCGACTGTCGGGCGTCCGCCACGGGATCCTAAGAAAAAACGTTAATATTATTAGTCAATAATATTAAGCGTTAAGATAAACCATCCCTTCCGCGCCGTAGCGTTCACCTGCTGCGGCATGGAATGGGAACACCGCATCCAGCTCAGCCAACTCTTGCGCGCTAAGCACCACATCTAATGCTCCCAGATTCTCTTCCAAATAAGTACGACGCTTGGTTCCTGGGATTGGCACAATATATTCCCCCTGCGCCAGCACCCAAGCTAAGGCTAATTGGGAAGGTTTAACCCCTTTATCCTGCGCCATTTTTGTTACTGTATCGGCCAGCACCAGATTCAGAGCAAAGTTATCCCCCTGAAAACGTGGGTTATTACGGCGAAAATCATCAGCAGCCAGGTCATTCGGGCTGCGTATCGCCCCCGTCAGGAAACCGCGCCCTAATGGGCTATAGGCCACAAACCCGACACCCAATCGTTGGCAGGTTGCCAGAATGGAAGTTTCCACATCTCGCGTCCACAGTGAGTATTCACTCTGCACCGCAGTAATCGGGTGCACCTGATGGGCTTTCTCCAATGTTGTTGCCGATACTTCACTCAAGCCGATATAGCGAATTTTACCGGCGGTGACCAAATCAGCCAAAGTCCCGATGACATCTTCCACCGGCACACGCGGATCACCTCGATGCTGGTAATAAAGGTCAATGACATCAACCCCCAAGCGCTTGAGGCTGCCATCAACCGACTGGCGGATATAATCAGGACGGCTGCTCACACCACGTACCGTCGGATCGGTTGGGTCACGCACAATACCGAACTTCGTCGCTAAAAAGACCTGATCACGTTTGCCCTTAATCGCCCGCCCTACTAACTCTTCATTGGTAAATGGGCCATACATATCAGCGGTATCCAGCAGCGTGACGCCCAACTCCAACGCCCGATGTAGAGTCGCAATGGACTCGTTAGCATCCTGATTAGTGGAGTAGAAATCACTCATTCCCATGCAGCCAAGGCCTAATGCTGAAACCTGCGGGCCATTCGAACCTAATTGACGTTGTTGCATTGCGATACTCCCGATTAGTGATGTCGGAAGAAAGTGTGGTTGTTTCACGAGGAAAGATAAATAATGCAGATCACTCATCACTGTTCAAAAAACACCAACAATGGGCGAAGGCAATTATGGACCAGATACAAGCCATGCGGATATTCGTCCGTATTGTTGAGTTGGGCAGTTTCAGCCGCGCGGCCGAAAAACTGCAATTACCTCGGGCCACGGTCAGCCACACCTTAAAGCGATTAGAACAACGCTTAGGTGTGCGCTTATTGGTGCGCACCACCCGACAAGTGAATATCACCGCCGAAGGCACACTGTATTATCACCGCTGTCTGCAATTATTGTCGGCATTTGAAGAGGCCGATTCGCTGTTCAGCCACCAGCGGTTGCAACCGGAAGGAAAGGTACGCATTGATATGCCACATTCACTGGCACGAAATGTGGTCATCCCCGCCTTGAGTGATTTCTATCAGCGCTACCCTCATATCACATTGATTCTCGGCGCGAATGACAGCACCATCGACCTGCTGCGTGAAGGTGTAGATTGTGTATTACGCGCCTGGCTACCGCACGATGAACAATTAGCTGCACGAAATATTGGTCAACAACCACAAATTACCTGCGCATCGCCGGCTTATTTAGAAAAATACGGTATTCCGGTGTCGCTGGATGATTTATCTGGTCATCAAGCTGTAGGCTATTTCTCCCAGTTAAACCATCGCGATTACCCGTTGGAATTTGTTTGTCAGGGGAAAATTGAAAATCGGATTTTACCCAGTATTTTGAGTGTCAGTGGTGCAGATGCTTATATTGCTGCTGGTGTGGCGGGTTTAGGATTGATTCAGGCGCCTACCGCCGGAATTCAGGGCCAATTAGCGCAAGGCGAATTGATTGAGGTGCTCTCTCACATACCGCCGCCAGTGATGCCGCTATTTATTATGTACCCTCCGGGCCGTTTTTTAGCACCCAGAGTGAGAGTGCTCATTGATTGGCTAATTAAACTATTTGCCCATTACCCACCCGAATCAGATGAGCTCGGGAACAGAACATACAATAAAGAAAACTTCAGTAATTAAATCAATTGATCAACATATGATGCTTTTTACAGCAAACGTCCCGCTTAGGGGAAATAAGTATTGACCTGACCGCGAAAATCTCTAGAATTCGCCTCCGTAGTACAGATTTATATTGCACAGCACATGCGATGGTGGCGGAATTGGTAGACGCGCTAGCTTCAGGTGTTAGTGTTCTTACGGACGTGAGGGTTCAAGTCCCTCCCTTCGCACCAAGCTGGTGATATAAATCCGAAGTTTTACTCACTTCAAGATAGTAGATAGTAAGAAATCATTTGGGCGATGGTGGCGGAATTGGTAGACGCGCTAGCTTCAGGTGTTAGTGTTCTTACGGACGTGAGGGTTCAAGTCCCTCC